>NZ_BAAALS010000003.1:0-312913 GCF_039528415.1 Luedemannella helvata
TCACCACGCGCACCCACGCCACCCAAGAACCCGGGATTGTTCAGCGGTCTCCTAGCGCCCGCGACCCACCAAGGGTCATAGTTGGCCCGTGCGCGACGTTCTTGACGAACTCCTCGCCTGGTGGCGCGCCGGCGAGCCGGTCGGCATGGCCACGGTCGTGGCTACCTGGCGCAGTTCGCCCCGGCCGTCGGGCGCGACCATGCTGGTCGGACCGGACGGCACCGCGGTGGGCAGCGTGTCCGGCGGCTGCGTGGAGGGCGCTGTCTACGAGCTGGCCGGGGAGGTCGCGCGGACGGGCGAGCCGGTGCTGCAGCGCTACGGCATCAGCGACGACGACGCGTTCACGGTCGGCCTGACCTGCGGCGGCATCATCGATCTCTTCGTCGAGAAGGTCGACCGGGACAGCTTCCCCGAGCTGGGCGACGTCGCCGCCTCGATCGCGGCCGCCGAGCCGGTGGCCGTGGTGACCTGCGTCGACGGGCCCGCCGACCGGCGCGGCCGAAGGCTGGTGGTGTGGCCCGACCGGCGCGCCGGGACCCTGGGTCTGGAACGCCTCGACGACGCCGCCACGGACGACGTGCGGGGCATGCTGGCCGGCGGGCGTACGGGCCCGCTGCGCTACGGCCACGACGGCGAGCGCCGCGGCGACGACCTGCTGCTGTTCGTCAGCGCGTACGCCCCGCGCCCCCGGTTGATCGTGTTCGGCGCGATCGACTTCGCGGCGGCCGTGGCGAAGGTGGGGGCCTTCCTCGGCTACCACGTGACCGTCTGCGACGCCCGGGCGGTCTTCGCGACCGGCAAGCGGTTCCCCGACGCTGACGAGGTCGTCGTCGACTGGCCGCACCGCTACCTGACCGGGCAGATCGCCGACAACAAGGTCGACGGGCGTACGGCGATCTGCGTGCTCACGCACGACCCCAAGTTCGACGTGCCCGTGCTGGAGGTGGCGCTGGCCCAGCCGGTCGCGTTCGTCGGCGCGATGGGCTCGCGGCGCACCCACGACGACCGGATGGCCCGGCTGCGCGAGGCAGGCGTACCGGAAGAGCAGTTGATCAAACTGGCGTCGCCGATCGGGCTGGACCTCGGCGCCCGTACCCCTGAGGAGACGGCGATCTCCATCGCCGCGGAGATGATCTCCACGCGGTGGGGCGGCAAGGGCGCGCGACTGTCCGATCTGGACGGGCGGATCCACCACGACCTGGATGTGGGGGACCTCACCCTTAATTCGTAAGGGCGATTAAGTGGTCGGTCGCTTACCGTCGAAGGATGCGTGCCCATAACCGCTGGCCGGTCGCGAGCCTGTCCGTGCTGACCGCCGCGGTGCTCCTGTCCGTCACCACCGAACTGCTCCCCACCGGCCTCCTGCCATCGATGAGCCGCGACCTCGGCGTCTCCGCGGGACGGCTGGGGCTGCTGGTGACCGGGTACGCGCTGATGGTGGCGCTGTTCGCCGCCCCGCTGGGCATCATGCTGGGCCGGGTCGGGCGGCGGCGGCTGCTGGCCTGGTCCGTGGCCCTCTACGCCATCAGCAACGTGATCGTCGCGGTCGCCCCGAACTTCCCGGTGGCGGCCGGCGGTCGCCTGCTGGGCGGCCTCACCCACGGCGCGTTCTGGGCGATGCTCGCCGGGTACGCTTCCCGGCTCGTGACGCCGGAGCGCATCGGCCGCACGGTCACCATCGTCTCCGGCGGCGGGACGGCCTCCGTCCTGATCGCCGTCCCGGCCGGCACCGCGCTCGGCGTGGCCACGAGCTGGCGCGTCGCCTTCGGCGTCCTCGCCGCGATCTCCGTGCTGCTCTTGGTGGCGGTGGTGCGGGTGTTGCCGCCGTTGCCCGGCACGGCCGCCGTGAACCCGGTGCCCCTGCGCCGGGTGATCCGCCTGCCCGGCCTGCGGCCGATCATGTTCACGACCGCCGTGACCGTGCTGGGCTACTTCGCCTTCTCCACGTACGTCGCGGTGTACCTGCTGCGCGCGGGCCTGAGTGAGGGGCAGATCGCGCTCGCGCTGCTCGGTTCGGGCGTGTTCGGCGCCATCGGCCTCGTGCTCGGCGGGGTCTTCGTCGACCGCCAGCCGCGCATGTCGCTGGTGGTCTCGATCTTCGCGCTGGCCACGCCGATGGCGTTCGGGGCGGTCGCTGGCTCGTCGACGGTCGTCGCCCTGATCACGGTCGCCCTGGTCAGCTTGGGCATGGGTGCCGTCCCGGCGCTGCTGCAGACCGCGACGCTGCGGGTCGCTCCGGGTGCCAGCGACCCGGCCTCGGCGCTCAACGCCAGCGCCTTCAACGTCGGCATCGCCGGTGGGGCCCTGCTGGGCGGGGTGGTCGTGGACACGTGGGGCAGCGGTGCGCTGCCGCTCACGGCCGCGATCCTCTGCGGCGCGGGCGCGGTCGCCGTGGTGGCGCTGCGGGTCGGCGCGCCGCAGCTTCGCGTCGTGGAAAAGCCCGGGGGTACGCCGGACGAGCGCCCGGCCGGGGTCGCGCCGGAGGCGATGGTCGCCTAGCGGGCGGTGAAGTCGGCGCCCATGCGGTCCAGCGCCTGGTTGATGACCTCGATGAGGGTGCCCGCCTGCGGGTGCTCCAGCCAGTACTGGGCGCTGATGCGGATCGTGGCGAGGTAGGCGGTGGCCATGAGGCGCGCGGCGAGCGGGTCGTCCGTGCGGTTGGCGAGTTCGGCGGCGAGGTCGGCCTCGAACCGCGCGTGCAGCGCCATGTGGGCGGCGAGCAGGGTGGGGTGGGTGCGCATCATGCGCCAGCGGGCGATGCCCTCCGGGTCGGCCTCGGCCATCGCCTCGTACATGACCGGGGCGCTGGCGCGTAGTGCCTGCCAGGCCGGCTCGGCGGCCGGGCGCTCGCGCACCTCCGCCAGCATCCGGTCGATGGAGGCGCGGTAGCCGTAGAGGAGGGCGTCCTCCTTGTTGGCGAAGTAGTTGGAGAAGGTCCGCCGGGACACGTTGGCCGCCTCGGCGATGGCCTCCACGGTCACCTGGTCGAGGCCGTGCTCCTTCGCCAGGCGCATGGCGGCCCGGTGCAGGGCTTCGCTGGTCGCGGCCTTCTTCCGGTCGCGCAACGTCGGGACGGTCTCCACGGGCAGTCACGATAGTGCGTGCGGTAATGGCTTGCCCTGTAATCTTGTGCACACTGCGAAACTTTGCCCGGTGTGCAACTTCGTGGCAGGCTGGGTCGGGCGCGAAATACCTGTATGGGCCACGCGTCTGGTCAAATCCCCGGCAACCCATCCAGGAGGCAGCCGCGTGAGCGCGCCATCCACTCCGCTTCCCCAGGCCGTGCGGCCCGACGCGCCAATGAGCCACCGCGAGGTGCTCGAGGCGATGAGCGGCCTGCTGCTCGTTCTTTTCGTCGCGCTGCTGAGCGGCACCGTCGTGTCCACGGCGCTGCCGAAGATCGTCGGCGCTCTCAACGGATCGCAGAGCCAGTACACGTGGGTGGTCACGGCCGCCCTGCTCGCCGCGACGGCCACCACGCCGATCTGGGGCAAGCTGGCCGACCTGATGAACAAGAAGGTCCTCGTGCAGATCGCGATCGGGATCTTCGTGCTCGGCTCGGTGCTCGCGGGGTTCGCGCAGAACATGCCGGAACTCATCAGCGCCCGCGCCGTGCAGGGCCTGGGCATGGGCGGCCTGCAGTCCCTCGTCCAGGTCGTCATCGCCGCGATGATCCCGCCGCGCGAGCGCGGCCGCTACAGCGGCTACCTCGGCGGCGTCATGGCGCTGGCCACCGTGGGCGGCCCGCTGCTGGGCGGGGTCATCGTCGACTCGTGGCTCGGCTGGCGCTGGTGCTTCTTCGTGGGCGTCCCGGTGGCCGCCATCGCGTTCGTCGTACTCCAGAAGACGCTGCACCTGACCACGGTCAAGCGCGCGGTGAAGATCGACTATCTGGGCGCGAGCCTGATCGCGGCCGGCGTCAGCGTGCTGCTGATCTGGGTGACCTTCGTGGGCAACTCGTTCGCGTGGGCGTCCTGGCAGACCGGCGCCATGGTCGGCGCCGGCGTGCTGATCCTGGCGGGCGCCGTGGCCGTCGAGGCGCGGGCCGCTGAGCCGGTTGTGCCGCTCCACGTCGTCAGGGAGAAGACGACGTCGCTGGCCATCCTGGCCAGCCTCGCGGTCGGCATGGCGATGTTCGGCGGCTCCGTCTTCCTGGGCCAGTACTTCCAGGTCGGGCGCGGCTACAGCCCCACCGAGGCGGGCCTGCTCACCATCCCGATGATGGTCGGCGTGTTGTTCTCGTCAACCATCACCGGCCGGCTCATCACGAGGTCCGGCAAGATCAAGCCATACCTCGTGGCCGGCACGACCGTCCTGGTCGCCGGCTTCTTCATGCTCTCGTTCATCGACCACGAGACTTCGCTGACGTACCTGTCGGCCGCGATGCTCCTGGTCGGCGTCGGCGTCGGCATGTCGATGCAGAACCTGGTGCTCGCCGTGCAGAACACCGTCAAGCTGCGCGACATCGGCGCGGCCAGCGGCTCGCTGACGTTCTTCCGGTCCCTCGGCGGCACGATCGGCGTCTCCGTTCTCGGCGCGGTGCTGGCCAACAGGGTCACCGCGAACCTCACCGACCAGTTCACCCGGGCCGGCATCGCCCCGTCCGGCGGCGGCAAGACCAGCAACCTCAACATCGCGGAGCTGCCCGAGCCGATCAGGACCATGGTCCGGGCCGCCTACGGGGACGCGACCGGCCACATCTTTCTCATCTCGGCCCTCATCGCGGTGGTCGGCGTCATCGCGACCATCGTCATGCGGCCCCGGCTCCTGCGGTCCAGCCTCGACCTTCCCGCGCCGCAGGAGGTCAGCCCGGCCGCCGACGCGACCGGCACGCCGGCCCGGGTCGAGCCGCTGACCGTGGGCCGGGACCGGGCCGGCGGAACCTGAGCAAGCTCGGTCGCTGGCCGGGCGTCATGCCCTGAGCAGGGTCTTCTCAAACGCGAAAACTATTCGTACGATCCCCGGCGTACCCGAGCAGCGACGTCGGAAGGCCTGAGCGATGCGTGACCGACTGTCCCGGCCGCTACTCGTCTTGTTCTGGGCCGTCGCGGTCGCCCACCTGGTCGCCCTCGCGGCCCCGGCCGGCGGGCTCGCGTACGTCACGAAGGCACTGCTCATGCCCAGTCTCGCCGCGTGGGCGCTCACCCGCCGCGCGCCCGGGCTGCTCGTGGCCGGCCTGCTCTGCTCGGCGGCCGGCGACGTGCTGCTGGAGCACGAAGGCCTCTTCATCGCCGGGATGGCGGCGTTCGCGGCCGCGCACGTCTGCTACGTCATCCTGTTCGTACGCCGGGGCGCGGTCGTCGCGGCGCGCCGGCGGTGGGCGGTCGTCGCGGCGTACGCCCTGGTGTGGTTGGCCCTCATCGTGGTGATGTGGCCGGGCCTGGGTGACCTGCGGATTCCCGTCGCGGCGTACTCGCTGCTGCTGACCGCGACCGCAACCCTCGGCGCCGGCCTGGGCCTCGGCGTCGGGGTGGGCGGCGCGCTGTTCTTCGTCTCCGACACGCTGATCGCCATGCGGCTGGCCGACCTGCCCCGGCCGCCGGGCGTGGACCTGCTGGTGATGGCGACCTATATCGGCGCGCAGTGGCTCATCGCGTCCGGCGTCGTCGCGCGGACACCGCGACCGACCACAATGGGCTAATCTGCCCGTGTGTTGGGGGAGCGGTTTGTCGCGTACGCCATCGGTCGGGTCGATTCGCCCTTGCGCGAGCGCGCCGCCGCGCCCCGCCAGGGCGACGAGGGTGCGCCCGAGGCGACGGTCGTGTTCGACGACGGCGTGCTGGAGGGCCTCGGCGGCCTCGCGCCCGGTTCGGATGTCCTGCTGCTCACCTGGCTCGACCGGGCCGACCGGGACGTGCTCGTCGTGCATCCGCGCGGCGACGTGAGCCGGGCGCCCGCCGGGGTGTTCGCCACCCGCTCGCCCGACCGGCCGAACCCCATCGGCCTGCACCGGGTCACGATCCTGTCGCTGGACGGCACCCGCATGCGGGTGAGCAACCTCGAGGCCCTCGACGGCACCCCGGTCATCGACGTGAAGCCGATCCTGGACCCGATCGCGGACCGCTGACCCCGGCGCCTGGCTGCGCGATCAGCGGGCAGCGGGACATCGATCGCTTCGTTATGCTGCCGCGCCATGGCTCTGTTCAGGAAACGTTCGGCGGAGGTCAAGCCGAGCATCGTCATCGACCCGTTGTTCGGTGACCCGACAGCGCGGCAGTTGCAGCAGGCGCTCGCGGCCCGCGATTGGCCGACCGTCCGGTCGATCCTCGCAGCGCCGATGACGTCCAACGACCGTACGTGGTTCATGAGTGTGGCCTGTGACGATCCGCACCTGCAGGAGTGGATCGACCAGGCGGTCGCGGCCGAGCGCGGATCGACGCTGCCGTTGCTGCTCAAGGGCGGTCGGTACGTCCGATGGGCGTGGGAGGCGCGCGGCTCCGGCCTGGCGGGTTCGGTGGGCAAGGACGTCTGGCCGATCTGGTTCGACCGACTGCGCCGCGCGGAGGACTGCCTCGACGAGGTGGTCGAGCGCGAGCCCGGCAACGCGGAGGCCTGGCAATGGCTCATCACGCTGGGCCGCGCGCGGCAGGTGGACGCCGAGGACCGGTGGCGGCGCTTCAACGGGCTGCTTGCCGCCGAGCCCGCCCACTTCGGCGGCAATCGGCAGATGCTTCAGGGCCTGATGCGCAAATGGTCGGGCAGCCACGAGCAGATGTTCGAGTTCGCCCGCAAACGCACGGCCGAGCACCCGGGCACCGACGTGCCGTTCCTCATCGTCGACGCGCACCTCGAGGTCTGGGACGGCGCCACCTTTGAGTATCTGTCACGCCGCGAGGTCAGCGACGAACTCCTCGCCGCGGCCGAGGCGTCGATCTGGCACCGGGACTATCAGCGCACCCGCCGCACACCCACGCTGCTGAACGCGTTCGCGTTCTGCTTCGCCGCCGCCGACCTGCACGACGCGGCCGACCGGTGCTTCGCCGAGATCGGCGACAACCTCGTCACCGAGTGGCCCTGGCAGTACCTGACCGCGGACGCGGCGACGAACTACACCAGCATGCGCGACTACGTGCGCGACAACCTCTCGTAGAAGGAACGGGTTATGGCTACCACCGTGCGGGCGGCGCTGTCCGTACTCATGCTCATCGGGTTCTACGTCCTCGCCCTGGCCATCGTGGTCGGGCTCGGGGTGCTGTCGGTCATGGCCTTCCAGCGCGGCAGCTCGGGCGTCGCCGGCGCCAAGCTCGGCTTCTTCGCGATCGCGGTGGCGATCGCGCTGGTCGTGGCGTTGTGGCAGGTGGCACGGGCCAAGTCGGAGCCGGTCAAGGGCCTGCGCCTGAGCCCGCAGCAGGCGCCCGAGCTGTGGCACATGGTGCGCGAGCTCGCCGCCGTGGCGCAGACCCGGATGCCGGACGAGATCATCCTCATCCCGATCGTGAACGCGGCCGTGTCCGAGGACACGAAGCTGCTCGGCCTCATCGGCGGCCGGCGGCGCCTGTACATCGGGGTGCCGCTGCTGCAGGCGATGAGCGTGGCGCAGCTGCGCTCCGTGCTCGCCCACGAACTCGGTCACTACTCGGGGCGGCACACCCAGCTGGGTGCGATCGCCTACCGGGGCCGGGCCGCGATCCTGGCCACGGTCGGGCAGCTGTCCGGCAACGTCGTCGGCTGGGTGCTCAAGCAGTACGCCAAGCTGTACCTGCTGGTCGCCGCAGCCGTGAACCGGCGCCAGGAGCTGGAGGCCGACGAACTGTCCGTGCAGGTGGCCGGCCGCGCCGTCGCGCAGCACACCCTGCGCGAGCTGCCCGTCATCGAGGCGGCCTGGAACTTCTACGAGGGCAGGTACATCGACCCGGGCTGGGAGGCCGGCTACGCGCCGACCCCGGCCGACTTCTTCGGCGGCTTCAGCGGCCTGCTGCGCGCCCGCACGGACGAGCTGGCCGAGCTGCGCAGGGAGCCGCCGCCGGCGGAGCAGTCGAAGTGGGACTCGCACCCCTCCATCGCGGCCCGCGTGCTCGCCATGGACCGCATGCAGGACACCTTCGTGCCGGCCGACACCCGCTACGCCACCGACCTGGTGCCGATGTTCGACCGGGCTGCCGAGGCGGTCGCCGCGATGACGGTGCAGTTCGACGGGCGCACGCAGCTGCCCTGGGAGCAGTTCACCGCCGTGGCCGTGCTCGTGCAGGAGCAGCGGAACGCCGACCTGGTCTACCGGGCCGCCGCGCGGCTCACCGGCGGCGGCGAGGCCGGCCTCGGTACGGTGTTCCAGCTCGTGCACGAAGGCCGGCTCGGGGAGCTGGCCGCCGAATTCTTCCCGGACGCGACCCGCCGGGAGGCCGCCCAGCGGTTCGTGGCCCCGATGACGCTGCTGCTGCGGGTCGCGGCCGTGCGCTCGAACGTGGCGTACTGGCGGCACTCGTGGACGGAGCGGGCCGAGTTGGTGCGCAACGACGGCCGGCCCCTGGACCTGCGGCCGCTCGCCGAGCTGGCGGTCTCGCCGCAGACCCTCGGCGAGGCCGCGTCGCAGCTGGCCGCCCTGGGCGTCGACGTGCGGGCGGCCGTGCAGGTCGACCGCGTCGCCACCGCGCACGGCGGCGACATCATCGGCGGCCTGGCGAACGTGTCCGTCAACGGCAAGCCGCACGACGTGCTGATCCTCGACAACGGACTGATCATGCAGTCGTGCCCGAAGAGCACGGACGGCGGCAAGGACCGCCTCATCGCGTGGGGCCGCTCGGCGCCCGTCAGCGAGCTGGCCGCGAAGAGCTGGTTCCTGCCGTACGAGGAGATCGCCACCGCGAGGCTCGTGAAGAACACGCCGATCCGCGTCGACCTGACCCTGCACGACGGCCGCACGGTGGCCGTGCACGAGGCGTGGACCGGCGACCGCCTGGCCCGCGACAGCGACGACGCGCTGCGCGCGGCCATCACCCCCTACCTGCCGGAGAACGCCGGCGCCCGGTAGCGCGTGACGTGGCCACCGGGGCGCCCGCCGCGCCCCGGTGGCCACGCCGGTCCACGACCCGGCGTCGGTGGCGGGCGAGAAGGTCACCGGCTGGCACCGCCACACGTCCCGGCGTCGGTGGCGGGCGAGAAGGTCACCGGCTGGCGCCGCCACACGTCGCTGGCGCTTCGCCGGTCGGTCACCTTCAGCTGGCGGAACACGCGGTGCAGGTGGTTTTTCACCGTCTTGATGGAGACGGCGAGCCGGTCGGCCACGTCCTGGTTGGACAGTCCCTGCGCGACGAGGTCCATCACCTCGCGTTCACGGGCGGTCAGGCCGCCGTACGGCGCGAGGCCCGCGTCGCGGCGGAAGTACTCCACGACGGCCGCGGACGCGGACGGCGTGAGGTACGGCTGGCCCGCGGCGGCCAGGCGGACGATGCCCGCCAGTTCGCCGAGGTCGAACTGGCCGTGGACGAGGTAGCTCAGCGCCCCCGCGCCGACCGCCCGCGCGATGGCGGCCCGATCGTCGGCGGCGCTGACCACGACGACCCCGGCCGCCTCGACGATCTGCGACGGGATCTCGCGGGTGTCGAGGCCGGGCAGCTCAGCGTCGAGCACCACCACGTCGGGCGGGCGGCGCAGCAGGCGGGCGATCAACTCGGTGCCGTCGCCGGCCTCGGCGACGACGGTGATATCGGATTCGCGTTCCAGGAGCGTGCGTAGGCCTAGTCGAACCACGTCGTTGTGGTCGGCGATGAGGACGCGCACGCAGGCCCTCGGTGTCGTCCATGCCGGTGACCTCATGACGGAACTGTCCACAGGCGAGCCTCCCCAGGTTCCCACCCGTCCACAACGGATGGGCCGCTGTCGGACGGGCCCAAGGATAATTCGAACGACAAGGCTTTGTAACTCACTGCTAACATCAAGAACGCTGAGTGACGGAGATCCGTCCCTATCTGTCCGTTGCGTCAGGGGGTTGTTTTCGTCACGTATCGAAAGGTGGGACGCCGTCGACGGGAACTACCGCGCGCGGGACTGGCGTACCAGATATTGATGTCTATCATTTCTCTGCGTTGTTCCGCGATCGACAGGAGCTCAGCATGAGGAAGATCCGTGCGCTGGTGACGGTCGGCGTGCTCGCCGCCGCCGCGCTGGCCACCACGCCCGTCACCGCGTCCGGCGCGCAACGCGGCGGCTGCCCGCCGCGTGGCGCGCTGTTCTGTGAGGACTTCGAATCCCACCCGGTGGGCGGGGCCAGCAGCCTCAAGTGGGGCCTGGACACCAAGCACGGCACGCTCACGGTCGAGCGCGCCGGCCGGGACGGCAAGGTGCTGCGCGTGCACACCGAGGGCAACGGTACGGCGTTCCTCAAGGTGGTGGACTTCTCCGCGCCGGGCAACAGCTTCTACGGACGCTTCCGGGTGAAGGTCGACGAGTTCCCGACCGCGCCCGACTGGGCCCACTTCACCCTCGTCGAGGCCACCGGCTCGGGCAGCAAGGAGGTAGTGCGCCCGTTCGGCGGCCAGTACGCCCCGTCGGTCACCCCGCCCGGAAGTTTCTGGGGCGTCGGCGCCGACGGCGGCCCCACGGGCGACTGGACCAACTGGCGCGAGTCCGCCCCGGTCGTCGAGGACCGCTGGCAGTGCGTCGAGTTCCAGTGGTACGCCCCGCAGAACCGCATCACCGTCTGGATCGACGGCGTCCCGCAGCCCGACATGACCGTCTCGACCACCGAGCACGGCGGCGCGCCGGTCGACTTCGTCCTGCCCACCGTGGACACGATCAAGATCGGTTGGCAGCTCTACCAGGGCAACCCCAGCCCCGACCACTACGACCTGTGGCTCGACGACATCGCGTTCACGACCAACCGGCTCGGCTGCGGCACCGGCACCCGCCCGAACCACGCCGCGAGCATCGTCCGGCTCCCGGAGTAGGCAACGGGTCGCCGCCCTCGGCGCCGGCAACCGGGACCTTGGCGCCGGGCGCCGGGGCCTGGCTGGCGTCCCCCCGCCAGAGGCTGTGGTTCTTGGGGGCAAAACCCACTCATAGGTCGGGTTTGCCCCCAAGATCCGGCGCCGCGGGCGCGGCCCCTGCTGGGCGTCGCGGAGCCGGCTGGGCGCCGCGGGCGCTGCTGGCCTCGCTACTGGGCGTTGAGGTCGTACTCCGTCGCGACCACCTGGTCGGTCGGCAGGATCTCGATCCACTGGCTGAACACCTCGAACGGCTCCCTGCCGAAGGCGATGCCGCCCTCCAGCGGGTCGAAGCCGTTGGCGAACACGGTCTCCGCCGGCAGCGCCATCTGCGTGTTCACCACCGTGTCGTCGACCGGCACGGGCGTGAGCGAGCGCTGGTACTCGGCCTGGATCTTGTCGGCGATCATGAGGAGCACCTGCGCGATCGTGGCGCCGTTGTACTCCGGCGGGTCCTGGGTCGCGTCGTACGGGTAGGCCTCGTCGAGGCCGTCCGTGCCGGCGACCTCGGGCCGGCGCAGCCACGCCATCGCGTCGCGTTCGCGGCCGGGACGGATGGGCAGGACCGCCTTGACCCACGGCGAGTTCAGGAACGCGTTGCGGTGCGCGTCGCCGTCGAGCTGGATGAGCCAGCCCAGCGAGGCGCCCAGCGGCGCGGGCGCGGTCTCCTCCGTGATCAGGTAGTACGGCCGGTGACCCGGCAGCACGACCGGCTTGCGCTTGCCCAGCCACAGCACCTTGTCGCTCACCGCCGGCTCCGCGATGATCGTCGGCTGCAGGGAGCCCTGGTTGTCCTTGGACGCGAGCTTCTGCTGGCGCGGGCGCCACCAGTCGGGCGCCACGAAGTACAGCATGGCGTCCACGTCGAACAGGTAGCGGATCAGCTCGGAGGCGACGTGGTAGTCGTCGTTGCTCCAGCCGGTCTCCTTGCCGTAGAGGCGGCTGATCACGGCGCGGTAGATGACGTTGCGCTCCTCCTCGCGCAGGTCGACCGCCGGGCGGGGGCGCACGTTGCTGACCAGCTTGAGCCGGGCGCGCAGCGTGTCGTAGAACAGCTGCTCCTTCTTCACCGCGACCTCGTCGTTGTACGCGGTCTTCGCGTCCGCGTTGATCTTGTCGATGTCAGCCTTCGCCTGGGGCGTTGCCTCGTAGACGAGCGTCACGTCGAACGGGATGGCCTGCTTGCCGCCGAAGTTCGCGTGCGTGAGCTGGATGGTGAAGCGGTTCGTGGCCGGGTCCGGGTTGGGCAGCAGGCCCGCCTCGTCGACCGTGAAGCTCACCTGAGCGCCGTGGAAGTCGATGGAGCCGATGCGGGTGAGCACCATGCCGGGCGGCGGGGGCGGCACGGTGAACGAGTGCTTGAACTGGATGATGTCGTCCGTGCCCACGTCCGGCACGAAGATGCCGTGGTCGGCGTTGTCCTTGGACCGCGCGTACGTGTTCTCCGCGTCGTCGTCCGCGCCCTGGTAGAGGATGAACGGGATGGCCAGGTTGTGGGTCTTCTCGATCGGCGCCGGGTACGGCTTGACGTCCGGCGGCTTCACGCCCGGGTCGGCCGCCGCCGACGAGGCGTGCACGAACTCGCCCAGGCCGAGCGTGTCGCCCGGGTTGTCGACATAGAGCTGCCAGCACAGCTGCTGGCCCAGGTCCTGCACCTGCACGGCGACCTTGCGCATCTTGCGCGAGAGCTGGTAACTCACGAGCCGGTCGGTGGTGTTCTGCAGGACGTACCGGCGGCTGGAGGTGTCCGTGGTCTCCGTGACCGTACGGAAGGTGGTCTTGTAGTTCTGGCGCACCTCGCTGGACAGCTTGGAGCTCTGCTCGCGCATGTGCTTGTGGGTCTGCTCCTGCGCCTGCCGGCGCGAGGAGTCCATGTTGAAGCTGGCGCTCGCGCTGGCCTGGAAGATGCTCGCCACCCCGCCGCTGCCCGTGGCCGTCACCCCGAGCCGCACGTCGTTGGCGTTCTCGACCTTCACGGCGTCCGACAGCTCGTCGCGGTCGGTCTGCGACACCTCGGACTTGTCCGTGGTCTCGATGCTCTGCTCGACCGTACGTTCGGTGAGCGTGCGGCGCGTGTTGACCTCGACCAGCTCGACCGTGCCGCCCGGGCTGATCCACACGTGGCCGACGGGCGGGCCGAGGAACGTGCCGAGCTCGAAGAAGTACTCCCGGAACATGTGCAGGATGCCGATCGGCGACAGGAACGCCCACGTGGCGGGGTGGCCGGTGGAGAAGAACTCCGCCGCCGCGAGCACCCGCTGCCACGACGGCACGGTCGCGCGGAACATCGTCGACACGGTTTCCGGCGAGGTCTGGCCGAGGTAGTGCAGCAGCGAGGCGGCGGCCGCCTCGCGGGTGGTCCCGCCCACGGGCGGCTCGGGGGCGGCCGCCGCGAGGTTCATCATCATGGTCGCTTCGTCGCCGGCCGCGGGCCGCCCGGCCGCCGGGCCGCCGGCCACGATGTTGCGGGTGATCGCCGTCAGTGGCGCGTCGCGGTGCGACGACAGCAGGGACTGCCACTCGCGCGGGTGCGCGGGTACCTCGGTCGCCGCGAGGTGGGCGGCCAGGTCGCGGCCGACGGCCGTGCCGGTCCGGTCGGTCACGGGCGGCCCGGCGAGCTTCACGATCGGCCCGGTGGGGATCGGCCGTGGGGAGGGGCCGACCGGTTCCGGGGTGGGAGCCGGCGCGGGCGCGGGCGGCAGGCCCGGCGCGGCGCCGCCCACGAGGTCGACCGCCCGCCGGAACCGGCTGGCCGTGGCGGCCGTCAGGTTCTCGTGGTTGAGCGCCGAGCGCCAGCCCACCAGCGGTTGGTAGACCCCGAACGGCTCGGACGCGTACGGCAGGATGCCGTGGGGGACCACGGACGCCGACTCGGCGCGGGCCGCCGGGCCGGGCAGCACCTGGCTCAGGTTGGCCGTGCCGTCCGGGGTCAGGCTGAACAGCAGTGCCTTGGGGGTCACCACGGGCGGGGCGCCGTCGCCGGTCGCCGCGGGTACGGGCGGCACGGACACGAGCGTCACGGCCGTGAACTGGTCGGTCGCCTTCGGCGCGACGAAGGCGATCTCCACGCGACCGCCCTTGATCTTCGCGGCGTCCGCGATCACGTACTGGACCGCGCCGGACGTCACCGCCACGGTCATGCCGCGCAGCGCGTCCGTCGCGGTGAACTTCGCCGGGTCGCGGATGTCGAGCAGCTTGCTGAAGCCGAGCCCGATGCGGCCCGTGACCTGACCGTCGATGGTCACCCGGTAGCGCCACAGCGCGTGGGTGCCGCCGGGGATGGCGGGGAACGGGGCGGCGTCCACGAACGTCACCTGAAACGGCATAACTGCCTCCGGGGCGCGGGGTGGGGAGAGCGTGGGCCCTATGAAAGACGATCCGGCCCGGTTCGGGTGACACCTGGTCGCTAATCCGATACGGACGGCACCGTTACGGTTGAGTCCTTCCCACCGTGGTGACCGATGCCGCGTGCGCGAAGGCGATCCGCGCCATCGTGTGGTGTGCGTCCAGAAAGGACGGTTGCTCGCCGCCCGGGCCCGGCGCGACGTACGAGTCCGACATCCGCATGCTGGTCCACCGGCGGTTCTGCAGGAACCGCGCCCACAGGGCCCCGCTCGTGGGCGGCGACGGCACGTCCGCGTCCAAGCCGCCGCCGCGCAGCGCCGTGAACACCGGGTGCGGATCGGTGAGCGGGTCGGGCGGCACCCGACCCGTGGAGTGGTAGCTGCGCACCACCCGGGTGGCGTCCGCGCCGAACCAGCGTTGCAACAGGTCCAGGTACGGCCGCCAGCCGCCGGTCGCCGGGTGGAACCCGTCCATGTCCCACAGCTCGCGCCACGCGGCCGCCCACAGCGCCTGCGGGTTGTCGGCGCCCGCGCCGGTCGGCACGCCCCACAGTGCCGAGCCGAGGCCGGTGTTCCAGTTGGCGCTGTTCATCAGCGTCTTGACCGGCGCGATGCCCGTGCTGAAACCGCTGACCGCGACCTTGCCGACGGCCGGGATCGCGCCGAAGTCGGGCGCGTGCAGGCCGATGCCGAACCGCCGCAGGTTCGGCCCGGCCAACTCCTCGGGGCTGTTCGCGTCGGCCGGCCGGATGCCGAGGTTGCTCGTGCGCGCCTGCCGGTGCAGGAACAGCGACACCTCGCGCAGCAGCCGGTAGACGGCCTCGCCGGAGCCCCACGGCCCCCAGTCGCCGTGGTTGCAGATCGGCATGACGACGACCGACCGGTTGCGCCAGGCGAGCAGCTCGAAGATGAAGTAGAACTCGTCGAGCAGGTACTTCTTGCCCAGCTCGAAGTACTGCTGGATCGGCGTCGTCGACCCGACCAGCCCGTACGGGTAGGTCTTGGTGTATTCGGCGGTGTGCGGGCTGTAGTACATGACGAAGTCCAGCGCCGGCAGCGGCGTCGGGCTGTTGAGGTGCGGCGCCCACACGGCCACAAGGTGCTGCGGCTGGCTGCCCTGTCCCGGGTAGAGCAGCCAGTAGAACCGCCCGTACGCCGCGATGTTGACATCGACCTTGTCGTGGACGAAGCGCGCCCAACCGGTGGGCGGATCGACCGGCGCGGTCGCCGCGAGGGGCACGGCCGCGGCGCGCCACACGGTCCGCGTCGTGTTCCAATGCCCGGCGTACGTGTGGACCTGCGGGTTGCCGGGCCACTTCCACAGCAGGGCGGCGTGGGGATCCCGGGCCCCTTTGTCGCCCAGGATCGCTGTGATCTCCTCCGGGGGGAACTCCCGGGCCGGCACGGTGTCCAGCCGGCCCAGCCGCACGGTCAGGGTCACGTCGTCGCCGGCCACCGCCCGGGAGACCAGCGGATTCATGCCGGTCGCGGTGCGCATGTCGCCCGCGTACGCCTGGTTCTCCGGCACGTAGTTCGGGTGGTTGACCTGGATGAGAGGGGTTGCGGTCGGGTCGGCCAGCGTGGTGGCCCACCTTCCGGCCTGGTCGGTGGCCCCGCGCTGCGCGCCGACCGCGACCTGCGCGCCGGGGACCGGCGTGCCGTTGACGTCCAGGACGATCACCGTGCAGTTGAGGGGCATCGCGTCAGTGTGGGGCGCCCACAGTCCATCGTGGAGCGCTGTGACGCCTGTCTGACCGACCAGCGGTTCCGGTGCTGCGACGGCCGGGCCGCCAGATCAATGGCAGGGCTGCCGGTTTTGGACCTAACCGAGTGAGCCCACCGCAGCGATGAACTGGTCGCCTCGGTCCGCATAGTTGCGGTAGTTGTCGAGGCTTGCACACGCCGGTGAGAGCAGTACGACATCTCCGGGGTACGCCACTGATGCGGCCCGGTTGACTATGGCCGACATCGGCCCTTCGACAAGTTCGTAGTCCGTGAATCCATGCGCGTGTAGAGCCGAGGCGATGGCGGGGCCGTCCTGGCCGACGACCAAAGCCCTGCGGACGCCGCAGGTCATGACTGCTTCTGCAAGGGTTTCGTAGGTGACGCCTTTGCTCGATCCTCCGAGTATCACGACCTTCGGCGCGGTGAACGCGGCCATCGCGGCGCGACTGGTTTCCGGGGTGGTGGAAAGCGAATCATTGACATAGAGGACACCGTCGACCTCGCCGACCGGCGCTAGGCGGTGTGGGAGCGGCTCCAGAGTGCGAACCCCCGCTTGGATGACCGATGGGTCGCCGCCGACGATGTCGTGGGTAGCCGCCACCGCAGCCGCGATGTTCTCCAGGTTGTGCCGTCCCAGGAGGTGTACGTCGGCCACGTCGACGATCCTGGTTTGTCCACGAAAGATCCCGGACTCGCGAACGTTGAAGCCATCAGGCCTACCGACCGGGACGGGACGTCCGGGGCTCCGGGCCGCGATCCCCGACGCGATGGGGTTGTCGGCCCTGAAGACAATCACGTCATTCGGATTCTGAAATGCAGCGATCGGGGCTTTTGACTCGTAATACTCGCTCAGTTCGGTATGCCAGTTCACATGGTCGGGTGTTATCGGAAGTACCACGGAAATGTGAGGAGAGGAGGAGCAGTCCATCAATTGGAAATTAGAGATCTCCAGTACAACCCAGTCGTCGGCACGGACCCCTGAAAGGAACGTGAGCGGAGGAACTCCAATGTTTCCGGCCAGAAAAACTCGCTGTCCGGCGGCGCGGAGAATCGACGTTATCGCCGTGCACGTGGTTCCCTTCCCTTGGGTTCCCGTGACGCCGATGACCGGAGCGGGGCAGGCGCGCAGGAACTCGCGGATGACGCTGGTTGTCGCGATGCCGGGCGGAATCAGGTCCGGTCGCACGCCAGGGCTGCGGACGACAAGGTCGAATTCGTTCAGGCCGGCGAGGTAGTCTGGGCCGACCCGAATTGCGACGCCTTCCGGGGTATCGGTGTCCAGCTTCGGCGCGCAGACGGTTACATCGCCCTTGTCCAGCCAGTAGTCCACCGCCGCGCGACCCTCGACGCCGTAACCCACAACCGCGATCCTCAAGCGTGGCCCCTCAACGATCGGCAGCCGGGCGGGATCCGCGCCGGTGAACTGTCTGGAACTTCGCACTTTTCGGGCGTAAACCTTAACACGGGTCCGGTGTCGGCCCTTTTGGACGGCCACCCAGACCGGGTCTGTCAAACGGACGGCTCTGTCGCGCTTCGCCGGACCGACCCACGACAACGTCGCGCCGAACCCGGGAAACCGTTGCCCCTGACCGTCATCCCCTCAACGGGAAAGTAGGTGCCACAGCAGATGCGCCCCACCCTGTTCGCCATCGAGCAGCCGGGCCCCGGACGGCTCAGCACCATGACCAAACCCCGAGGCGGCGACTGGCTTGTCGACGAGATGACCGCGCTTCGCGCGGCTGACGTTGACGTCCTCGTGTGCGCGCTCACCACCGCCGAACTCGACGAGGTCGACCTCACCGAGGAACCCCAGGCTGCCGCCGAGGCCGGCCTGGAGTTCGTGTCCATCCCGATCGTCGACCGCGATATACCCGATCCGGCCGCCGTCCTGCCCGACCTGCGACGACTCGCCGAACGGCTCCGTGCCGGCGACCACATCGTCACTCACTGCCGGTTCGGCATCGGCCGCGCATCGCTGCTCGCCGCCGGCATCCTTGTCCTCAACGGCCTCGCGCCGGACCAGGCCTGGCAACAACTTGAACGAGCCCGCGGCCATGCTGTCCCCGACACCCCCGCACAGCGCGACTGGCCGAACAAGCTCCTCACTGCCCATACATCGAAGATCACTTTATAGAAGAACCAGGCTGACCAAACGGCAGATGTGCGGACGGGCTGGCTTCCAGCTCCTACGCCCATGGGATCCTGCCGGGCTGACGTCATACAACGTCATCACCGAAAGTGCGCCAGAGCCGTTCGCTTTACCGTCCCTCGAGCAGCGCACGCAGCCGCGATGCCTGGTACGACCCGGCGGCCTCGAACAGGCGCAGCGCCTCGCGGCGGGCGGCCACCCGCCCGGCGCCGTCCACCGCGTCGCCCAGCAGCTCGTGAGCCTCGGCCTCCCCGACGCGATGACCGCACTCGGCGAGCACGGCCGCGGCCTCGCGCGCGTGCCCGGCCGCCTCGTCGGCGGCGCCCGCGAGCAGGCGCGCCCGGCCCAGCACCGTCCGGGCCCGGGCGGCGAGGGACTGGTAGCGGCCGGCCTCGCCCACCGCGACGGCCAGCTCGGCGCGCGTCCGGGCGGCCTCGTGGTCGCCCAGGTCGGCGTGCGCGTTGGCCAACGCGATCAGCACGTACGCCTCGACGGGCGGGTCGTTGGTGTGGCGCGCCAGGCCGAGGGCCTCCTCCGCCAACTCGACGGCGCGGGCCGGCGCCCCGGTGGCCCGGTCGAGGTCGGCGAGGGCGCAGATGGCGATCGGCAACTGGCGGCCGTTGTTCGTCTCGCGGGCCAGCGCGATGGCCTGGTTCGCGAGCCGCCGGGCCGTATCGAAGTCGCCCGTGTCCAGGGCGACCTCCGCCAGGCAGCGCAACGCGGAGGCCTCCCCGTGCCGGCTGCCGATCTCCCGGTGGATCGCCAGGGCCTGCGCCACGTGCTCGCGCGCCTGCGCCGGCTCGCCCATGTCGCGCAGCGTGTGGCTGACGTGCACCAGGCTGACCGCCTCGGCGGTGCGCGAGCCCATCTCGCGGGCCAGCGCCAGCGCGTGGGTGTGCTGCTCCAGGGCCCGGTGCAGCTGGCCCAGCTCGGCGTACGCGCCGCCCAGGTTGCCCACGAGCACGGCCTCCAGCGTGCCGTTGCCGAGCTTGCGGCACAGCTCCAGCCCGTGGACGAAGTGGGCGATCGCGGCCTCGGGCTCACCGGACTGCCACAGGCCGATGCCCACGTACGACGTCGCGTTCGTCTCGCCGGGCAGCCAGCCGCTCGCCTGGCTGAGCGCGAGAGCGGCCTGACCCTCGCGGATCGCGTCCGGGATCTGCCCGCGCACCCCGTACATGTGGCACAGGCTCAGGCGCGCCGCCGCCTGGGCCATGACGTCGCCGGCCGCCTCGGCCGCTGCCAGCGCCGTACGCGCCGTGCGCAGCCAGTCGACCGTCCGCATGGTGAGCCAGTAGTACCCGCGCAGCCCGTCGGCGAGCCGCCAGGCCACCTCGCCCGGCCCTTCCTGGGCGGTGTGCGTGATGATCGCGGCGAGGTTGGCCGACTCGGCGGCGAGCCAGGCCGAGGCCGCCGGCTCGCCCGCGAACCGGACGGGCGGGTCGGCCTGGTCCTCGGGTTCGGGCAGCCGGACGGTCTGGGGGTAGAGCACAGCGGCGGCGGCACTGGTGTGGCGCAGGTAGTGGTCGTAGAGGCGCGCGGCGGCCGCCGCGCGCTCGTCGGCCGGGTCCTCCCGCTCGGCGCGCTCGGCGGCGTAGCGGCGCAGCAGGTCGTGGCAGCCGAACCGGTCGGGCCCGACGCGCTGGACGAGGTGGCTGCGCACCAGGTCGTCGAAGAGGGCGCTCGCCGCCGGGACGGACGAGCCGAGCAGCGCGGCGGCCGCCGCGGCGTCCACCTCGGCGCCGGGCACGAGGCTCAGCAGCCGGAACAGCCGGCGGGTGGCCGGCGGCAGCGCCTCGTAGGACAGGTCGAACGCCGCCCGCACGCCCGCGTGCGGGTCGCCGGGGATGTCCAGCTCGCCGACCCGGTCGCGGTCGCGCAGCGACGTGACGTAGCTGTCGATCGTGTCGTACCCCCGCACGATCACGTTCGCGGCGGCGATGCGCAGCGCGAGGGGCAGGTACGAGCACAGCCGCGCCAGCTCGACCGTGGCCGCCGGCTCGGCCGTGACCCGGTCGGCGCCCAGCAGAGTGGCGAGCAGGCAGTGCGCCTCCTCCGGACCGAGGACGTCGACCGCGACCCGCGCGGCCCCGTCCCGGGCGACCAGGCCGGCCAGGTGGTCGCGGCTGGTGACGATGACGAGGCAGCCCGGTCCGCCGGGCAGCAGCGGGCGGACCTGGTCGGCGTCGCGGGCGTTGTCGAGCAGCACGAGCAGGCGCCGCTCGGCGGTGACCGTGCGGTAGAGGCTGGCCGCCTGGTCGGCATCGTCCGGTACCCGCTCGGGGCGCACGCCGAGCGCGTCGAGCAGCCGGGCGAGCGCGTCGAGCGGCCGCAACGGCGCGCTGCCGGGCGCGAAGCCGCGCAGGTCGAGGCTGAGCTGGCCGTCCGGGAACAGCCCGCGGTTGGCGTGGGCCCAGTGCACGGCGAGCGCGGTCTTGCCGACGCCCGCCGTACCCATGACCGCGGTGATGACGACCGCGGCCGGCCGCCCCGCTACCCGGGCCATGGCCTCGTCGAGTTGGCGCAGGTGCTCGCGGCGCCCGGTGAACCCGCTGACGTCGGCCGGCAGCTGGGCGGGCACGGCCGCCTCGGGCGCCGGGGCCGGGGCCGCCGCCGGGACCGGTGCCGGGGGACCGGCGAGGCGGGCGTCCCCGCGCAGGATGGCGACCTGCAGCTCGGTCAGCTCCGGGCCGGGCTCGATGCCCTCCTCGTCGGCGAGCAGCTGGCGGTAGTCGCGGAAGCTCTGCAGGGCCTCCACCTGCCGGCCGCCCCGGTAGAGGGCGAGCATCAGGCGGGCCCGGATCGCCTCGCGCATCGGGTACGCGTCGACGAGCGCGGCGAGGTCGTCGATGAGCGCCTCGTGGCGGCCCAGCCGCAGCTCGATGTCGGCCAGGTCGGCCACGGCCGCGAGGCGCCGGTCGGTGAGCCGGGCGCGTGCCGCGTCGACGAACGCGCCGCTCGCGTCGGCCAGTGGCTCGCCCCGCCACAGCGCCAGGCCCTCGCGCAGCAGGTCGGCCGCCGCGGCGGCGTCGCCGCCGTCCGCCGCCCGCTGGGCGCGCGCCACGAGCCGCTCGAAGCGGCCGAGGTCGACGTCGTCGGCGTCGACCACGAGGCGGTAGCCGAAGGACCCGCTGTCCAGGCTGGCGGTGGAGCCGGCGGCGACCAGGGTCCGCCGGATGGCGTGCACGGCCATCTGTACCTGGGACTTCGCCGTGGGCGGGGCGGCGCCGCCCCACAGCGCCTCGATGATGGCGGGCAGCGATACGGCCCGGTCGGCTTCCAGGAGCAGCAGGGCGAGCAGGCCCCGACTCTGGGCCCGGGCGACGGTATGTCGATCGTCGTTGATGACCAGCGCCACCGGTCCGAGCACTGTAAAGCCCACGACATCAACGTAATGGCAGTGTCCACCGCTTACTGAGGCGGGCCCGGGTGCGCGCATAGCGGGTGTATAGCGGCGCTGCCTAGATTGACTGCCGTAACGGTGCTCAGCCGGGCGCCGACTCGGGCGGTCCCGGCGAACGGGGGCCGCTGGGCGGGGTCAGGGGTCGGCCGGGTCCAGCGGGCGGGCACCGCGTGGGTGGCCCGGCGCGTCGCGGCGCCGGGCCCAACCGCTACCCGCGTTCGTCGAGCCGTTTGACCAGCGATTTCGGCGCTATGGTGCGATAGGCGTCCGTACAGACTTCGGCGATCTCCGCCCAGTCCACCTCGCCGTCCAGGCGCACGCCGATCCACCCCCGGTGCCCCACGTACGGCGGGCGGAAGTAGACCGCCGGGTCGGCCGCGATGAGTTCCTCCTGCGCGCCCACCGGCGCCGCACACCACAGGTGCGCGAACTCGTCGCGGTGATGGCCGTTCGCCCACAGGGTCACGAACGTGCTCCGGTCCCGGACGAACCACGTCGGCGCCCCGTGGCTGGGTCGCTCCGTCACCTCGGGGAATGCCAGGCAGATCGCGCGTACCCGGTCGAGCAGATCGTCGGTCATCGTTGGAGTGTACGGGCACGGCCGTCCGCCGTGGGCCCGCGCGGATCAGGGCCGCAGGGCGCGGTTCAGCAGGGCCCAGCCGCTGTCGGCGGTCGCGCGGCGGTCGGCCGCCGGTGTCCTGGCCACGATGGCGGCGATCATGCCGATCGCCAGCATGAGATCGTCGAGTCCGACGGACTCGCGGATCCTCCCGGCCCGACGCGCGGCGGCCAGCGGCCCGGCCAGCGTGGCCCGCACGCGTTCGTTGATCGCGTCGAGCCGCGGCTCGGCGCCGCCGGCCATCACGAGGTCCACGAAGGCGACCGAGTTGATCACCATGCGCGTTATCGTGGCCAGCATGCCGTCGAGGGTGCAGGTGGGGTCGGTCGCGAGGGACTCCAGCCGCGCCACGTTCTCCTCGAACACGGCCATGGCGAGGCTGATCCGATCGGGGAAGTGCCGGTAGAGGCTGCCCTGGCCGACGCCGGCCCGCCTGGCCACCGCGGACAGTGGGGCGTCGATGCCACCCTCGGCGAACACCTCCACGGCGGCGGCCAGCAGCGCTCGGCGGTTGGCCTGCGCGGCGCTACGGCCGAGGTTGGGTCGACGGGGAGCGGTCACGCGTGATTGTCACCTCGCGTGCCGGTCGATCAGCGCCGAGCCCGGTGGCGGCGCCATGACGGGGCACGCGCCCGGGATCGTGGTGCGCACCCACGCCGTGCGTGCGGGTCCGACAGGTCGTGCCGTCATGCCGGCATCGTACGGGCCGCACGGCTTCGATAACAGTCGATCAATATCGTGGCGGCGGTCGATTCCGGGTACCCCTTGGGGCAAAGTTCCGATGGAGGGGTGTTTCGCTCCGGTCCGGGCGGGTATTTGGTGATCATGAAGACGACCTGGAAGCCCCACGAGAAGCACGGCGAGCTGACCGAGCGGTCCGATCTGCCCGACTCGGTGTTCGCCTTCCCGGACAAGCGCAAGGAACCGCTCACGGACGCCCGGCACGTGCGCAACGCGCTGGCCCGCTTCGATCAGGTCGAGGGCGTCACGGACGGCGAGCGCGATCTGGCGTTCGCCAACATTCTCGCGGCGGCCAGGCACTATGACGTCGAGGTCTCGGAAACGGACTGGCATCAGCTCGGCAAGCCCTAGAACGGCTGGCTGATGGCGTGAGTCGAACCACTGCGCCCTGACAGGGACCGCATACGAATTGTTACTATTGCGGGGCAATTCGGGGAGGGATGGTTCGTGAGTTCGGTGCCGGCGTCGCGCGGTGCGGATCACCAGAAGGCCGTGCTGAGCCGGCTGGTGGACAGCCGGCTCGCCGATCTGCGAGCGGGCTGTGGGCCCAGCGGCTGTGACCATGTCGCGGTGCAACTGGCCGCGCAGCTCGCCACCAACCTGCAGCGCGTCATCGACGACACGTCCGAGGGCAACGCGGCCGACTGGGCCCGCGTGCGCGGCGCGGTGCGTCTGTTCTGCGGCCTCGGCCGCACTCCCGGCGTGACGCGGCCGCGCACCCTGCCGTACGAGTTGCGCATGATCAACGATCTCGTGCGCGGTCTCGGCGCCAGCGAGCTGACCGTGCCGGCCCAGACCCCGGGATGCTCCCGGTTCGAGGAGGATCCGGCAGCGCGCCGCTGGTGCCCGATGTTCCAGCGGCTGGCCGCCTGACGCGATGCGGCCCCGGGCCGGGCGCGTAGCCCGACCCGGGAGCCACCGGTCAAGCGAGGTCACATCGCTTGTTGTTCAGGTAGAAGTTGGGCGGTATGGAGTTCGTGTAGTTGTCCCAGGTCGCGTCGAACGCTATGTCGGGTATCGATCCGCCTGCCGGTATGTTCTGGTTCCAGGTGTCGTCGTCCGCCGTCACCTGGCTGTTCGACACGTTGAACCAGGCATCCCACTCGTAGGTGAAGGTCTGGCCGTTGGCGAACCGGAACTTCAGCGTCCAGCCGTTGACCGGCGTCGTCTGCAGGTTCGTGATGATGATGTGGGCGTGGAACCCGCCGCTCCAGGTGTCCTCGATCGTGTACGCGACCCGGCAGGCCGCCGCCGGCAGCTCGGCGCTGTCGACCAGGAAGACGTTGGGTTCCAACTGGTTGAGCGGGATGTCGCTGTTGTTGGCGATCACCTGCGCCAGGCTGTTGCGGTAGTCGATGCCGTAGGTGTTCTTGATCCAGGACAGGCCCTGGTTGTTGCCGTAGAAGAACCTGTCGCCGTCGCGCAGGGCGGTGAACTGCTTCGTCCAGATCGCCAGCTGCAACTCACCCATCTCGGTGTTGGCCACGTGCGGCTCGGCCAGCATGCCGACGAACGCGTCGACGTTGCCCACGGTGCCGTAGATCGCCTTGAGCCGGGCGGCCACCGTGGTGCGGCGGGTGCCGTCCACGGCCTGGCGCAGCACGGCCTGCTGGTCGCTGAGGTTGATGTTCGCCCCGTCGATGTTGCGCAGGCTGAGGAAGTCCAGGCTGTCGGGGTCGTTGATCTCGTTGCCCGCGGTGAGCTGCGGGTCGCTCGGGAACGACTCCGTGGACTCGCCGGTGATCGCCGTGAACGACGACTTCGTCGACAGGCCGTACGCCTGGCGCAGCTGGTTGTAGCTCGGCATGCCGTGGTCGCGGCCACGCTCCACGTCGATGGCGCCGAGGTCGACCACGCCGTCGTAGCAGGCCGGCATCCCCGGGCCGTCCAGGCACTGCGGGTTGCCCGACACGGGCACCTCGAACAGTACGCTGCGCAGCTGGTTGTCGATCTGCTCGTCGTTGTTGTACTGCGGCAGGAAGCCGATGCCCTGCAGCAGGGGACCGAGTTCCAGCATTTCCGCCAGGTTGGGATTGAACGACGCCGCGTTGATCGGCACGTTGAAGATGACCTGCGTGCCGGCCGGGGTGACGGTGACGCCCTGTGCCGCGATCGCCGCGAGTTCGGCCGCGGTGTAGCGGCTGGCGGCGGACCGGATGACGAACTCGCCGTGCACCTGGGTGTGCGCCCGGTACCCGACCGTGGCGAACTCGTTGCTGATCGTCGCGTTCACGTTGGACTTGTACCCGGTGTACTTCGGCAGCGAGACGCCCATCGCGGGCAGGAACTCGTTGTACGTGATGTACTGCTGCTCCGCGATCACGATGCGCCGCGCGATCTGGAACTTGTCCTCGGCCGACAACGACGACGGCAGCAGTGACACGATCCGGTTGTGCTCGCGGGCGAACAAGGTCTGCGTCGCCGTGAGCGCGAGGTTCTCGTTCGAGCGGACGTCGCCGGCCACCGTGGCGTCGTTCGGGTTGGCCACCAGGCGTCCCTCGATGTCGACGGGCGGCGCGGTGGCGGGGTTGCCCCGGTCGTCGCGGCGCGGCAGGTACCCGCCGGGCAGCATCAGGGTCGCGGCGTTGTTGGCCAGGTTGCCGTCGACCGGCCCGTCGCGCAGCCACTCCAGCCGGCTGCTGGTCGTGCCGTAGACCGCCTCGGCGTCGATGTACGAGTTCTGGGTGTTGATCTGCTGCCGGGGGTTGGTGACCCCGGTGCCGGACGCCGCCGCCGAGCGCGTGAACGGGATGTAGCCCAGCGTGTTGGTGAACTCCTCCATTGGATCCGTGCTGCTGAACGGGATGTTCGCCGTCGCCCCGCCCTGGTCGCGCAGCCCGAAGGTGTGGTCGAGGAACTGGCCCCACGTCCAGGCCCACTGCGAGACGCGGTGGTCGGAGAAGAGATTCTGGTGCGAGTCGTTGAAGATCCGGTTGCTGAGGTTGCGGGCGTTCGGACCCGAGACCGGCTGGCTCTTGTTGTCGGCGTAGCGCGGACTGCCGACGCGCGAGTACTGCGTGCCGGCCTTGCCCCAGGTGGGATTGCTGGTGTTGTTGCCCGAGCCGTCGAGGGTGGCGATCGTGAACGGCACGGACGCGTGCGCCGCGGTCGGGGAGACGAGCACGAGCCCGCCCGCGACCGTCAGCGTGGTTGCGGCGGCGACGAGGCGCCGCCGTGATGCGTTGTCCATGGTTCCTCCCACACGGTCCTGACAGGACCGTCGCGTGTGCGAAGACCCACGGCTCCGCTGCCCGTGGTGGGTCGCGAACAAAGAGGCCGCGTCGATGACGACGGCGTGCTGAATTGGCGACAGGCATGGTGGGCGGAGGAGTCCGGGGGAACGTCTGGGTGACGCGTTGTCGGGTGGCATTCATGCGCGCTGAATAACCACAGTGGAGCTATCTGTGTTGAGGCCCTTCCAGGGGACCTCTGGCGTCCTGGCCAGCACAACGCCTCGGGCCAGTCTGTACCTCTGATGGGTGACGGTCAATTGAGTGACTCATTCACTCACTCGTTTTAGGTATACGACCGAATAGGGCGTGAAAGACGGTCACCCCGCCATTGCTGAATTGAAATTACAGAATGCAATTCGCAGTTCGTGGTCAGGCGCGTGCGGTCGCCAGCGGCAGCCGGGAGGGGCCGTGGAACACGAGGTCGTCGGCGTACTCGACCGGCTCGTCCGCGAATGCCAGGCCGGGCAGGCCCCGCAGCAGCGCGGTCAGGCCGATCTCGGCCTCCAGGTAGGCCAGCCGGGCGCCGAGGCAGTAGTGGATACCCATGCCGAAGCTGGCGTTGCGGCTCGCGTCGCGGCCGACGTCGAGGATGTCCGGATCCGGGAACCGGCGCGGGTCCCGGTTGGCCGACCCCAGCACGAGGGTCACCTTGCCGCCCGCGGGGATCGTCACGTCATTGATCCGCAGGTCCTCGTATGTGCGCCGGGAGACCATCTGCACGGGGGCGTCGTAGCGGACGAACTCCTCGACGGCGCCCGGCATCAGCGCCGGCTCGGCGGCCAGCCGGTCGCGGACCTCGGGATGGCGCAGCAGCGCCAGGGTCGCCTTCGCGATGAGGTTCGTGGTGGTCTCGTGCCCCGCCGTCAACAGGTGCACGCACGTCGAGATGATCTCGGTGTCGGTCAGCGCGGGCGCGGCGCGCACCAGGGCGGTGGTCAGATCCGCGGGCCCGCCGTCGCGGCGGCGCGCCACCTCGGCCGCGAAGAAGTCCCACAGCTCGACCGACGCCGCCTCCGCCGCGCCGAGGCGCGCGGCCCGGTCGCCGCCGCGGGACGTGTTCGCCTCCTGCAGCGCCACCGCCCGGGCGCGCAGCCAGTCGCGCCGGCCCGGCGGGACGCCCAGCAGTTCGCTGATGACCAGGATGGGCAGCGGGGCGGCGAAGTCGGCCACCAGGTCGGTCACCGGCGCGGCGCGGACCTCGGCGAGGAGCCCGCCGGCCAGCTCGGCGATCCGGGGCCGCAGGTCGGCCACCAGTCGGGCGGTGAAGTGCCGGGTGACGAGCGCCCGCAGCCGGGTGTGCCGGGGCGGGTCGAGGAACACCAGCCAGTTCTCCACGATGGCCCGCAGGGCCGGGTACTCCTCCGGGATGAGCGGTGCGGGCCGCTGGCCGGGCGGCGCGCCGCGCCCCACCCGGGGGCTCATCAGGACGGCCGCCACGTCGTCGAAGCGGAACACGTACCAGCCGGCCGCGGTCTCGTGGACCGGCTCGACGGCGCGGTAGCGCGCGTAGACCGGGTACGGGTCGGCGATCTGGTCGGGGCCGGTCAGCGCGAACGGTTTCATATCCGCAGCGCCCGGAAGTAGTCGGCGTAGAAGGCGAACATGTCCGTGACCCGGTCGGGCGCCGCGTCGCAGCGCCGCGCCGCCGCCGCGAGGTGCTCGAAGCGCAGCGCCACCGACAGCATGGCGACGTCGGGGCGCGAGTTGTAGACGACCTCGTCCTCCAGTTCGAAGCCGGGACCGGCGGTCAGCCCGCGCTGGCCGGACGGCAGGGTGACCAGCACCTCCGCCAGCGGGGCCATCATGCCGGTCATGACGTCGATGGCGGCGTTCATCAGCTTGGAGCGGCGCAGGCTCGCGTCCGGCTGGTAGCCGAAGTGCTGCACCATCAGCTGCAACATCAGATAGTACGAGCGGTTGAACAGGTGCATGAGCGCGCGCGCCGCCGGCTCCGTGACGGTCGTGCGGTCGGGGCGGCCGTCGTGGGCCGTGGGATTGCGGGCGACCGGGTAGGCGGGCGCCCACACCGTACGGCCCGGCGAGCGGGTGGCCAGCAGCTCTTCGGACACCCGCAGCAGCGCCTCGAAGTGCGACCCGCCCGGGGAGGGCGCCGAGGCCAGCTTGCCGCCCTCGCCCTGCTCGGTGATGACGTCGATCGCGAACAGCGCGCTCGGCACGTCGTCGACCTCCAGCTGGAAGTCCGGGTGCACCGCGTTGATGGACTCGCGCAGGAACAGGTGGTGCTCCCCGCCGCCGCGGCCCTTGCGCACCATGAACAGGTCCGGCACCCGCTCGATGCCGGCGCGGATCTCGGCGTAGAGGGCCGACGGCGAGCGGTACCCCTCCGGCGGGTCGTCGCCCACCCCCAGGTCGCCGATGTGCGACTCGGGCTGTTCCAGCGCCAGGAACCGTTGCAGGCTGCCGATGCCCAACGGTTCGAGGGCGAAGTCCAGCGGGATCGGCAACGTGTGGTTGAGCGTCCCGAAGTCGATCGCCGGCACGTGGAACGGCTCGCCCATCGCCATGATGATGTTGTTGATCATGAGGAAATGGATCATCTCCTCGCGGGCGATGGACAGCAGCGTGCCGCGTACCCCGCCGGCCGTCGTCTCGCCGCCGTCGCCGCACGCCAACCAGCGCTGCTCGGCCGTCCACAGGCCGCGGCGCACGTACTCCTCGGCGGGCCCGTAGGCCGGCACGGAGTACGCGGCGAACAGGTACTGCAGGGTCGCGGCCAGCTCGACGCTCGCCGCCGTGCGCAGCGCGGCCCACAGCTGGCCGCGGCGCTCGATGCGGCCGCCGGCGCGCGGCGCGGCCCGGGTGGGCACCGGCACGTCCGCGACGGCCTGCTGGGCGCGCAGGAACGCCAGCAGCAGGCGCGCCTTGGGCAACGTGAGGTCGCGTGTCGGCGGCATGTAGTACGTGCGCGCGAGGTTGCGCGGGTCGCCCATCTGCCAGATGAGCCGGGGGTACGTGCGGACCTTGCACTCGTCGGCGAGGCTGAACACCTCGTCCTTCATGAACGAGTACAGGAACTCGTACGGCGCGAATACCTCCCGGTACACGCGGTCGAACGTCGCGTCGGCGTCGTCGAGGGCCCAGTCGTCCGGCAGCACCCGCACGTGGACCGTGCCCGCACCGGCCCAGAAGCCGAGCGCGTCGTCGTTGTCGTACGCGGCGGCGCCCGTCCCGCCCGGCCGGCCGTCGGCGCGCGCCGACAGGTGCAGCCGGGTCGCGCCGGAGCCGGCGCCGCGCACGGTGAACCAGCCGACGCCGGTGTCGTCCGTGCCGATCGCGCACGACGCCGCGAAGGGACCGGGCTCACCCAACCGGCCGGGGCGCACCTCGACGAGGTCACCGACCGCGGGGTCGAGCGGGCGCGAGCGCGGGTTCGCGTACTGGCGGATGTGGATCATCTCGACGGCCGCCGGCCGGCCGCGCGTCAGGGCCCGGACGGCGACCTCCACCGCGTGGTCCTCGGCGCGCGCGACGTCCGGGTACTCGATGATGAGGCCGGCGTCGTCGGCCTGGACGTTGGTCTCCTCCTCGACGAGGAGGGTGTCCCCGGCGACCAGGCACAGCGGCTCGTCGGCGACCTCGATGCCCGGCAGCAGCGCCGGGACGGTGACCACGCCGCTGGTGAGGTCGAAGTCCTTGCCCAGATAGGCCGCGCGGGGCAGCGACGCGACCAGCCGGCCGCCGCGCGCGGTGCGCAGGTCGAGGTCGCCGAGGTCCACCCGCTCCTCGGCGCCGGGCGCCCAGCCGTCGCCGAGGGTCACCGGCACGGCCGTGGCCAGGTTGAACGTCGCCGTGTCCGGGCCGACGGCCACGCTCAGCACGCCGGGGCCGGGCCCGCTCCCGTCGCGCGGGGTGAGCAGCCGCCCGGCCGGGTACGAGCGCCACTCGTCGCGTCGCCACGGGGCGATCGTGCCGCGCAGGTCGTGCCGGTCGGGCGCGTTGGGCACGGTCGGCGGGGCCATGTTGGACAGCGCGAACTGCACCACCACACCGTCGGCGCCGCCGGCCTCGATCACGTCGCGCAGCCGTCGCGTGGCCGGCGAGCGGTCGGCGTCGGCCAGCCAGGTCAGGCCCTCCTCGGCGGCGATCGCGAACTGGTGCAGCACCGCCCGGCCCAGGTGGGCGGCCAACCAGTGGTCGCCCACGTCGCGGCGGTGGTCGCGGTGATGCCAACGCGGCGGCTGCGTACCGGCGACGTCGCCCAGCATGAGATAGCCGCCGTCCTGCGAGCGGCCCAGCCGGCCGAGGCCGAAGCGGCCGACCATGAGCGTCGTCGTCCAGTTCGACGACGGGTCGACGTCGAAGACGCGGGCCCGGTTGAACGTCGTCGCCAGGTACTCGTTGTAGTGGCCCCACATGTCGACCGCGCGGCCCACCGCCGGGTCGGTGACGTCGATGCCGTCGTCGAGCTCGACCGCCACGACGGCCGCGTCGATCCAGAAGTGCCCGTTGCCACCGAAGTTCCAGCCCTGCGACGCGCTGAACACCCCGTCCGGGTCCGGCCGGCCGTCCACGCCGAAGCGGGGACCGCGCCGCCACAGGTAGTCGTGGTACTCGGCGGGCGGCACGTCCGGCGGGACCGGCCCGTCGTCCGTGAGCGCCCGGTTGGTCGACAGGTCGAACAGCCCGCACCGCGGCCCGGTCGGCAACCGCGTCACCGCGGTTCCCCGGAAGTGCACGCGCGGCGTGTCGAAGACGCTCATGAGTACGCCGGTGCCGGGGCGCGGCTGTCCCACCGGACGATCTGGCCGACGGCCTCGATGGCGGACTGGATCGCGCCGTCGATCCAGGCGGGCGCGGACGAGCAGTGCTCGCCGGCGAAGAACAGCGGACCGACCGGCCGCGCCACCGCCAGGCGCTCCTCCTCCTGCTCGGCGAGCGTCTTGCCCCAGCGCACCGAGCAGCCGGAGCCGCTCCATTTGTTGCGCCCCCACGCGAGGCTCACCGCGTTGAGCACCATGCCCGGGTCGCGCAACTGCGGATGCATGCGGCTCAGCTCGCCCACGACCGCCGCGTGCCGGTCGTGCGGCGACATGGCGCCCCACTCCTCGGCCTCGTCGCCGATCGTGTAGCTGGCCAGCAGGACCGCGCCGAGCGCCCGGTCGCCGTCGATGGCCGGGTAGTACGTCTGGCGGACCCGGCCGCCGCTGAACGACGCCCCGCCGGTGATGCCCTCCCGCTCCCAGAACGCCTCCCGGCAGTGGAACGCGATCTTCGTGGCGGGCACGTACTTCACGCCGTGGATGATGTCGAGCTTGTCGGCGGGGAAGCCGGACAGCCGCATCCGGCGCAGGACGGGCAGCGGCGCGGTGCACACGACCGTCTGGCAGTGCCGGGTGAGCGTGCGGCCGGGCGCCCGGATGGTGAGGACCACGCCGTCGGGCTGCACGTTCATGCCGATGACCTCGCGGGCGTACAGGATGGGTCGGCGTAGCCGGCGGGCCAGCCGGTCGGTGAGGCGGGCCATCCCGCCCCGGATGCGCAACAGTTCGGCGCTCGTCTCGGTGAGGATGTCGTCGAGGAACGTGTTGAGGTCGCCGCCGCACGCGCTGCGCAGCTCGGGGTGGCGGCCGAAGACCCCGTGCAGGTCGATGCCGGTCTCGCCGTGGCCGGTGAGGTAGGCCCGCAGGTCGATGCTCTCCACGTGGTCGAGCAGCCGGTTGTGCAGGTCGTGGCGCAGCCCTTCGCGCTGGGTGGGCGGCGCGATGGCGTCCACGATGAGGCTCAGCTGCGCGGCGAACAGCAGCGTCGCGTCCCGGTAGTCGCGGGGGAGCAGCGCGTCGCGCAGCTCCGCCATGAGGGCGCGCGGCGCCTCGCGCAGGCGCAGGTAACCGCCGGTCGTGCCGTGCAGGGCGTTGTCGTCGGCGAGCAGGCTCTTGAACGGGCGCAGCTCGTCGGACAGGCCCAGCCGGGCCACGTACCCCATGGTGTGGATGTGCCGCGCCGGGAAGCGCATGGCGCCCAGCTCGGCGATCGGGGAGTCGGCGTGCGGCCCAGCGAACCGGTACGAGAAGATCCGTCCCCCGCAGCGGCGGCTGCCCTCGAGCACGACCACGTTGTAGCCGAGCTGTTCCAGTTCGTACGCGGCGACGAGGCCGGCCACGCCGGCCCCCACGACGGCGACCGTGGCCCCCGGCCGGGGCGGGCCGTGCCGCTCGTGGACGGCCGCCGTGGCGTGGTTGTGGACCGTGAAGCGGTATCGGCCGCGCCACTGCTGGTTCGTGCCGGCGGATCGGGGAGGGCCGTTGGTTCGCATGGTTGCCTCGACAATCGCTCAGGATCGCGGCCGCGCAGAGCCGCGCAGGAACGTGGCGATGTAGTCGCGCACCAGGTCGATCCGGTCCAGCCGGGCGACCAGGCCGACGTGGCCGTCGGGCCGTACGACCACGACGTCGTCCGGGCGTCCCAGCAGCCGGCCGTCGGCCCGGCCCGCCGGGGAGTAGGGCACGACCAGCATGGGCGCTGCCGCGCGGGCGCACGCGTCGCGCAGCTGCGCGAGCGTGGCGGCGTCGGCGTGGGCGGCGTTGACCAGCACCGACCAGCGGTCGTAGCCGAGCAGTTCGTGGGCCCGCACGGACGCGTCCCGCGGCCCGCCGGCGCCGCCCGGGCGGGCGGGGGTCAGCGCCGTCGCGCCGGCCAGCACCCGCACGTCCGGCAGCCGGTCGCCCGCGCGCAGGCGCCCCCGGCGCGACCGCTGCCAGGACAGTGGGCTGCGGCGGTGATGGCGGCCGAAGTCGCTCATCATCCACTCCGACCGGCGCTGGAACTTCTCCGACGGGATGCTCACCCGCAACACGCCCGCGCGCAGCCGGTGCGCCCACCGGGGCAGGAGCATCTCCAGGACGTTCATCCGCATGTCCCGGATCACGTGGCGCGCCAGGCGCCGCTGCTCGGCGTCGTACGAGTCGAGCAGCGCCTCGGACGCCTCGCCCCGGTGCACGGCGATCAGCTTCCAGGCGAGGTTGTGCGCGCCGAGGATGCCGACGTTCATGCCGTGCCCGCCGATCGGCGCCCACGAGTGGGCCGCGTCCCCGGCCAGCAGGACCCGGCCGCGCCGCAGCGACGCGGCGATCCTGTCGGCGAACCGGGCCCGGCTCAGCCAGACCGGCTCGGTGAGCGTGAGCTTCAGGTCGGCGATGCCGGACGCGCCGGCCACGAGGCCGCGCAGCTCCTCCAGCGTCGGCGCCGCACCGTCGGTCGGGTCGGGATCGTCGCGCACGCAGAAGACCCGGTAGCCGCCGCTGGGCGTCGGAAAGGCGATGATCGACCGGTACGGCGCGAGGAAGAAGTACCCGTGACCGGGCTCGTCGGTGAGCGGCCACGTCGGCACGACGTTGCCCTGCACGACCTGCATGTTGCGGCGCGGCCGGCCCTCGTACGCGATGCCCAGCCGCTCGCGTACGGTGCTGCGGGGGCCGTCGCAGCCGACGACCCACGAGGCGGTGAGGGTCTGCGTCCCGCCGTCGGGCGAGCGGGTGGACACGCTGACGTGGTCGGTGTCGGGCCGCACGTCCATGACCGTGGTGCGCCACTCGACGCGGGTGCCGAGCCCGGCCAGTTCCTCGGCCAGCAGGCGCTCGATCTCGTTCTGCTCGATGGTCATGGCGGTGGGGTACCGCGACGCCAGCCGCCCGACCGTGCACCGCCCCAGCGGTCGGCCGTCGGAGAAGAACCGGGCCGAGCGCATCTCGAACGCGTTCGTGCGGATCAGTTCGCCGACGCCCAGCGCGGCCAGCGCCTCTCCGGCCCGGGGGAAGAGCACGTCGGCGCGCGGTTCCCGGTTGGTGCCCGGCGCCCGGTCGACGATGCGTACCCGCAGGTCGGCGCGACGCAGGGCGATCGCCATCGTCAGGCCGACCGGCCCCGCCCCCACCACCAGGACGTCGACGTCCTGCCCCATCTGCCACACTCCGTCATGATCAGGTCCTACCGGGTCGCGACCGCCTCGACCACGGTGAGCGGCGCCGCCGCCACGACCCGGGACAGCCGCAGGCCGGCGTCGGCGAACAGGGCGAGGTACTCCTGCTCGGTGCGTTCACGGCCGCCGTACACCAGCAGCATCGACAGGTCGATGAGCTTGCTCGGGTGGGGCGTGTCGCCCGGCGGGACGAGCCACTCGATGAGCAGCGCCCGACCGCCGTCGGCCATCGCCTGCCGGCAGTTGCGCAGGATCGTCGTCGCCTGGTCGTCCGGCCAGTTGTGGATGACGCCCTTGAGCACGTACGCGTCGGCGCCGGCGGGGACGTCGCGCAGGAAGTCGCCGCCCACGAAGGAGCACCGCTCGCCGAGGCCGGCCGAGGCGAGCTGCTTGCGCGCCGCGTCCGCCACGTAGGGCAGGTCGTAGACCACGCCGCTGGTGTCCGGCCAGGAGGCGAGCAGGCCGCTGAGGAACGAGCCGTCACCGCCGCCGACATCGACGATCGTGTGGGTGGTCGAAAAGTCGTACGCCTCCGCCATCACGGTTGCCAGCAGCCGGCTGTGCTGCGCCATGGCCGTGTTGAACAGCGCGCCCTGCTCGGGGTTCTCCTCCAGGTACCGGAAGATGGGCGAGCCGTAGACGGCCGGGAAGGCCGGCTCGCCGGTGCGCACGCTGTGCAGGGCGGCCGCGTAGACCTCGTTGAACATCGACTGGAACCGCACCCAGGCGGACAGCGACTGGGGATGGTCGACGCGCAGCCGCTCGCCCACGGGGGTGAGCGCGAAGCGGCCCCGCGTGGTCTCGGTGAACACGCCCTCCGCCGCGAGCGCGCGCAGCAGGCGGTAGACGGCGCCGGGATGGCACGACGTCGCGGCGGCGAGTTCGTCGGCCCCGCGCGGCCCGTCGGCGAGGAGGTCGGCCAGGCCCAGTTCGGCGGCGAGCTGGACCGCCCGCGCGGGCGTGAACCCCTCAGAGATCCGAAGCAGATGAAGGCTGTCGCGGCTCGCGAGCCCGTGATCGTCCTGGCCCATTGAAGACCTCTCGATCGCACCAGTTGCCGCCAGGGGAGGGGCTCGGCACGCGCATCGTATCCCCATACATCCCACTTTTGAGTGAATTTATGCAGTTTTCCCGAAAAACCTTAGCTCCATCAAGGACAGTCTTCCTAGGACGCTTTAGGGGAAGTGGCCGGGCTCCACGGCGGTGACGTGATCTTCGACCGAGCGATGAACCGTGGTGGTATCCATACGTACCACCACGGTTCACTGCTCCGGTCGTGACCGCCCCGTTCCTCGTCGCTGGTCAGGTGGTCGCCGACCACGCGGCATGGCAGGCTGACGCGGTGACCTACGCGACCCAGCCGCTGTTGTCCGCCAGGAACGTCACCGAGCCGCCGTGGTTCGCCGGGATCGGCCAGCGGGCCATCCGCGACACGGCCCCGGCGGGCCGGTGAGCGGCTGGAGCGCGGGCGGGTTCACCAACCCGGTGATCGCCGGCATGTTTCCCGACCCGAGCGTGTGCCGGGTCGGCGACGACTACTACCTGGCTTGTTCCAGCTTCGAGTACTTCCCGGGCGTACCCATCTTCCACAGTCGCGACCTCGTGCACTGGGCGCAGATCGGCAACGTGCTCGACCGGCCCGGCCAGTTGGCGATCCCGCCGGGGACGCCGTCGTCGGGGGGCGTCTACGCGCCGACGCTGCGCCACCACGACGGCCGGTTCTGGCTGATCACCACGAACTGCTCGCCGGGTGGCGGCAACCTGGTGGTCACCACCGAGGACCCGGCCGGCCCGTGGTCGGAGCCGGTCCGGCTGGCCGGCCTCGACGGCATCGACCCGGACATCGCCTGGGATGAGCAGGGCAACTGCTGGTGCACGGTCGCCGGCATCACGCAGGCGCGCATCGACCCGGCATCCGGCGAGGTCCTCAGCCCGCAGCGCCGGGTGTGGTCGGGCACGCCGGGCGCGCAGGCGCCGGAGGCGCCCCACCTGTACCGGATCGGGGAGTACTGGTACCTGATGATCGCGGAGGGCGGCACCGAGCGGGGGCACGCCGTCCTGATCGCGCGGGGGCCGGCGCCCGACGGGCCGTTCGAGCCGTGCCCGGCCAACCCGATCCTGACCCACCGGGGCAGCCACCAGCCGATCCAGAACACCGGCCATGCCGACCTAGTCGAGGGCCCGGACGGGTCGTGGTGGCTGATGTTTCTCGGCGTCCGGCCGGGCGGCGGCACCCCCGGCTGGCACGTGCTCGGCCGCGAGACGTTCCTGGCCCCGGTGACCTGGGTCGACGGCTGGCCGGTCGTCGGGGCGGTCGAACTCACCATGGCCGCGCCCGGGTGGGCCCCGCAGCCGGTGGCGCAGCCGCCGGCCCGCGACGACTTCGACGGCGCGCGGCTGCACCCGCGCTGGGTGTCCGTGCGCTCCCGGCCGGACTCGGCGTGGTCGCTCACGGACCCGCCCGGGTGGCTCACCCTGCACGCGGTCGGCGGGTCGCTGGACGACCCGGACGTCACCTTCGTGGGCCGCCGCCAGCAGGACCAGGCGTGCCGCGTGCGGGTACTGGTCGATGCCGCCGCGGGGCGCGGGGGGCTGGCCGTGCGCCTGGACGAGGCGCACCATTACGACATCGAGGTGGGCGACGGCGAGGTACGGGCGATCGCGCGGATCGGTCCGCTGCGCCCCACGGTCGCCACCATGGCGGCCCCGGACGGGCCGGTATGCCTGCGCGTCGACATCGTCGCGCCCGCGCCCGACTGGTCCCCCCTCAAGGAGCCCGACCGGCTGCGGCTGGGCGTCGAGGGCGCCGACGGCGGGTTCACCGTGCTGGCCGAACTGGACGGGCGGTACCTGTCGACGGAGGTGGCGGGCGGCTTCACCGGCCGGGTCATCGGCATGTACGCGGCGGCGGGCACGGTGCGCTTCGACTGGTTCGACTACGCGTCGTCACCATGGTGACCTGGGCCTCATCGCGCCCGCCCCACGGCCGCACTATCGAAAGGGTTCCTTAACGTTGGCGGCCATGACGGTCACGGCGCCGGCGGGGGCGTCGGCCGGGCAACTCGTGCGCCTCCTGGCCCCGCTCGGCTACGTCGCCACGCTCGTCGGCCTGATCGCCTCGTTCGTCTCGCCGTTCCTGCCGCTGTTCCTCAGCCGCGTCCTGCACGCCGGCCCCGTCCGGATCTCGCTGTTCCTGTTCCTCATGCCGCTGGCCGCCGTGGTGGTCGCGACGGTCGTCGGGCGGGTGTCCGACCGGCCCGGCGCGCGGCCCCGCGTGCTGCTGGTCGGCGCGCTCGCCGGGATCGCCGGTTATCTCCTGTTCGCCGTGTTCCGCAACTACTGGGCCGCGCTCGCCGTCGCGCTGAGCCTCGTCGCCGTCGCCGGGTCGCTGCTGCCGCAGGTGTTCGCGTTCAGCCGGGGACTGCTCGACCGGGCCTCCCCGGCCCGGGCGGCGGCCGGCATCAACGCGCTGCGGGCGGTGTTCTCGCTGTCCTGGGTGGCCGGGCCGCCGCTGGCCGCGTACCTCATCGGCGCGGTCGACTTCGCGGGCCTCTACCTCGTGGCGGCGGCCATGCACCTGGCGATCCTGCCCGTCCTGCTGTGGTTCGGCGGGCGCGGCGGCGCCCCGCGGACCGCGACCCACGCGACGCCCGCTCCGGCCGCCGCCCCACCGCGCCGCGGGCGCCTCGTGCGCATCAGCGCGGCGTTCGTCCTCATGCAGTGCGCGGCCAGCCTCGGCGTGATGTCGCTGTCGCTGTTCGTGAGCGAGGACCTGCGCGGCGATGTCGGCGACGCCGGCCTCGTGCTGGGCATCTGCGCCGCCGTGGAGATCCCCCTCATGCTGCTGTTCGGCGCGCTCGCGACCCGGTGGTCGCTGCGCCGGCTCGTGCTCGTGGGCGGCGTCCTCGGGGTCGGCTACTTCCTCGCGATGGCCGCGACCACCGGGCTATGGCAGGTCGCCGTCGCCCAGCTGCTCAACGCGTGCTTCATCGCGACCGTGGGCGGCCTGGGGATCTCCTACTTCCAGGACCTGATGCCCGGCCTGCTGGGCCGGGCGACCACGATGTTCACCAACTCCCAGCGGATCAGCGCCATGCTGGCGGGCCTGGTCTTCGGCGCGGTTCAGCTCCTCGGGTACCGGTCGGCGTACCTGCTGGGCGCGGTCCTGTGCGCGGCCGGCCTGGCCCTGCTGGCCGCCGACCGGCCCTTGCCGGCCGACCTCAACGGGGCGTGATCCGCGCTGGAACGGTCCGTCACTCCCGGACGGTGTGTTCCTCGTCGCCGCGTCGGGGCGACGAGGACTGGCTCTGGTAGAGACCCGGCCCGATGCGTTCGGAGACCAGTGGCGGTGCGGGCGCCGGCGGAGGCTGCCCGCCGGCCACGAGCAGGCGCGCGAGCGCGGCGTTCGCGCGCAGCGCCTCGACGAGCCGGGTCACCGGGCCGGCGAGCGCGAGGACCAACACCGCCGTGACGGCCGCGCCGAGCAGGAAGCCCACCAGCACGTCGTGCGGGTAGTGCACCCCGACGAACACCCGCGAGAACGCGCCGAGCATGCCGAAGGGCAGCATGACCAGCCCGACCCGCCACGACACCATCATGATCGCGATGACGAGGGCGCCGTTGATGGTGGAGTGGTTGCTGGGGAACGACCAGTCGCCGGTTGGCGGGCACGTCTGCGCGATGATCGACACGTCGGCGAACGTGCGGCACGGGCGTTCCTCGTCCACCAGGACCTTCGCGCCCTCGCTGAGCGCGTAGGCCACCACGACCCCGACCGGGCCGAGCAGGGCGAGCGCCATCGCGCGCGACGGCGCGGCCCGGGTGCGCCACCACATGACCGCCCACACGCCCATGAGCGCGATGATGCCGAGTTCGGTGAAGTGCGCCATGAAGTCCTGGACGAAGCCCGGCGTACCGCCGGCGAAGTCCACCACGCCCCGGTACCAGTCGCCCAGGAACTCGGGTACCTCGACCGCGTACCGTGCCTCGGACCTCATGCCCCACCCCTCCCGGTTTCACCGCAACAGTAGGCGTCGTTCATTCCGACGTCACCTCGCGTTGTTCAGGAGTTACCCGACCGGGCGGCCTGACGTCGAGTCAGTGTCAGGAGCCGGTCAGCCGCCGACCTGGCCGGCACCGAGGCCGTACCACAGGTCGGAGCAGCCGGCCGGCGGCTCGTCCGGTCCCGCGATCAGGTCGCGCGCCCGCTCGCGGCCGAGGTTGAGGCCGTACCACGGGTCGGGGGCGGCCAGGTCCCGGGCGATGGCGCGCAGGACGCAGCCGCGCGTCGGTTCGGGCAGGCGGTCGATCGCCGGTACCGCGTCGGCGGACAGGCGCGTCAGGTACGCGGCGTCGAGGTGCCCGTCGTGGCGGTAGCGGTCGATGACCGTCTCCGCGGAGATCCGGTCGGGATCGATCGCCACGAGCCCGAGCAGCACCACGCCGGCGCACAGCAGCGTGGCGACCGGCAGCCAGCGGGCCCGCAGCCGCACACCCGCCACGAGGACGCCGACCACGATCAGGCCGAGCCACACTTCCGTGGCCTCGGCCAGCAGCCGGGACCGGGTGAACCCGTACGCGTCCGCGTACAGCCACATGCGCCGCAGCGCCGAGATGACGATCACCAGCGTGAGCGCGGCGAACACCCCGCCGAGCAGGCGGATGGCCGCCCGCTGGCGCCGGGTCTCGCGCGGGGCGAGCAGCGCCACCGCGGCCAGGACCGCCAGTGTCAGGACGGTCGCGAACAGCAGCTGCCCGAACCCGCCCCGCGCGTAGTCGGCGTAGGTCGGACCGCCCGGGCCCAGCACGTACCCGTGGCCGCCGAAGAGGACCGTGAGCTGCACGGCCACGAACACCGCGAACAGGGCGTCGAGCAGGACGAGCGGGATCACCCACTCCAGCGTCCGGATGGCGCGCCGCCCCCCGAGCGGCGGCGCGCCATCCGGTTCGAGCGGCGCCGGGCGGGAGCGGAGGGCGTCGCGCGCCACGACCGTCAGGCAGCACGCCACGAGGAGACCGAACGACGCCCGCGCGAGGCCCACCGGGCTGAATCGCGGGGTCCAGGAGGCGACCACGTCGGCGAAGACCGGGTCGGCGGTGGCGAACAGGATGCCGAAGGCCGCGACGAGAACCAGCCCGACCCCGACGGCGACCGCCGTGCGGACCCCGGTGCCGGGGCGGGGCGCGGCGGCGCGCTCGGCTGGGGGCCTGGCCGGCCGGTTCGCCATGGTCATGCCGTGCGCGACGATGCGCGCGGCGCCGGCCAGCACGCCGGCCCAACCCTGGCCGCCGGCGAGCGCGTACGAGCCGAGAACGACGGCGGCCAGCACGGCGAGCGCGGTGAGCCATCCGGCGGCGCGCAGCGCGGGCGTCACGCCGAGGGCGACCGCGAGTAGGCCGGCCGCGACCCGGGCCGCCCGGTCCAGCCGGTCGACCCGGTCCGCCGGGCGCGTCGCCGGCCGCGCGAGGTCATCGGCCGGGGCGGATTCCTGAACCGGGGCAGGCTCCTGGACCGGGGCCGGTTCACCGGCTGGTGCGGATGCCTGGGCGCGGGCGCCGACCACCACGACCAGCAGGATCGTGAGGTGGGTGAGGGTCCAGCCGATGCCGACCCGGGCGATCGGCAGCGCGGCCGCCCCGACGGCGCCCGCGAGGGCGATGCCCGGGGCGCCGCCGAGCGCGTCGGCGAGGCGGAGGGGACGGAACGGCACGGCGACCTCCATAGTCAGTCGACCTGAATATTCCGGCGACCGTAACATCCGCCTTCACCGCGCGCTACCCGGGATGAACTTGCCGGCCATATATCGGCCGCCGTACGCTCGCGGCGTGACGACGCCGCTGCAGGAGCCCACGTTCCTGATCCTCGCCGTGCTCGCCGACGGGCCCCGGCACGGCTACGCCGTCATCCAGGAGGTCGCCGCGCTGTCCGGTGGCCGCGTCCAGCTGCGCCCCGGCACCCTCTACGGCGCCCTGGACCGCCTCGCCGACCAGGGCCTCGTCACGGTCGACCGCGAGGAGGTCGTCGACGGCCGGCTGCGCCGCTACTACGGCCTGACGGACGACGGCGCGGACCTGCTCGCGGCCGACGCGGAGCGGCTCACCAGCAACGCGGCCGTCGCGCTGAGCCGGCTGCGCAGGCGCGGCTCGGCCGCCCGGCCCCGACCCAGCCAGGCATGACGTCGCCCCTGGAGCGGCGCTACCGGCTGCTCCTGCGCGCCTATCCGGCGGCGTACCGGACCGAGCGCGGCGACGAGATCGTCGGTGTCCTGCTCGACCTCGCCCCGCCCGGCCGCGCCTGGCCCACGGTCGGCGACGCGGCCGACCTCGTGGGCAGCGGCCTGCGCCGGCGCCTGCGACTGCCCATCGTGGACGGTCTCACGGCCGGCCTGGCGCTGGCCGGCCCGGTCGCGCTGGCCCTGGCGGCCGGGCTGTCCGCCTGCCTGTGGGTGTGGCTCGAGGCCGTCAAGGGCCTGCACACCACCGGCCCGGCCGCCTATGCCGCCTGGCTGGCGGCCGCGGTCGCGTACGCGCTCGGGCGCGCGCGGGTCGCCCGTACGCTCGTGGTGCTCGCCGCCGCGACCGCGCTCGCGCTGCCCGTGGCCGGCCCCTTCGTCGACCTTGACCGGCCGCCGCTGTGGGTGAGCATGGTGCTGGCCGCGTTCGGGGTGATCGCGGCGGCCGGCCTGCGCGCCCCGGCGAGCGCGGACGAGCGCCTCGGCGTCGGCGCCGGTACGCCGACCATCGCGGTCTGCGCGACCGCGCTCGTCGCCACGGCCGGCGCGCCGCCCGGCCCGGCGACCGCCTACTACCAGCCGACGCTCGCGCGGGTCGGCCTGGTCGTGGCCGTCGCGGTCGCGATCCACGCCCTCATCGCCGGGGTACGCCTGACGGCGGGCCGCCCGGCGCGCGCCTGGCTGTGGGCGACCGTGCTCCTCGCGCTGCCCGGTGGCTGGCTCGGCCCGTTCGGCGACCACGTCGTGGCCGGCGTCCCCGGCGGGGCGAACGTCGAGGTCGCCCCGCACTTCGGCCGCCTGGCCCAGGTCCTGCTCGCCACGTGCGTCGTCGGGGTCGCGGTGGCGTGGCTGATCAGGGCGGAGGCCGCCATGGGTGTCCGTTCGCGCCGCGCCGCCCCGACGCCCGCGCCGGAGCGCTGGACGCGCCCGCTCGGCGTGACCCGCTGGCTCACCGTCGGCGCCGCGCTCGGGCTGGCGGCCACGATCGCCGCCCTGGCGCTGCCGCCGTACCTCGCCTACGCCTCGTCGATGCCGCGCCCACGGACCCTGTATGTCGCGACGACGGTCGCCCTGCTCGCCGCCACGGCCCTCGCGCGCGCGGCCGTCGACGTGCGCTCGCTGCCCGCTGCCCGGCGCGCCCGCGCGGCGCTGCTCGCCGTCGTGGGCGCGTTGGCGGCGGCGTTCGTGGGCGGGCTCGTGGCCGTCTACGACAACGGGTGGACGCTGCGTGGCTGGGCGCACCTGGACCTCACCGCCAACCTCGTCACCACCCTGGCCCTGGTGCCCTTCGCGCTGTTCGCGCTCGACGCGGCGCCGTCCGTCGCGCCGGCGGCGGCGGGTCAGCCGCGCGGCGAGCGGGCCGTCATCTGGTGGACGCTGCTGGCCAGCGCGGGGTGGCTCGCCTACACGACCGTGCCGCACCTGCTGTCCTGGGGCCCGGTCCTGCTGCTCCTCAGCGCCGGGCTGCTCGCCCTGGTGCTCGTGACCAACCGCCGTCCCCGCACGGGGTGACCGGCCCGGCGCCGCACCGCGTCACGGTGCCATCGTCCGGTCGCCGACGGTAGGCGCGCTCCCGCGCTTATCGAGAACTGCGCGTTCACGCATGCCGGCTTCGGCGTGCTCCATCCCGGCGGCACGAAGTATTAGCGGTCGGTGACTTCGGCGCGCACTGAGTGCGCCTTCGAGGACGGGACCGGGGTATTGTCGAACTCCATCGAATGACGACGATGGTTTGATCAAGAAGATGGAGGGTGCGCGACCGACGGGCCAGCGACCGGGGCATAGATGCAATAGACAGATGTCAATGCGATGTGCATCACATGGATGCTTAACAATGACCTCGAACCGGTCGCTATATTCATGCGTATCTATGGCTGTCCAGGCATAGACACGTTCCGGAGGTCGTGATGTCCAAGCCGCTCAATGTGGTCACCTTCTTGTTCCGACTCGTCATAGGGCTCCTGTTCGCCACGCACGGTGCCGCGTCGCTGTTCGGCATCCTCGGCGGCAGCTACCCGAGCGGTGGCGCCGTCCCGGTCGGCACGTGGCCCGGCTGGTGGGCCGCCCTCATCCAGTTCGTCTGCGGCGGCCTCGTGCTGATCGGCCTGCTCACCCGGCCGGCCGCGATCCTGGCCTCCGGCTCCATGGCGTACGCGTACTTCGTCGTGCACCAGCCCGACGGCCTGTTCCCGGTCGAGAACGGCGGCGAGGCCGCGGCCATGTACTGCTGGTCGTTCCTGCTCATCGCGGCGCTCGGTGCGGGGCAGTGGTCGCTGGACGCGCTGCTGAGCCGGCGCTCCGCCAGCCCCGAGCCCATCGCCGCCCCGGAGCCCGCCGAGGCCCCCGCCGAGGCGACGGCGTAACGACCCCGCACGCGCGGGCGCCCGGCTCAACCGGGTGCCCGCGCCGTGCCGGACCGTTGGGTGGCGCCTCCGGTCAGTAGACATCGCGGACGTAGCGCTTGTCGGCCGCCAGCTGCTTGAGATGCGCCGCGGCGGCCTCCGGGCTCAGGTGGCCGTGGGTGACGGCGATGTCACGCAGCGCCCGGTCGACGTCGCGGGCCATCCGGCTCGCGTCGCCGCACACGTACAGGTGGGCCCCCTCCTGCAACCACGCCCACAGCTGGGCGCCCTGCTCGCGCATGCGGTCCTGCACGTAGACCTTCGACCGCTGGTCGCGGGAGAACGCCAGGTCCAGCCGGGTCAGCGTGCCGGCCTCCCGCAGCGCGGCCAGCTCCTCGGCGTAGTAGAAGTCGCTCGCGCGCCGCTGCTCCCCGAAGAACAGCCAGTTCTCCCCGGTCGCGCCCCGGGCCTGCCGCTCCTGCAGGAAGCCCAGGAACGGCGCGATGCCCGTACCCGGGCCGACCATGATCATGCGGGTGGTCGGGTCGGCCGGCGGCCGGAAGTGCGCGGCGCTCTGCACATACACCGGCACGGGTGTGTCGTGGCCGGCGTCCGCGAGATACGTCGAGCACACCCCCTTGCGCGTACGGCCCTGGTGGTTGTCGAAGCGGACCACCGACACCGTCAGGCTGATCCGGTCCGGCTCGGCCAGCGGGGTGGAGCTGATCGAGTACAGGCGCGGCTGCATCCGCTTGAGCACCCCCACCCAGTCGTCCGCGGTGGCGCGCGGGGGATGTTCGGCGATGAGGTCGACCGCCTGCCGGCCCCACGTCCACTTCGCCAGCTCACCCTTGTTGTCCGGGCGCAGCAGCGTCTTCAGGTGCGCGTCCCCGGCGCGCTCCGCGACGAAGCGCAGCAGGTCGGGCGTGATGCGGGTGATGTCCAGGTGCTGGGTGAGCGCCTCGGCGAGCCCGATCGTGCCGACCCGGTCGAGGGTGACCGGGGCGTCGGGGCGCAGGCCGGTGATGTCGAGCCACTCCTTGACCAGCTCCGGGCAGTTGCGCGGCCACACGCCGAGCGCGTCGCCGACCTGGTACGCCAGCCCGCCCGTATCGAAGGTGAACCGGCGCACCTCCTTGGCCGATCCCGGCAGGCTGAGCAGCCGGTTGCCGGTCAGCGTCGCGGTCCGCGGCGAGGCCTTCGTGGCCACCCGCCCGCCAGCCACCACGCCGGCCGGGCCCCGCAGCGCGGCCAGCACGGCCTCCACCCACGAGGCGGCCGTGTCCTCGAAGTCCGGCTCGCAGTCCGCGCGCGGGGCCAGCCGGACGCCGCCGAGCTGGGACAGCCGCTCGTCGAGGCGCCGGCCGTGGCCGCAGAAGTCGTCGTAGCTGGAGTCGCCGAACGCGAGCACCGCGTACCGGCGGCCGTCGAGGCGGGGCGCGCCGTCCTGGTCGAGCGAGTGCCAGAACGCGGCGCCGTTGTCGGGCGCGTCCCCGTCGCCGAACGTACTCGTGACGATGAGCAGATCGGCGCCCGGATCGAGCAGGTCGGCGGCCGGCCCGTCCATGCCGCGTACGGTCACCGCACGGCCGGTCTCCGCGAGCCGGGCGACGAGGGTACGGGCGAAGTCCTCGGCCGTGCCGGTCTGCGACGCCCACAGCACCTGCAGGCGCGGGCCGGACGGCACGACCGGGGCCGGGGCCGGGTCGTGGTCCCGCGTGGCGGCGAGCAGCCCGTTGAGCCACATGGCGGTGTTCGGGTCGAACGGCGCGTTGTCCGGCAGCACGGGCGCGCCCGACCGGGTCGGCAGCCCCGCCAGGAAACCGGCCAGGTAGTGACGCTGCCCGTCGGTCAGGCTCGGCGGCGTGGGGTCCAGGCCGAGCAGCCCGTGCACGGCGCTGCCGGGCGTCGGGTCGGGAAGCTGCACCGGGACGGTGACCTTCGACAGGGTCACCGCGCACACCTTCAGCTCCGGCTGGAACGACAGCGGGTCGACCGCGTCGCTGGTCACCGCGTTGACGCTCACGTACTCGCCGAACAGGTCGTTCCAGTGAAACGGCGCGAAGCAGTCGCCCGGGCGCACCCGGTCGGTGAGCACGGCGGGCAGCACGGCCCGGCCTCGCCGGGAGGCGACCTCGACCTGATCGTCGGCCGCGATGCCGAGCCGCTCGGCGTCCGCCGGGTTGATCTCGACGAACGGGCGCGGGTTGAGCTTGTTGAGTTTGGCGACCCGGCCGGTCTTCGTGAGGGTGTGCCACTGGTGCTGCAGGCGCCCGGTGTTGAGCACGAACGGGTAGTCGTCGTCCGGCAGCTCGGCCGGGTCGAGGTGCGGGCGGGCGTGGAAGACGGCCCGGCCGCTGGGGGTGGCGAACGCCAGCTCCGGCCGGGAGCCGTCCGGCAGCTCGCGCAGCCGCTGGCTGACGCCGTCGTTGCGGTAGCGGATCGGGTTGCGGGCCGCCCCGCCCGGCGGCGCGGGCCACTGCACGGGACCCTCGGCGAGCCGCTCGTACGTCACGCCGCGCAGGTCGTACCCGGTCTGTGGATTCCAGAACCTCTTGATCTCCTCGAAGATCTCCGCCGCGCTGGTGTAGCTGAACCCCTCGGCGTAACCCATCGCGGCCGCGACCCGCGCGATCAGTTGCCAGTCGGGCAGCGCCTGCCCGGGCGCGTCGACAACCGGGTGCACCAGCGTGAGGCTGCGCTCCGAATTGATCATGATGCCGTCGGCTTCGGACCACATCGCCGCGGGCAGCGCGATGTCGGCGTAGGCGTTGGTCTCCGTCTCGGCGAACGCGTCCTGCGTGATGACCAGCTCGGCCGCCTCCAGGCCGGCGATGACGGTCTTGCGGTTGCCGACCGAGGCGACCGGGTTGGTGCACACGATCCAGCACGCCCTGATCCGGCCCTCGGCCAGCTGCTCGAACATCTCCACGGTGCCCTTGCCGACGTCCGTGCGCAGCGTGCCCGCCGGCAGGCCCCACACCCGCTCGGTGAACTCGCGGTCGGCCGGGACCAGCACGGACCGCTGCCCCGGCAGGCCCGGGCCCATGTAGCCCATCTCCCGGCCGCCCATCGCGTTCGGCTGGCCGGTGAGCGAGAACGGGCCGCTGCCCGGGCGGCAGATCGCCCCGGTGGCCAGGTGCAGGTTCACGAGCGCGTTCGTGTTCCAGGTGCCGTGCGTGCTCTGGTTGAGGCCCATCGTCCAGCAGCTCATCCAGTTGCCGGCCGCGCCGATCCACTCGGCGGCCGTGCGGAGGTCGGCCTCCGGGATGCCGGTGATCCCGGCGACCCGGGCGGGCGGGTAGTCGGCCAGGAAGTCCGGCATCGCCGCCCATCCCTCGGTGTGCGCGGCGATGAACTCCCCGTCGATGCGACCGTCCGCGACAAGCAGGTGCAACAGGCCGTTGAGCAGGGCCAGGTCCGTGCCCGGGGTGATGCGCAGGAACAGGTCGGCCCGGTCGGCCGTGGCGGTGCGGCGCGGGTCCACCACGATCAGCTTCGCGCCGGCCTTGACCCGGTCCATCATGCGCAGGAACAGGATCGGGTGGCAGTCGGCCATGTTCGAGCCGGTCACGAAGAACAGGTCGGCGTGGTCGAAGTCGTCGTACGAGCCGGGCGGGCCGTCCGCGCCCAACGACAGCTTGTAGCCCGTACCGGCGCTGGCCATGCACAGGCGCGAGTTCGACTCGATCTGGTGGGTGCCGATGTACCCCTTCACCAGCTTGTTCGCCAGGTACTGCGCTTCGAGGGTCAGTTGCCCCGACACGTACATGGCGAACGCGTCCGGGCCGTGCTCGTCGATGATGGCCCGCAGGCGGGCGGCCGTCTCGGCGATCGCGTCGTCCACGTCCACCGGTCGCGGCTCGGCGCCGCGTGCGGCCCGCACCAGCCCGGTGCCCAGCCGGCCCGGCGCGGCGAGCAGGTCGGCGCTCGTGGCCCCCTTGGTGCACAGCCGGCCCGCGTTCGCGGGGTGCGCCCTGTCGCCGCCCGACCGGACCACCCGGCGAAGCCCGTCCACGTCGCGGGTGACGTCGAGAACCATGCCGCAGCCGACCCCGCAGTACCCGCACACCGTCCGTACCCGGGTGACATCGGCGGCCACTCGTGCTCCTCACGCCCTGACGCTTGGTTCCTCAGCCATCACGCTAGGAAATCGCCGTTTCCGGCCCGTCACTTCGACATGCGTCGACTGTTTCCCCGGCCTCAAGATCTCTTGATCCGCGTTGTGAAGACCTTAGGGCGTACGGAATCCGGCCGGTAGCATCCGCCGGCATGAATATGGTCGCCATTGTGACCGGCGCGTCGGCGGGGATCGGCGCGGCCACCGCCCGACTGCTGCGGGAACGCGGTTTCACCGTGTACGCGCTCGCCCGCCGGCTGGACCGGATGGCCCCGCTCGCCGAACTCGGCATCCACTGCGTGCGCGTCGACATCACCGACGACGCCGCCCTCGTGGCGCTCGTCGACCGGGTCGTCGCCGAGACGGGCCGGGTGGACGTCCTGGTGAACAACGCCGGGTACGGCTCCTTCGGCGCGGTCGAGGAGGTACCGCTGGAGGAGGCGCGGCGCCAGTTCGAGGTCAACGTGTTCGCCGCCGCCCGGCTGTGTCAGCTCGTCCTGCCCCACCTGCGGGCCCGCGGGTCGGGGCGCATCATCAACGTCTCGTCCGTCGGCGCGAGGATGTACCAGCCGCTGGGCGGCTGGTACCACGCCACGAAGTACGCCCTCGAAGGGCTCAGCGACTGCCTGCGCGTCGAGCTGGCACCCCACGGCATCCACGTGGTCCTGGTGCAGCCCGGCGGCGTCGCGACCGAGTTCCCGCGGGTGGCCGCCGAGCGCCTGCTCGCCACGTCCGGTGACGGCCCCTACGCCGGCTACGCCCGCCGGTACGCGGCAACGCTGACCTCGGACGCGGACGGGGTGTCGTCCCCGGCCGTCGTCGGCCGGGCGATCGTGAAGGCCGCGACGGCCCGGCGGCCACGCATCCGCTACGCCGTCGGGCGGGGCGCCAAGGCGACCATGTTCGCCCGGTGGCTGCTGCCGGACCGGGCCTTCGACCGGGTCCTGGTCGCGCTGTTCGCGACCCTGGCCAGCATCGCGGCCCGACGTGGCGCCTCGCGCACCTGACTGGCCACCGGGCTGAGGGCACGTGCGTACCGAATCCCGAGCGGAATTCGGTACGCAAGGCCCATGTCCACGGCTGGTCGACGTGATCAGCCCTCTCGGATCTCGGCGGCGGCCGCGACCAGGTGCCGCAGCGACGCCTCGACCTCCGGGTACGCGCGCGTCTTCAGCCCGCAGTCGGGGTTGACCCACAGCCGCCGGGCCGGGACCGCGGCCACGGCCCGGCGCAGCGCCTCCACGACCTCGTCGAGCGGCGGGACCCGCGGCGAGTGGATGTCCCAGACCCCCGGTCCGACGCCGCGGCCGAAGCCGATGGCGGCCAGGTCGTCGAGCACCTCCATTTTGGAGCGGGACGCCTCGATACTGGTCACGTCCGCGTCGAGCGCGTCGATGGCGGTGATGACGTCGCCGAACTCCGAGTAGCACAGGTGCGTGTGGATCTGGGTGCCGTCCGCGACCCCGCTCGTCGCCAGCCGGAAGGCCCCGACCGCCCAGTCCAGGTAGGCCTTCTGCTCGGCCGCGCGCAGCGGCAGCAGCTCGCGCAGGGCCGGCTCGTCCACCTGGATCACCGCGATGCCGGCGGCCTCCAGGTCGCGGCACTCGTCGCGCAGGGCCAGGGCCACCTGGTCGGCGGTGTCGGCCAACGGCTGGTCCGTACGGACGAACGACCACGCGAGGATCGTGACCGGGCCGGTGAGCATGCCCTTGACCGGCCTGGCGGTCAGCGACTGCGCGAAGGCCGCCCACTCGACCGTCATCGGGGCGGCGCGCCGCACGTCGCCGTAGATGATGGGCGGCCGCACGCACCGGGTGCCGTACGACTGGACCCAGCCGTGCTCGGTGGCGGCGAACCCGGCGAGCTGCTCGCCGAAGTACTGCACCATGTCGTTGCGTTCCGGCTCGCCGTGCACGAGCACGTCCAGCCCGAGGTCCTCCTGGAGGCGGATGACGTGCTCGACCTCGGCGCGCATCCGCCCGGCGTAGCCCGGGCCGTCGAGGGTGCCGGCCCGGACGGCCGCGCGCGCCTTGCGCAGGGCCGCGGTCTGCGGAAAGGAGCCGATCGTGGTGGTCGGCAGGGCCGGCAGCCGCAGCCGGGCCTGCTGCGCCGCCGCCCGGTCGGCGTAGGGGCCCCGCCGGCGGTCGGCCGGGGTGACGGCGGCCAGGCGGGCGCGTACCTGCTCGTCGCGCCACGCGGCGGGCGGATCCGGCAGCGGCGGCGGCAGCTGGGCCGTGCCGTCGCGCAACGCCTGGCCGACCAGGACGACCTCGTCGACCTTCTGCCGGGCGAACGACAGCCGCGCGACCAGCTGCGGATCCAGGCGCGTCTCGGCGGACAGGTCGACCGGCACGTGCAGCAGCGAGCAGGAGGTCGACACGGCCACGTGATCGGCCAGGCCCGTCACGATCGCGCCGGTCGCGATGGCCGCCCGCAGGTCCGTGCGCCACACGTTGTGGCCGTCGACGAGGCCCGCCACGACCGTCGTGCCGCGCAGCGGGCCCGCACCGGCCAGCCGGCGCAGGTTGCCGGGCCCCGCGACCAGGTCGAGCCCGATCGCCTCGACCGGCGTGTCCACCAGGGCCGGCAGCGCGTCGCCCAGTTCGCCGAAGTAGGTGGCCACGAAGACGCGTGGCCGGTGCGCCAGCTCGGCCAGCCGGGCGTACGCCGCCCGCAGCCCGTCGATCTGCGCCGCCGTGCGGTCGGCGGCGTACGCGGGCTCGTCCAGCTGCACCCACGCCACCCCCGCCTCGGCGAGTGCGGCCAGCAGGTCGGCGTACGCGTCGACCACGTCGTCGAGGCGGTCGAACGGGTCGAACCCGGGCCGGTCCGGCTTGGCCAGCAGGAGCAACGTGGCCGGCCCGACGAGCACCGGCCGCGTCGCGATGCCGAGCGCGCTCGCCTCGGCGTACTCCTGAAGGGGTTTCGCCGGGTTGGCGGCGAACGCCGTGTCCGGGCCGATCTCCGGGACCAGGTAGTGGTAGTTGGTGGCGAACCACTTCGTCAGCTCCAGCGCCGGCTCGGCGTCGACGCCGCGCGCCATCGCGAAGTACGTGTCGAGCTCGGAGAGCCCGAGCCGGCGGAACCGGTCCGGGACCGCCCCGACGGCCACGGCCGTGTCGAGCACATGGTCGTAGTAGGAGAACGTGTTCGACGGGATGGCGTCGAGCCGGGCGTCGCGCAGCGTCTGCCAGACCCGCGCCCGCAGCGCGGCGGCCGTGCGGTCCAGCTCGTCGGCGTCGATGGTGGCGGCCCAGTACGCCTCGACGGCGCGCTTGAGCTCACGGTTGGCGCCGATGCGCGGGTAGCCGAGCACGGTGCTCCGCCCGAATGAGTTCGTCATGAGTACACGGCCTTTCAGAAGTCGTCGTCGAAGCGGACGCTGCCGGTCACCCCGACCTGGTAGGCGGACACGCGGCGCTCGAAGAAGTTGGACAGCTCCTGCACGTCCTGCAGGTCCATGAACGCGAACGGGTTGCGGCTGCCGTAGCGGGGCGCGATGCCGAGCGCGGCCAGCCGCCGGTCGGCGACGTGCCGCAGGTACTCGCGCATGTCGGCCAGGGACAGGCCGGACACGCCCTGTTCCAGCAGGTCGGCCGCGAACTGCACCTCGCACTCGACGGCCTCCGCCAGCATGTCGCTGACCTGCTTCTCCAGCTCGGCGTCGAACAGGTCCGGCTCCTCCGCGCGGACGGTGTCGATCACGTCGAAGGCGAACGCCATGTGCATCGACTCGTCGCGGAACACCCAGTTGGTGCCGCTCGCGAGCCCGTGCAGCAGGCCGCGCGAGCGCAGGAAGTACACGTACGCGAAGGCGCCGTAGAAGAACAGGCCCTCGATGCACGCGGCGAAGCAGATCAGGTTGAGCAGGAACGCCCGCCGGTCGGCGCGGGTACGCAGTTCGCGCAGCTCGAAGATCGAGTCGATCCACCGGAAGCAGAACTCGGCCTTGCGGGCGATCGACGGGATGTTCTCCACGGCCGCGAACGCCGCGAACCGCTCCGCCTCGTCGGGCACGTACGTGTCGAGCAGGTTCAGGTAGAACTGGACGTGCACGGCCTCCTCGAACAGCTGCCGCGACAGGTAGAGCCGGCCCTCGGGCGAGTTGACGTGCTGGTAGAGGTTGAGCACGAGGTTGTTGGCGACGATCGTGTCGCCGGTGGCGAAGAACGCGACCAGCCGGCTGACCAGGTGCCGCTCGGCGGCCGACAGCCTGGCCAGGTCGGCGAGGTCGGCGTGCAGGTCGACCTCCTCGACCGTCCACGTGTTGCGGATCGCGTCCCTGAACCGGTCGAAGAAGTGCGGGTAGCGCATGGGCCGCAGGGTGAGGTCCATGCCGGGTTCCAGCAGGGTCATTGGCACGCCTCGCACGACTCGGGGTTCTCCAGGGAGCAGGCCTCGGCGTCGCTGGTGAGCGCGATCGTGGCCTGCTGGATGCGCGTCGCGGGCCGCGAGCGCAGGTAGTACGTCGTCTTCAGCCCGGCCTTCCAGGCGTAGAGGTACATCGAGGACAGCTTGCCGATGGTCGGCGCGGCGAGGAAAAGGTTCAGCGACTGCGACTGGTCGACGTACGGCGCCCGCGCGGCGGCCAGGTCGATCAACGCGCGCTGGGACAGCTCCCAGGCGGTGCGGAACAGCTCCCGCACGTCGGCCGGGATGTCCACGATGTGCTGCACCGACCCCTCGGCCCGCTTGATCTGGTCGCGCACCAGCGGCGTCCACAGGCCGCGCGCCTTCAGCTCCCGTACGAGATAGGTGTTGATCTGGAGGAACTCACCGGACATGGTCTCGCGCTTGAACAGGTTCGACACCTGCGGCTCGATGCACTCGTAGCAGCCCGCGATCGACGCGATCGTCGCCGTCGGCGCGATCGCGACGAGCAGCGAGTTGCGCAGCCCATGCTCGGCGACGCGGTTCCTCAACGCCGCCCACCGGTCGGTCTGGGTCGGCTCCGCTCCCCAGAGATCGGCGTGGAGCGCGCCGCGCGCGGCGCGGGTCTGCGGGTAGGCGGGGTGCGGTCCGAACCGCTCGGCCAGCGTCGCCGACGCCTCCAGCGCAGTCAGAAAAACCTCTTCCTGTACGCGCGTGGAAAGCTCCTTCGCCTGCTCGGAGTCGAACGGCAGCCGGAGCGTGAAGAACGCGTCCTGCAGGCCCATCAGCCCGAGCCCGACCGGCCGCCACCGGGGGTTCGACGCCGCGGCCTGCTCCGACGGGTAGAAGTTGAGGTCGATGACCCGGTCGAGGAACACCACGGCGGTGCGCACCGTGTCCCGCAACGCGTCCCAGTCGACGCCGTCCGTGGTGACGTGCGCGCCCAGGTTGACCGAGCCGAGGTTGCACACCGCCGTCTCGGCGTCGCTGTTCACCTCAAGGATCTCGGTGCACAGGTTCGACAGGTGGATCGTGTTGCCGGGCGCGCCCGTCTGGTTGGACAGCCGGTTGGCCGCGTCCTTGAACGTCATCCAGCCGTTGCCGGTCTGCGCCAGGGTGCGCATCATCTTCCCGTACAGGTCGCGGGCCCTGACCGTCCTGACGGCCTTCTTCTCCGCCACCCGGTAGGCCTGCTCGAACTCCTCGCCCCACAGGTCGGGCAGCTCCGGCGCGTCCGACGGGTCCACCAGCGACCAGTCCTCGTCGGCCTCCACGCGGCGCATGAACTCGTCCGGGATCCAGTTGGCCAGGTTCAGGTTGTGGGTACGCCGGGCCTCCTCGCCGGTGTTGTCGCGCAGCTCCAGGAACTCCTCGATGTCCGGGTGCCACGGTTCGAGGTAGACGCAGGCCGCGCCCTTGCGCCGGCCGCCCTGGTTGACGGCGGCGACTCCCGCGTCGAGCGTCCTGAGGAACGGCACGATGCCGTTGGACCTGCCGTTCGTGCCGCGGATCAGGGCGCCCCGGCCGCGCACCCGCGACCAGGAGATGCCGATGCCGCCGGAGAACTTCGACAGCCTCGCCACCTGGTGGTAGCGCTCGTAGATCGAGTCCAGCTCGTCGCGCGGCGAGTCGACCAGGAAGCACGACGACATCTGCGTGTGCCGGGTGCCCGAGTTGAACAGGGTCGGCGAGCTGGGCAGGTAGGCCAGCGACGACATGAGGCGGTAGAACCCGATCGCCTCGGCCGGCGTCCGCGACAGGCCGCACGCCACGCGCAGCAGCCAGTACTGCGGGGTCTCCACGGTCTGCCGGGTCGTCGGATGGCGCAGCAGGTACCGGTCGGCGACCGTACGCACCCCGAAGTACTCGAACCGCAGGTCGCCGTCCGGGTCGACCGCGTCGTCGAGCTCGCGGGCGTTGCGGGCCACGAACGCGGCCGTCGCGTCGCCGATCAGCCCCTGGTCGTGGGCGTAACGGATCGACTGGCTGAAGCTGGCGATGCCCTGCCCGCGCACCTCCTTGTCGACGTACGCGGCCAGCAGCCGGGCGGCCAGCTTCGAGTACTGCGGCTCCTCGCCGATGAGTTCGGCCGCCGTCTGGATCGACAGCTTGTCCAGCTCGGCCGTTGTCGCGCCGTCGTACAGCCCGCTGATCGTCTTCGTGGCCACCCGCAGCGGGTCGACCTCGTCGAGGTCGGCGACCCACCGCTCCACCGCCTTGACGATCTTGTTGACGTCCACGGGTTCGGCGTCGCCGTTGCGCTTGTGTACCTGCATCGTCCCCCTCCTCGTGCCAGGGGTCGTCGGCGCGCAGGAGGACGCCGCCGGGGGCACCACGGCGGCACGCCGCGGGCCCGGCTGGTGGCGTCGGCCGTCCCGCGCGGCCTCCGACCGCCACGCACCGGACGGCGCGCGGCGCGCTGGCAGGTCTTCGGACTCGCGGGCACGACCTCACGGTCGCCTACTGGCCGTCGCTTCCCAGGCCGTTTAGGCCCAGTGCTTCGTGACGGCGGTCGTTCCCCCTCACCGCTGCGGGGCAGTCCCGGACTCGCACCGGGTTCCCTCTTGCCTCGACCGTCCGCACGCGGACGATCGAACCAGCTGCGACACCCACGATATATGGGTGCACCCGGCGAGAGTCAACACCACATGATGTGTCGGCGTGTCGCGGCCGCTCGGTTGGCGCGGTGGTCACGGCAAGGGCAGTCGCGTACCGAACTCCTCGCCGAATGCAATACGTAGGGCCACTCTGTGCGGCTGCCCACGGGTGAGGGCGAGATCAGGTAAGGACGGATGGGAGGCCGATGCGGACCTTGACCGGCTCCGCGACGTGCACGAGCGGGGCGCCGTTCGGGGCCGGCAGGCCGGCGGCAATGACGAGGTCTTCGTGCAGGTGGACGGCCGTGCCGGAGCGCAGTCGCCACGGCCGGTGCGTGACGTCGACCGCCACGCACCGGCCGAGGTGCGCGGAGTACAGGCGGTACCGGGCGGTGAGAAAGTCGTCGAGCGGCCCGGCCTCGATCGGAGACCCGGGCCGCAGGACCAGGTCGTACCCGGCCCTGCCGCCGCGGCGCAGTCCCCGGTAGCGCACCGTCCCGGCGTCGGCGTGGATGCTCATGGTCGACCAGTGGTAGGGCAGGCCCAGGCTGGCGCGCGCCCCGAGCACCGCCGGCAGCCGCGCGGCATCCACGGACAGAAAGAAGATCCCCGCCCGCCCGTCGGGCCCGGTCACGTACGTGCGCAGGTTCGTCTCGGGAAACCGCGACAGCCAGGGCACCGGGGGCACGCCCGGCGGGCGTACGCCGTCCATGAGCAGGGGGATGATGCCCACCCACGCGGTCGCGTCGAACGACTGCACCGTCAGGCCCGGCGGCAGCAGCGGCTGCACTGCACTCACCGGGTACGGCCAGTGCAGGAACGACACGCGCCGCCACCGCTGGATCATCACGGCGGTGCCGAGATCGGGCGGCGTCCGGGCGGTCATGGCCGCGTCCCTACCCGCGGCGACGGCCGCTAACCGTCATTGGTACGCCTTGGCCTGCATTCCGTACAGCTCGGCGTAGCGGCCGTCGGCGCGCATCAGCTCGTCGTGGCTGCCGCGAGGGCGCGCAGCAGGAACAGCAGGTTCGCGGGCCGCTCGGCGAGGCGGCGCATCAGGTAGCCGTACCACTGGGGGCCGAAGGGCAGGTAGACGCGCATGCCGTAGCCGGCGGCGGCGAGCCGGCGTTGCTCGTCCCCGCGCACGCCGAGCAGCATCTGGAACTCGAAGCCGTCCTGGCCACGGCCGTGCCGGTCGGCCAGGTGCGCCGCGATCGCCACGAGGCGCGGGTCGTGGGTGGCGACCATGGGGTACCCGGTGCCGCGGAACAGCTCACGCAGGCACCGTACGTAGGCCAGGTCCACATCGGACCGCCGTTGGAGGGCGACGGACGACGGCTCGCGGTAGGCGCCCTTGACCAGGCGGACCCGGGCACCGGCGCGGGCGAGGTCCGCGCAGTCCGCCGGGGTGCGGCGCAGCGCCGCCTGGAGGACGACGCCCACGCTCGGGAAGTCGCGGCGCAGGGCGTCCGCGATCGCGAGGGTGGAGTCCGTGGTGGTGTGGTCCTCCATGTCGAGGGTGACCAGCACGCCGGCCTTGTCGGCGGCGGCACAGACGACCTGGGCGTGGTCAAGGGCGCGGGCGTGCCCGTCGCCGGCCAGCTGACCCAGGGCCGACAGCTTGATGGACAGCTCGTACGCCGGGCCGGTGAGCCCGCTGTCGGCCAGCCGCTGGGCGAGCGCGACAAAGCCGTCGCGGGTGGTGGCCGCCCGCGCGGGATCCTCCACGTACTCCCCGAGTGAGTTGAACGTCGCCCGCAGGCCCTGCGCGACGAGGCCGGCGGCGACGTGCACGGCCTGCTCGTCGGTCTCGCCGGCGACGAACCGGGTCACCAGCGACCGGGTCGGCGGCAGCGTCTCCACGACGCCCCGGACCCGTTCGTCGCGCGACGCGAACAGCAGCGTACGACGCAGCACAGCACCGTCCCCCTCAGCACTGCCCCGGCGCGTCACCAGCGCGCAAATGATCGACGCAGCCCTATCGGCGGTAGAGCTTACCTGTGATCAGGTTGCCGTCGACGTATGGGCATTAATAACATGACGCGGTGTCTGATCTCGATGTGCTTTTCGAACACCACCTGTGGGCCACGCGGACGCTCATCGAGCATTGCCAGACCCTGACGCCCGAGCAGCTCCAGTCGTCGAGCCCGGGCACCTACGGCGCGATCGTGCCGACCCTCATCCACATCGTCGCCGAGGACCAGCGGCTCCTGCAGCGACTGACGGGCGAGTCGGCCGAGGTCGTCGTGACCGAGGGCGACGACCTCACGCTGGAGCGCCTGCACGAGATCTGGCTCGGCCAGTCGGAGCGGTGGCGCGCGGTGCTCAAGGCGCGCGAGACGCTGGACGTCACCCTGCCGGCGCGTGGGCCGTGGCCGGAGGTGCCCGGGGCCCGGCCGCTGGTGCTGCTGGAGGCCATCCAGCACAGCAACGACCACCGTACGCACGTCAACACCGTGCTCAGCGTGAACAACCTGCCGTTCCCCTACCTGTGCGGCTGGATGTTCTGGCGGTCCACCGGCCGGGTCACGGCAGGGTCTTGACCACGGCGAGCGTGGCGCCGAGGGCGTCCAGCAGCCGCTCGTTGCGGATCATCAGCGGCGCGCTCATGGCGTCGCGCAGGTGCCGGCCGAGCGAGGCCGGCGTGTCGAGCAGGTAGGCGTCCAGGCCGATCGCGGTCATCGCCCCGACCACGAGGTCGACGACGCCGGCCGACACGCGGACCTTCAGGGCGTTGAGCGCGACCTGTTCGCGCAGCCCGGCGACGTCGTCCCGGTCGCCGCCGGGACGGATGGACACGGCGGCGGCCTGCTGCCGGCAGAACGCGGTCAGCTCGTACAGGGTGGTGACGTGTTCGACGTAGCCGCGCGGCAGCGGGCCGCGGGCTCCCCGGCGCAGGTGGCGGCCGGCGACGTCGAGGGCGTCCGTGGCGATGCCCAGCCAGACGCTCGCCCACAGCACGTGGCTGGCCGGCAGCATGGTGGTCGACAGGACGTGGGCGAAGTCGTCACCCAGCACCCGACTGTGCGCCACGCGCGCGTCGACGGTCGCCCCGACGCTTCCGGTTCCCCGCAGCCCGAGCGCGTGCCACGGGCGGGTCACGGTCAGGTCCGTCCGCTCGCCCGCGCCGGTCGGGACCCGGTCGAGTAGCAGCAGCACCTGGTCGCTGGCGACCGCGGCGGCCGAGCGCCGCGCGGTGACGAGCAGCGTGTCGGCCGCCTCCGCGTACGAGATGGTGCCGATCTCCTTGCGCAGCCGCACGAAGCCGTCGCCGTCCGGTTCGAGTGCGGCCAGGCTGGCGCGGATGCCGTCCGCGCCGCGCTCCGACGTACCGGACGCGCACAGCGACTGGCGCTCGGCCGCGAGGCGCAGGTGCTCGCGGATCGCCGGCTGGGACAGGCCGTGGCGGACCAGGCAGGCGACCTGGATCTGGTGCATCGCGAAGATCATCGCGGTGGAGCCGCACGCGCGGCCGAGCAGGGCACACACCTCGGCGGCGTCGGGTATGTCGAGCCCCGCGCCGCCGAGTTCGGCCGGGATCAGCAGGGCGAGCAGGCGTTCGTCGCGCAGCGCGGCCACCGCCTCGGCCGGAAACCGCGCGGCGCCGTCGACCTCGTCGGCGTACGCGCGGGCGGTCGCGGCCGCGCGGGTTGCGGCCTGGCGGACGTGTACCGGCAGCGTCACGCGGACCCCGCGAGGCCGACCACGGCGCGCGCCGCCGACGGCCACGCCGCCGGGTCGGTGCCGTGGTGGGCGAAGGCGGCGAGGACCGCGCGCTCCAGGCCGAATCCCACGCAGGCGGACACCGCGCCGCCCCCGATCGCGTACGGGCGGGTGAAGTGCGTCTCGTGGTGGTTCACGGACGCGAGCGCGACGCCCGCCCCGCGCAGCACGTACTCCTGCTTGAGGTCGCGCTCGCGCTGCTCGGCGGCGAGCACCCGGCCGCCGGGGCCGAAGAACGGGTCCGTGGCGGGGCACCGGTCGACCGGCAGGCCCAACTGGTCGAACAGCGCGCGCGCCGTGTCGTGGGCCCAGGTCAGGAAGGCGCCCACGGCCGCGTCCGGGCCGACGAAGACCACCTCGTGCATCCGGAAGTACTGCATCCGGAACGGGTCGTCGCTGGGCTCGCGGCGAAAGCAGTACCCCATGGTGTCGAAGCGGACGGCCGTCGCCACGGTGCTGTGGGCGAGGTGGGGATAGACGGCGTAGCAGGCGGCCGGGCGCAGGGCCAGTTCGGACGGTTCCAGCAGGTCCGTCCAGCCGGCCGGGTCGGCTCCCCACGCGGCGGCGTCCGGCCGGGCGCAGACGCTGATCGCGGCGGCCAGGTGGGGAAACGCGCGCGCGTAGCCGACCCGGGCGAGGTCGTCGGCCCGGACCGCGGGCGGGAACCGCAGGTGACGCGCCCCGGCCTCACCGGCGAGCGAACTGAGCGTGGCGGACAGCGCGGCCAGCATCCGCTCGAAGCGGCCGTCCGTGCCGTAGATCCCGGCGACGGAGCCGGGGAACAGGTATCCGTCGCGGTGCAGGGTGTCCCGCAGGTCCCGGCCGGTGAGCATCAGTCGCTGGGCGCGAAGGGCGCCACGGCCGCCCACAGCGTCGCGGGGGTGGCGAAGTTGCGCGCCACGAGCACCTCGTCGGGGAACTCCAGGTCCCACTCGTCCTGCAGGAGCAGGACCAGCCCGGTGCGGCCGAGGCTGTCGAGGCCGAGCGCGGCCAGGTCCGTGTCGGGGGTGAGCCGGAAGTCGTCCGGGACCTCGGGCAGCATCGAGACGATGCCGTCCGCGAAGGCGGCCGGCCAGGCGTGGTCCACTTCGGTGTCGCCTCCTGCAGGGCGCATCTGCCAACTCCCCCCGTGCGGTGTTTCCCCGGATCTTAGCGAGACATCGAAATCGTCCAGCATTCGAGTTCGTTGACCTTCCGATGGCCGGTGGGTAGCCTCCGCCAGGGTGCCGAGCCGCATTCGCGACGATCGAACAACGGGGGATGTCCCATGCGCGCCGTGACGAGCCGACGGGTGACCTTCGCCGCGGGCGAGTCCGTGGTCGCCCCGCTGGCCTGGGGCCAGTACGCCATCTGGAAGCCGCTGCAGTGGTTCGGCGACGAGACCCAGTCGTTCAACCTGACCCGGTCGTTCACCCTGGCCGACGGCGTGACGGAGGACCGCTTCGCCGACGGCGTACGGCGCCTGGTCGAGGAGCACGCGTCCCTGCGCACCCGGTTCGTGGCGGGGGAGCAGCACATCGCCGGCGCCGGCGAGCTGGGGGTGGCCCTGCATCCGCTCGACGGCGCCGACCCGGCCGAGCGGGCCGCGGAGATCGCCACAAGCATGGCGGCGGACAGTTTCGACCTGACGAGCGAGTGGCCCGTCCGGATCGCCGGCATCGTGTCACCCGAGGGTCACGTGGTGGCCGTTTCGTTGGTCGCCTCGCACGTCGGCGTCGACTCGTGGGCGCTCGTCAGCCTCGGTGACGACCTGCGCGACCTCCTCGAAGCGCCCGAGCGGACGCCCGCGCCCGCGGTGCGGTGGGACGCGCTGCGCCAGCTCGAGTTCGAGGCGTCGCCGGCGGGCAAGCGGGTCGAGTCGTCGTCGCTGTCGCACTGGGCCGCCCGGCTGCGCCTGGCGCCCGCGTCCATGTTCGACTTTCCCCAGGCGCCCTCGGACGGGCTGCCGATCCACCGGTACCGGCTGGTGTCCAGGGCGGTCGCCGCCGCCGCGCCGATCGTGGCGACCCGCTCGCGCGCGTCCGTGTCGACCGTCCTGCTGACGGTCGCGGCGTCCTGGCTGGCGGCCTACTGCGGGCATGACACGGCGGCGTTCCAGCTCATCGCGGGCAACCGGTTCGACCCGCAGTCGCGCGCCCTGCGGGCGCCCACCGCCCAGGACGGCCTGTTCGTCCTGCCGGTGCCCGACGGCGACCTGTCGGCCGCCGCGCGGACCGTGCTGCCCATCGCCGCGCGGGGGTACCTCAACGCGCGCTACCACCCGGAGCGGCTGGCCGAGCTGAAGGCGGAGATCGGGGCCGCGCGCGGGGTGCGGTTCGACCTGTCGGCGTACTTCAACGACGTGCGCCGCGACGGCGACTGGGCGCCGCCGCTGCCGGACGCGACCCCGGCCGACCTCGCGGCGCTGCGCGAGCAGAGCACCTTCACGCAGTTCCCATCGCTGCCGCGCCACGACATGAAGTTCATGGTCAACTTCAACTATCTCGGCGCGGAGGGCTGCGGCATCCTCCTCCTCACGGACGCGCGCTACCTGCCGGCGCCGGCCGGCGAGCGGTTCCTGCGCGGGCTCGAGCTGATCCTCTGCACGGCCGTCCACGAGGAGCTGACGGTGGCGGAGGCGGTCCAGCTCGTCGGGGTCGAGCCGGCCGCCCGCGATGCCGACTGGGTACGCACGGCGACCGGCTGGGTCCACGTGCCGGCCGCGCGTGCGCTCCTGGCGGACGCGGTCCCCGACCGGCCCACGGCCGTGTTCTGCCGGCCGGCGGCCGACCCGGAGCTCACCGAGCTGGTCGGCTATGTCGCGGGCGACGCGCCTGAGTCCCTTGTGGACCTGCACCGGCGGGTGGTCGCGGCCCTGCCCGAGCGGCCGGGCGTGGCGACGCCGGACGAGTACGTGGTGTGCCGGGCGCCCCAGGGCGTCGCCGAGGCGGACTGGGCGGCGTCCGCGGTGCTGTCACGCGGCTCCGGCCGGACGGGCTGACCGGGCCCGGCACAGCGCCGGGCCCGACGCCGGTCACGGCTGGGCGCCCGCCCGGAACTCCAGGCCCTCGAAGGCGCCGGAGGACCGCCACTCCTTGATGTAGCGGAAGAACACCTGCGCGCCCTGCGGATGGCCGACGAAGAAGGACCGGCGCGGGCCGGTGTCCTGGCCCTCGTTGTTGTACGAGCCGGGCGTGCAGTCCGGCGCGCCGACATTCGAGGTCGAGCCGAGCAGCAGGTCCATCCAGGCGTCCTCGGCCTGCTTGGTGACCTCCACCTCGGCGTACCCGTGGTCGAGGGCGTGCTTGACGATCTGGGCGATCGTGGTGCCCGACTCCAACAGGTTGTGCGGGATGTTCGCGATCAGCCGGGCGCCGTGCGAGGGCTGCACGACGAACACGTTCGGGAAGCCGTGCACGTGGATGCCGTGCAGGGTCCGCATGCCCTCCTCCCAGTACCGCGCCAGCGTGGTCGTGCGGCCCGTGAGGTCGAAGCCGGACCGGTCGGTGAACGGCGTGCTGACCTCGAACCCGGAGGCGTAGATGACGCAGTCGACCGGGTACTCGACCTCGCCGACGACGAGGCCGCGCTCGGTGATCCGGGTGACCCCCCGGCCGTCGGTGTCGACCAGATGGGTGTTGGGCCGGTTGAACGACTGCAGGTACTCGTCGGAGAAACACGGCCGCTTGCACAGCTGCTTGTACCAGGCCTTGAGCCGGCGGGCGGTCTCCGGGTCCTCGACGACGGCGTCGACCCGGGCGCGGATCTCCTCCATCTTCTCGAAGTCGGCGTTCTCGTACGCCTCGCTGATGCCCTCGCGGGTCAGCTGCGCCCGGCTCAGCTTGCGGATGTGGTCGCGGGCCCGGCGGGCCAGGTCCGACCAGGCGTCCATGACGAGGTCCTCGCGCGCCGAACCGGACTGGTTGGCGGTGAAGTTCTCCAGCCAGCGCTGCTGCCAGCCCGGCGTGGCGATGGACGCGAACCACTCCGGGTCCGTGGGCTGGTTGTTGCGGACGTCGACCGACGACGGCGTGCGCTGGAAGACGAACAGCTCCCGGGCCGCCTCGGCGAGCCTCGGTACGCACTGCACGGCGGTCGCGCCCGTCCCGACGATGGCGACCCGCTTGTCGGCGAGCTTGTCCATCGGCGCGCCGAGCGGGTCGCCCCCGGTGTACGCGTAGTCCCACCGGCTCGTGTGGAAGCTGTGGCCGCCGAAGGTCTCGATGCCGGGGATGCCGGGCAGCTTCGGCACGTGCAGCGGCCCGGTGCCCAGGCAGACGAACTGGGCGGTGAACTCGTCGCCGCGGTCGGTCCGCACGATCCACCGGGACCGGGCCTGGTCCCACTCCAGGTCGGTCACCTTCGTGTGGAACAGGGCGTTGTCGTAGAGCCCGTAGTGCTTGCCGATGCGCTGGCAGTGTTCCAGGATCTCCGGGCCGTGCGCGTATTTCTCGGTCGGCATGTACCCGGTCTCTTCGAGCAGCGGCAGGTACACGAACGACGCGGTGTCGCACTGCGCGCCCGGGTACCGGTTCCAGTACCAGGCGCCGCCGAAGTCGCCGCCCTGCTCGATCAGCCGGACGTCGTCGACGCCGGCCTCCTTGAGGCGGGCGCCCGTGACCAGCCCGCCGAGGCCGCCGCCGATGAACGCGACCGTGACGTGGTCGCGCCGGGGCGCGCGCTCGACGCGGGGGGTGAACGGGTCGGTCTCGTCGCCGGTCCACTTGCGGTACTGCAGCGGGCCGTCGGGACGCAGCCGCTTCGCGCGCTCCTCGGCGTACTTGAGCTTGAGGGCATCCTTGTCGATCATCAGTGGCCAATCGTCGCGGGTGGTTCTACCACCGGAGGCTGTGGGCGGCGGCGCTGTCGGCGGGGGCGGGCGGCGGACCGGCCCCGGCGTTGGAGCCGGTCTGGATCCGCACGTACGCCTCCGCGTAGTCGCAGCCCACGTAGGAGCCGTTGTGGCGCATCCGGTCGCGCACCCAACCCAGCGACGCCACCGGGTCGCTGTGCTCGGTGAACTGGCTCTTGTGCTGGAGGATCGCCTCGATCTTGCGGTCGGCGTAGCGGCTGACGTCCACGAAGTGGTTCGGCTCGCGCAGGCCGGGCAGCCACGCCTCCTCCACCACATGCGGTTCGAGCCCGTCGGCGAGCAGGTCGGGGTAGGCCCGCGGGTTGCGGGCGTCCGGGTAGATGGCCGACAGCACGGCCTCGCCGGCCGCGAAGTGGTCGGGATGCGACGCCCCGATCGGGAACGTGAGGGACCGCTGCGGCCAGTGCGTGAGCACGATCCCGGGCCGCCACCGCCGGATCTGGCGCGTCACCGCGCGGCGCAGCGCGACGTCCGCGGTCAGCTCACCGTCGCGGAAACCGAGAAAGACCACATCGTGTACCCCCAGCGCGGCCGCGGCGGCCCGCTGCTCGGCGTACCGGACGGCGCTCACGTCGTCGGCCGAGGGCCTCGGGTTGGAGCCGCCCAGCGAACCGTCCGTGCACACGACGTAGACCACCTCGGTGCCCTCGTCCGTCAGCCGGGCCACCGTCGCGCCGAAGCTGAACTCCGCGTCGTCGGGGTGGGCCGCGACGACCATCACGCGTCCCGTCACGGCTGGCGTTCCTCGGCGGCGAGGTGGGCGTAGACCGCCTGGGCCAGCCGGAAGTCGTCCTCGGTGTCGATATCCACGGTCAGGTTGGTCGCGTGGAACCAGTGCGGTTCGGCGCCGATCGGGCCGAGCCGCAGCACGGTCGGGCGGCGCAGGACCGACAGGGTGAAACCCAGCTCGTACCGGGTGGGCAGGTGCTGCGACGGGACGTGCCAGGGGCCGAAGCCGAACCCCATGGGCCGGTAGTCCGTGTCGAGCATGTACTTGGTGCGCGGGTAGACGACCACCAGGGAGTCGTGCTTGTCGCGCACCTCGGCCCACCGCTCGAGGCAGTCGGCGTAGGCGTCGAACAGCGGGTCGGTCGCGTGGCACCACATGATGTCGTCGTCGCCGGGCACGTCGCGGCACACGTCGGAGACCACGGAGGCGTACGGCGTGGCGTTCTCCGCCAGGTGGGCGGGCCGGTCGAGGAACCGCACGCCGCGCGCCTCCACGGCCGCGCGCCGCGCCGGATCCTCCGAGCTGACGTAGATGTCCTCGGGCGGCAGGACCCGCAACAGCTTGTCGATGAGCAGGTCCAGCAGCGAGCGGTCGCCGTGGAACGGCCGGAAGTTCTTGTCGATGACGCGGGTCGACGACGACTTGGCCGGGATGACAGCTTTCATCTTCACTTCCTGGCGAGCGACGTGGGCGTACGGAGGTGGTGCGGGCAGCAGGGGACGTCGGCGTCGTCGTCGGGCTGCGGGGCCGGGTGGCCCTCCACGATGTCCGTGGCGAGCGCGTCCAGGTCGAGCACCCGACCGTCGAAGACGACGTGCTCGATCTCGCGCAGCGCGGTCACGTCGGCGAGCGGGTCGGCATTGAGCAGCAGCAGGTCGGCCCGCTTGCCCACGGCGACCGTGCCGCGGTCGTGGGCGAAGCCCCACGCGGTGGCCGCGTCGCTGGTCGCCATGCGCAGCGCCCGCGCGGGCGTGAGCCCCGCCCGGGCGTACAGGGCCAGTTCGCGGTGCAGCGAGTCGCCGGGGAACGTGTACCAGGTGCCCGCGTCCGAGCCGGCGACGACCAGCGCGCCGCCCTCGACCATCGCGGCGAGGTTCGCCAGCGACCTCGTGAATCCCTCCCGGTACAGCGGCAGTTGGCCGTTCTTCTCGTACAGGCTGCGCCGGGCGCGGGCGTACGCGCCGACCACCTCCGGGGGCGAGGCGGCCGGCAGCGGGATGCGCCACCGTTCGAGCGAGCGCGACTCGTACGACGCGAGCGTCGGGATGACGATGACGCCGCGCTTGACGATCTCGGCGGTCAGGCCGTCCGGGAGGTCGTCGACGACGCCGTGGCCGATGATGTCCGCGCCCACCTCGACGGCGTCCGCGGCGTGCGCGCCGGAGGCGACGTGCACGGCCGCGCGGAAGCCGCGCCGGTGCGCCTCGGCGATCAACTCGGCGAGCAGGTCCTTCGTGAGGTTGGGCAGGGTGCCGAACACGTCGTCGTAAACGATCTTGACGAAGTCCGGCCGGACGGCCGTGATGCGCTCGATCTCGCGGTCGACGTCGTCGCGGGTCACCACCGCCGAGGCGGCGTCGCCGACCGAGCAGTCGCAGAAGCCCCCGGGCGCGTTGAGGCACCCGTACGACGTCATGATCCGCGGGCCGAGGAACCGGCCGGAGTTCACGTCCTCGCGCACGGTCTCGGGCGACGAGCCCGGGAAGTCGCCGCCCACCGTGAAGAAGTCGATCACGCTGGTCACGCCGTGGAGCAGGTACTGCTTGAGGGTGCGGGTGAAGTCCGGGCGGACGTCCAGGAAGCCGTTGAAGGCCACGTGCACGTGCGAGTCGATCAGACCGGGCACCAGGTAGCGCCCGGTCCCGTCCAGCCGCTCCGGTGACGGGTCACCCGCCGCGCCCGGCTGGTGCGGCGCGATGGCGCTGATGCGGCCCGCGCCGTCCACGGTCACGTCAAGGCCGGGGTCGAGCACCCCGGCCGTCACGTCGACGACCGCGACGTTCTGGATGATCATTGGTGCGGGCATGCTCAGACAAGCTCCTCGACGTCGGCGTCGTACCACGGATGCTCGAAGGTGCCGAACCGGCGACGGATCTCGCCCGCCCGCTCGCGGACGGCGTCGGTGACGGCCGGCTCGCCACGGCCGCGCAGGACCAACTCGATGAGCTCCGCGATCTCGGTGATCTCGGCGGGGCCCATGCCCAGGGTCGTGACGGCGCAGGTGCCGAACCGCAGGCCGCTGGGGCGTCGGGGGGACTGGGCGTCGTTGGCGACCTGGTTGCCGTTGGCGAGGATGCCCGCCGACGCGAGCCAGCGCGCGGCGACGTCGCCGGTGACGTCGAGCTTGCGCAGGTCCAGCAGGCACGCGTGGTTCTCCGTGCCGTCCGTCATGAGGTCGAAGCCGCGCAGCGACAGCTCGTCGGCGAGGTGGCGGCAGTTCTCGACCACCTGGCGGGTGTAGGCCCGGAAGGGCTCGGTGAGCGCCTCGCCGAGCGCGGCCGCGACGCCGGCCAGGATCCGCACGTTCGTGCCGCCCTGGCAGATCGGCGAGACGGCGCGGTCGATCGCGGGACCCAGGTGCGCCCGGGCCAGGATCAGGCCGGCGCGCGGCCCGCGCAGTGTCTTGTATGTCGCCGCGGTCATGATGTCCGCGTACGCGGCCGGGCTCGGGATGGCGCCGCCCGCGATCAGGCCGGCGGACTGGGAGATGTCCGCGACGAGCACCGCGCCGACCTCGTCGGCGATGGCCCGCAGCGCGGCGAAGTCCCACAGTCGCGGGTAGGACGTGTCGCCGCAGAAGATGGCGCGGGGACGTTCGCGCCGGGCCGCCGCGGCGATCAGCTCGTAGTCCAGCGTGGACTTGTTCGCGCACACCCCGTACGGCACGACCCGGAACATGCGGCCGATGAGGTGCAGCGTGCTGCCGGTCGTGTAGTGCCCGCCCGCGGCGGTCTGGAGTCCGAGCACGACGTCGCCGGGCTGCAGGACGGCCGCGGCGGCCGCCAGGTTGGCCATCGTTCCCCGGTACGGCTGGACGTTGGCGTACTCGACGCCGAACAGCTCGCACGCCCGGTCGATCGCGAGCCGCTCGATCTGGTCGGCGACGGCCTGGCCCTCGTGGTAGCGGCGCCCCGGGTAGCCCTCGGAGTGGACCGATTCGAGGATCGGGTGCATCGCCATGCTCACGCGCGGGCTGATGTAGTTGACCGCCGCGATCAGGTTGATCGCATTGGCCTGCAGCGCCAGCTCCGACGCGATCAGCCGCGTCACGATCGGATCACCGCCGGGCGGCGCCATGGGCGCGCGATCGATGGAGATCACCGCATCGTTCATGATTACTTCCCCCGCTGTTGTGCTCACGCGATCATATATCGACATGTCGTTCGGTGATCGTTCCCCTCTGGACAGTCCCGCGCGGCTGCGGTGGACGTCCGCGCTCCCGCCGCTCTTCCTGCGGCGACTGTAGGGGGCGCCGGCAAGCCGTGGCAAAGGCAGAATCGAAGGGCGTCAAAGGTGACAGAACCCGTTATGGATGTAGATATTGACGCACGTGCCGGTGGTTCGTGCGGCTCTGGTTCAATATCGTCAGCCCAGACCCGCGATCCGGAGGGACTGTCCGTTGGTCGACATGTACCTATCGTCCATCTCATACACGTACGGCGAGCAGCGGCTCATCCGCGAACTCGGCGAGGATGGTTGTGACGACGCCCGGCTCAAGGAGGAGCGCCTGGAGCACTACCGCGCCACCGACGTGTCGAGCCTCGACATGGCCCGCGACGTCGGCGCGCGTACCCTCGCCGCGGCGGGTGGCACGTGCGACCTGATCCTGTTCGCCACCGAGACCCGCGACGGCCCCGAGATCCTGACGGCCAACGCGCAGCTCGCCAACGCGCTCGGGCTGCCCGGAGCGATCGTCATGTCGGTCGGCGGCCACGCGTGCGGCAACCTCGGGCTGCTCCTGCAACTGGCCCGCGGCCTCGTGGCCACCTCGGCGGCCGAGTCGATCCTGATCATCACGTCCGACCGGGTGGTCAACCGGCCCCGCATGATGGCCGGCGCGCTGTCGGTGCTCAGCGACGGCGCCGCCGCGGCGTACGTGTCGCGGGAGCGGCCCGCCGGCCCCGGCCCGACCTTCGTCGTGCACGGCGTCGCGGTGAGCGGCGACTCGCGCGGCGGCACCGCCGACGCGAGCCCGGCCGCGCAGCTGCGTACGGTGCAGCTCGGCCGGGCGGCGGCCAAGGGCCTCAAGGCGGCCACCGGGCGGGGGCCCAGGGACTTCACCCGGGTGCTGTTCAACAACTACCGCACGGCGTCGCTGCGGTTCCTGACCGGCGCCGCCGGCTTCCTGTCCCCGCAGCTGCTGATCGGCCCCGTCGCCGAGTACGCCCACTCGTACGCGGCGGACCTGCTGACCAACCTCGCCCTGATGCACGACGAGGGCGCGATCACGGCCGGCGACCGGCTCGCGCTGGCCGCGACCGGCCCACACTCGTGGGCGATGATCGACGTCGAGGTCGCGGCGTAGCGGCGCGCAACCCGCCTGGTCGCGGTCAGACGGCCGCGATCAGGCGGTCCAGCGCCGTGGTGAGCCGCTGGGGGTCCTGGGCGAAGCAGATGCGGAAGTACTGCGGGCGCCCGTCACCGAAGAATGCCGAGCCGGGGGCGAGGCCGACGCCCGCCCGCGTGACGAGCTGCCGGGCGTACTCCAGGTCGTTGTCGACCCCGTCGATGCGGAAGTACGAGTAGAACGACGCCGGCACCGGGGCCGCCTCGATGCGGTCGACCTCGGCGAACGCCTTCGCCACCAGGTCGCGGCCGAGGGTGCACCGGGCCAACATCTCGTCGACGAACGGCTCGCCCTCCCGGATCGCGGCCACGCCGGCGTGCTGGACGAACGTGGCCGAGCCGGTGCTGTTGATCGCGCTCAGGTTGCCGACCTGGTGGGCCAGCTCGGCCGGGTGGACGAGCCAGCCGAGCCGCCAGCCGGTCATCGACCACGTCTTCGAGAAGCTCTGCACCACGAACACGGGATCGTCGGGGGCCGCCACCTCCAGCATGGACGGGGCGGCGATCGAGCCGTCGTACACGATGCGGTTGTAGACCTCGTCCGAGATCACCCAGATGCCGCGACGGCGCGCCAGCTCCAGCAGCTCCCGCTGCTCGGCGCCGGTCATCGTCCAGCCGGTCGGGTTGCCCGGCGAGGCCACGAACACCGCCCGGGTGCGCCCGTCGCACGCCGCGGCGACGCGCTCCAGGTCGAGGTGCCACGCGCCGTCGTCGTCCGTGAGGGTCACGAACCGGGCCTCCGCGCCCATCGACTCGACCGCGATGACGACGTTCGGCCAGACCGGCGCGACGATCACGACATTGTCGCCCGCCTCCACCAGGCACTGCAGCGCGATCATGATGGAGGTCATGCCGGACGAGGTCGCCGAGATCCGGTCGAGGTCGACATCCAGGCCGTGGGTGCGGTGGTGGTAGTCCCTGATGGCCGCGCGCAGCGGCGCGATCCCGCGCCGGTCGGAGTACAGCGTCCTGCCCTCCCGCATCGCCCGCTCGGCCGCCTCGCGCACCACCGCGGGCGTGGGCAGGTCGGACTCGCCGAAGCACAGGCTGATGGCGCCGTGCTCATTGGCGAGCCGCGAGATCTCCACGATGAGCTGGCGGCGCATCGTGGCAAGCGCGGGACGGAACGGGGGCACGGTCACTCCTCGGGGCGGGTGCGGTCAGCGGACGCGGGGCAGCCGGATCAGCGACCACGGGCTGGGCATGTCACCGACGGGCAGCTCGATGACGGTGGGCAGATCGTCACGCCGGAACGCCTCCACGATCCGGGCGGTGAGCTCGTCGGACGTCTCGACGCGCACCCCCCGCGCACCGAACGCCTCGGCGAACGCGACGAAGTCGGGGTTGTGCAGGTCGGTGCCCACGGTCTCGCCGTTGCGGGCGAGCTGCGAGCGGCTCACGTTCGCGTAGTTGTTGTCGTTGAAGACCACGGCGACCACGTTGACGCGGTGCCGCACCGCCGTGGCGAGTTCGACCGCCGTGTAGAGGAAGCCGCCATCGCCCGAAATGGACAGGACGGGCCGGGTGGGGTTGGCGACCTTGACCCCGAGCGCGGTCGCGAACCCGCAGCCGAGCGCCCCCTGGTACGTGGCCGGAACGTACGTGGACGGGCTCCACGCGGCGAAGCCCATCCGTGAGACGTAGCCCACCTGCGTCAGCTCGTCGACGAAGAAGCCGTCCGCGGGCAGGGCGGCGCGCAGGGCGCGCAGCAGTTCAGCCTGCGGCGCCAGCCGCGCGAGATCCGCCTCGAACTCCGCCCGGGCCTCCTTGAGCCGCGACAGCCACGCGGACCGGTCGTCCGGGCTGTCCGGCAACCGGCTCAGCAGCGCCTCGACGGTCAGCGCGGCGTCCGCCACGACCGCCACGGCCGGCTCGGCCACCCGGTTGATCTCCTCCGGGTCGAGGTCCACCCGGATCACCCGCAGGCCCGTCAGGCCCCACTCCACGGACGGCCGCATGAGCCGGGTGCCGATGGCGAGCACGACGTCGGCCTCCGCCCACAGCCGGTGGGCCACCGGCAGCGGCACGGACAGCTCGTGCTCGTCGCTGACGACGCCGCGCCCACCCATGTTCGACGTCACCGGCGCGCGCAGGCGCTCGGCCAAGCGGGTGACCTGGTCGGTCGCGGCCCGCGCGCCGCTGCCGACCACAATCAACGGAGTACGGGCGGCAGCCAGCTCCGCGACCGCGGCCTCGATGGCCGTCGCGTCGGGCGCCCGGCTGACCGGCGGATCCGTCCAGCCGGCCGGCGCCGTGACCGGGGCGGCGAACACGTCCGTCGGGATCTCGATCGCCACCGGGCGGGGCCGGCCGGAACGCAGCCGGTGGAAGGCCTCGCCGAGGACCGCGGTCACCTCGTCGGGCGTGCCGACCCGCGCCGCCCAGCCGGTCACCCCGCGCAGCACGCCGAGCTGGTCGGGCAGCTCGTGCGGGAACCCGTACCGCCGGTCGAGCATCGGGGTGGGGATCTGCCCGGCGATGCACAGCACCCGCGAATCCCCGGAGTACGCGGTCGCGAGCCCCGCCGTGGCGTTGAGCACCCCGGGCCCGGAGATGACGGCGCAGGCGCCGATGCGGCCGGTCGAGCGCGCGTACCCGTACGCCATGAAGGCGGCGCCCTGCTCATGGCGGGTGTGCACGACGCGGATGTCCGTGCGGGCGAGGGCCCCGAACAGGGCGTCCATCTGTTCGCCGGGAACGGTGAACAGCACCTCGACGCCCTCGTCGACCAGCTTCTGGACGATGTGGTCAGCGACGTTCATCTGTGGGCGGCCCCCGTGCGACACATGGCGAGCAGTGTCGCACACCCCATCGTGCCAGTTCTATCTAGCGATAAGATCGCGGTCACCGGGAAGGCTCGGGGGACAAGGGAGTGACATTGCAGACGAACGGCGCGCTGCTCTTTCGTGATCATGTCGAGGCGGCGCCCGACCGGGCCGCCTTCGTGTTCGGCGAGGAGGGCGACGAGCGGACCGTGACGTACGCCGAGCACCACGACGCCATGACGCGGATCGCGTCCGGCCTGGTCGCGGCGGGCCTGGAGACCGGTGCCCGGGTGCTCATCTCGGCCCCGCCCGGGCCGCAGCTGCTGTGGGCGGTCTACGGCACCATCCGCGCGGGGCTGACCGCCGTCATGTGCGACCCCGCGATGAGCGGCTCCGGCGCGGACGCCTTCCTGCGCAGGGCCGACTGCTCCGCCGCGATTGTCGGCGGCACCGGCGCGGTGGCGGAGGCGGTCGGGCGCTCGGCCCTGCCGCACCGGTTCACGATCGGCGACCGCACGTTCGACGACCTGGTGGCCGCCACGCCGGTCGAGCTGCCCGAGGAGGTGCCCGCGCGCCACCCGGCGCTGGCCTACTCGACGTCCGGCAGCACCGGCGAGCCCAAGCTGGTCATCAAGACCCACGAACACCTGCACCTGCTCGCCCGCTACCGCAGCGGCGCCTACACGGCCACGACCATGGCCTCGGGCGACGACGCGACCCGGTATCTCGTGGCCACCTCGCTCTACCACACGTCCGGCCTCAACGCCGGTGTGATGCTGGGCCTGCTGCGCGGCTGGACCGGCGTCATCGCCGACTCGTTCAACCCGGGAAAGATCCTGCACAAGCTGTCGCGGCAGCGCTGCGCCACCGTGATCTTCACGCCCTCGCAGGCCGCCGTGCTGCTGCGGGAGCGCGAGCTGCTCGCGTCGCTCGACTTCGGCGCGCTGCGGTCCGTGCGGGTGGGCAGCGGTCCGTCCACTCCGGAGCTGCTGCGCCGCCTGCAGGCCGCCCTGCCGGGCGCCGAGGTGCTCAACATCTACGCCCTGACCGAATGCGCGCCGTGCCTGGGCCAGCCGCCCGGCGAGAAGCAGCCGCTGGCCAGCTGCGGCCGCCCCTGGGCCGGCGTGACCGCGCGGGTCCTGGACGAGGCCGGCCGCGAGGTGTCCGAGGGCGAGCTCTGGATCAAGAGCGATCTGATCTCGGAGGGCACCATCCTCGACGAGGAGACGGCGCGCGACCGCTACGTCGACGGCTGGCTGCGCACCCGCGACATCTTCCGGGTGGACGATGACGGGTGGTACCACTTCGTCGGCCGGGCCGACGACATGTTCGTCTGCGGCGGCGAGAACGTCTACCCGGGCGAGGTGGAGCGCATCCTCGCCACCCACCCGGATGTCGTCGACGTGTGCGTGGTCGGCCTGCCGGACGCGAACCTCGGTGCGGTCCCCGCGGCCGCGGTCGCCCTCCGCCAAGGGTCGACCGCCACACCCGCCGACCTCGTCGCGTTCGTCCGCGAACGCGCCGCCATCCACCTCGTACCGCAGCGGATCGCCGTGGTCGGCAGGATTCCCACGCTGGGGCCCGGCAAGGTCGACCGCCGGCAGGTGCGCCAGGACCTCCTCGGCGCGCCCGGCGTCGCCGCGCCCGTCGCGAGTGCCTCCACCGACCCGATCCAGGAACAGGTCACCCAGATCTGGAAGGAGGTCATGGAGGTTGACGAGGTGGACCCGACGGTGTCGTTCTTCGACGCGGGCGGCACGTCCTCGCTGGCCCTCGAAATGGCCGCCCGACTCAATGAGATCAACATCACGGTCGACATCGGAGAGTTGTTCATCAACGGCAGCGTCGACGACATCGTCCGGCTCGTGGCCGAAGCGGAGGAGACCGCGACGGTGTGATCCATGGGCGGCGAGGTGTTGACATCGGTTGATCCGGCGGCATAGTTTCCGGCGGTATCGACCGGTCCGGCGCCGCACCGTGGCCGGCTGGCCGCACGCCGGGGAGGCGCCTCGTGGATTACCTGGCCCTCGCCGCCCGCGTCGCCATCGGGTTCACCTTCCTCGCCTCCGCGGTCAGCAAGCTGCACAGCCGGTCCGCGCGCGCCGAGTTCGCCACGGCCACGGCGACGATGCTGGCGGCCGTGCTGCCGGGACGGCCGGCGCCGGCGCGGTCCACGGTGGTCGCCGGGGTGGTGGCCGTGGCGGAGCTGGCGGTCGTCCCCCTCGTCGCCGTGCCCGACCTGGCCCGCGCCGGGCTGGCGCTCGCCGGGCTGCTTCTCGTCGCGTTCACCGTTACCATCGCCGCCGTACTGCGGCGCGGCACGCGCACCTCGTGCCGTTGCTTCGGCGGATCGTCGACCCCGCTGAGCGGCGTGCACCTGGTCCGCAACGCCGTCCTGCTGGCGGTCGCCGCGGTCGGGATCGTGCTCGGGCCCGGCGACCTCGCCCGCGTCACGGTCGCCGGCACGACCGTGGCGGCGGTGACCGCCATCGTCCTGGGCCTGCTCGTCACCCGGCTGGACGACATCGTGGACCTGTTCCGTCCCGCGCCCGTCACCCCGGCCCGGCGCCGCGACCCCTGAGCGTCAACGGGCCGCCCGCTGCTTGCGGGCGCGGTTGCGGCAGGCGTCGATGATGTCGGGCCGCAGCAGGTGACCGAACCCGCTGCGGTCCAGGCGCATCGTCAGCCCGTCCCGGTCGGTGCCGAGGGCCGCGGCGGTCGCGTCCAGGTCCCAGTCGGTCGCCGCGAGCTGGGACAGCAGGTACCCCCGCCGCGCCTGGGCGGCCGACAGCCGGAACGTCTTGAGGTACGCGAGCCGGCCGGCGTCGTCGGTGATGGTCTCGCCGATGTGGTTCTCCCCGTCGGGGTTGAACGCGGGCAGGAACCGGGACAGGGTGAACCGCCCCATCCGTCGCACCGGCGTGACCGCCAGATGCTCGGCGGCGAGCAGCCCGCCGGCCATCACGGCGTGGAACGCCGCCCAGTCGTCGCGCGTGCGGACCAGCTGCGCGCGCAGGTCCGCGACGCTGTCGACGCCGGTCTCGTCGAGGCGGGCGGTGAAGGCGGGCACGGCCGGGTACAGGTGGGCGTACTGGTACAGCAGCTCGCCGTAGAAGTCCTGCAACAGCGTGGGGTGCAGGGCCCGGTAGTCGTGCGGGTGGGGGACGACGAACGCGGCGGCGAGGGCGTCGGCGACGTAGAGCACCATGCCGCACTGGTCGGGGTAGATCTCGAACGTGCGCAGGGCGTCGTCGAGGCCGGCGATCGCCGCGCCGCTGTAGCTGGACTCGACCCGGGGCGACAGGCCGCGGGTGACGGCCTGGCGGGTCCACTCCTCCCAGGCGATCGTGGGGCCGCCGAAGTGCAGCGCCAGGTAGCCCTCCATGGCCAGGTGCAGCGGCAGGAACCGCAGCCGCTGCTTGTCCTCGCGGCGGGCCATGCGGCGGCGGAACACCAACCGGATCGCGGCGGGCGCGTCCGCCTCGGCCGGATCCCGCAGTTGGGTCCCGTAGGCGGCGGCCGGGGTCGCGTCCGTGGTCCAGGTGGCCACGAACCCGTGCGGGATGTAGGAGAAGTACGCCGTGCGCGGCGCCGTCTGGACGATCGACAGCGCGTCGGGCTCATACAGCTTGGCGTGCAGGCGGAGGTCGACGATGGGCTCGGCCCGCAGCAGCGGGACGAGCCGGACGGCGCCCCAGGTCTGGGCCGGGCCGGTGGTCAGCCCGGTGAGCGCGATGCCGTTGGTCACGGTGCCGTTGGTCATGCTGCCTCGCTGAGGAAACGGTCGACGCGGTCGGCCAGGTGGCGGCGCAGCTCGTCGAAGCTCGCCCCGCCGGTGGCGAAGCGGGCAAGCTCGACCAGGGCGGCGGCGTCCTCGGCGTCGCGGATGCCGACCGTGGCCACCCCCGGCGCGAGGCGGCGTACGTCGAAGATGTCGGCGTCGTAGACCGGGTTGAGGTGCACCACGGCCGTGGCCCCGGCGGGGTCCAGGCGCGCGGCCCACACGCGCAGCACCTCGGCGGCCTGGCCGGGCGGGGCGTTGTCCCAACCGTCGGAGACGATGACGAGCCGGTCGGGGCGGCGCTCAAGGCCGTCGAGGACGCGCTCGCCCAGCCCGGTGGCGCCGAGCGGATGCACCAGCAGCGGATCACCGCGGTGGTTGAGCCACAGGCCCTCGTACTGGGTGGCGAGCGCCTCCAGCAGGTAATGGGTGGCCAGGGCGACCGCGAGCGGCCGGCGGCGCTTCGTGCCGGAGCCGGCCGCGGAGTAGCTGTCGTCCAGGACCGCGACGACCCGGCCCCAGGTGCCGGCCTGCCGGCGGGCGGCCCGCCGGGCGGCCGCGCGCAGCGCGTCCGTCAGCTCGTCGCGCCGGCGGGCCCGCTCGGGTCGGGGCAGCGACAGCACGTACCCGGCCAGGCGGGTGAGCGGCGCGGTGGCGAGGTCCATCGCGACCCCGTCGGCCTTGTGCCGCGCGGCGCTGGCCTGCAGCCGCAGGCGCTCGGTGTCCGTGAGCCTCGGCGCGATGCCGGTGAGGAAGCGCGCCCGGTCGATGCCGTGCTGCGCGGCGAGCCCTTCGGCAACCGTGTACGGCAGCTCGTACAGGGCCCGCTGCTCGTAGTGGGCCCGGCGCCAGGACTCCAGGAGCGGCGTGACATAGCGCTTCGGGCGGCGCCAGTCGAACAGGACCGTACCCACCTCGTCGGGCAGCGCCAGATGGGCGTGCCGGGCGACGACCGCCAACGACCGGCGGTACTTGACCGCGTCGAAGGCCGGGTCGGGCCGGGCGGCCACCCAGTCGCGCATGATGGCGCGGGTACGCCGGTTGTTGACCCCGTGGCGGCGCAGCTCGCGGAACGCCGCGTAGACCCGCTGCGGTGGCAGCGTGCGCAGCCGCGCCGCGATCAGCCGCCCCTCCACGGCCCGCTGCTCGGCCGTGGCGGACCGCGCCGTGCGCAGCAGGCGCGTCACGACCATGGCGGCGTTGCGGTGGTTGATGTCGAGGGCAAGGGTCGCCGCGTACAGGTCGCGGTAGTTGCCCAGGACGTACTCGTGCAGGAAGTCCAGCGACAGGCGCTGTTCGGCGGCCTGGGAGTGAAACTCGCGCTGGCCCGTGGCGGCGACCGCCGCGTTGACGAACATGACCACGTCCTCGCACGCGACGCGGTCCGCCTGTGCTGTGGTCACTGCCGAACCTTCCGCCGGATGCCTGGTGCCGGCCGGGGAGTGGCGGCACGAACTGCGAAGCATCGCTTCAGAGGCGGGTTCCGGAAGTCGCACCGGAGTCCCGCGGCCGGCCCGGCCACGATACCGTCAGCCGCCGCGGCGACGCGACGAGATTAGGCGAGCCGGTCCACGGCCCGGCGCAGGTAGTCGTCGACCGCGATCCGGTCGTAGCCGCGCAGGCGGACGCTCAGCGTGGGCTGGGTCAGCTCCGCGCGGACCGCGGCCCGCAACGCCCCGTCCGTGGACGCCGCCGCCTCGTGGACGCGCTCCACGAGCGCGTCGACCTCGTCCGTGTCGTAGCCCCGCAGAACGACGGTGAATCCCTTGTGATCGCCCACCCGCCCAGTATGGCGCAGCCGACGCGGTTGGCTAGGTCAGCAGGTACGAGACGAGGACCAGCACCGCGATGACGTCGGGCCCGCGCAGCAGCTGGCGGAGCAGGTCGACCGGGATCGTGCCGAACGGCGTGACCGCATAGGCGCCGCCGTAGTCCAGCGGCGCCCGGGTCGCCGCCCGGTAGGCCGCGAAGACCACGCCGAGGAGCGTGCCGATCGTCGCCCATGCCGGCAGGACCGGCCCGACGGGCGCGGTCGCCAGCCACCACAGGCCGGCCCCGGCGGCCGGAACCACGAGGTGGACCAGGCGCACGGCGGCGTTGCCGCCGCCCACCGCCCGGCGTAGGCCGGGGGAGCGGGTGAGGGTACGCAGGCCGCCGGTGAGCCGCGTCGCGGCCAGGAAGGCGCCGATGACCCGTGCCGGCCCGGCCACGGACGGCACCGCCACGGCGACCGCGTACTGCAACAGGATCAGCGCGCCCCAGGCGACGAGGGCACCGGGACTGCGGTAGAGGCGGCGCACCTCCGCCTGCAGCAGGACCCACCACCGGCCACCGGGCAGGAACCGCCGGCTGCGGACCCGGCCGACGCGGCGCCAGCGGCGCCCCTCCAGGAGCCCGGCCAGCAGCGTCGGATCGAGCAGCACCACGGCCTCGGCGGCGGCATTCGCCAGCGGTGCGCCGGCAGTCAGCGCGGCCCGGTCCACCCGGCGCAGCGCCCGGTCGGCGATGACCAGCGCGACCACGGCCAACGGCAGCCCGGCGATGGCGACAACGACCGTCAGCGATCCGGCCGGGCGCGGAAAGGACCCGCCCGAGAAGTGCGCGACGACCACCGAGGCCGCCACGAGCGCGGCGACGATCGCCAGCGCGACGCCTACCAGGCGCGGCCATCGGCGCCGACCACGGGTGGCCTGGGCGAGGACGCTGAGCGAGACCCCGCCCGCGCCGCAGGCCGCGCCGGCCAGCGCCCCCCACGCCAACCCGGTGGCGGGCGCCCCGCCGATGAGCGCGGCGGCGCCGCCGAGCGCCGCCACGAGCGCGGCCATGCCGGTACCCAGAGCTCTGAACCGCGGTGCGAGCAGGGCGCGCCGGTCGACCGGCGAGCTCGTGACCCAGGCCTGCATCGTGGGTGTGACCAGGAGCGGCCCGACGGTCCGTAGCCCATGCCAGGCGAAAGCCAGCGCGGCCGGGACGGCCGCGACGGCGATCCAGTACACCTCGTCCGGGTCGGTGTGGCCGGCCGTGGGCGATCGCAGGTACTCGCGGCTCTCGTAGATGGCGGCCCAGCTGTACATGCCGAGGAACAGCGCGACCACGTAGAGGTCGCTGAGCACGTCACCGAGCCCGCCCGTGCGGTGGGCGCGGCGCGCCGCGCGCAGATCGGCGCGCAGGTGCCGGGCGCTGGGGATGCCGGCCGGCGCCGCGGTCACGCGCCGAGCTCGATCCGCAGGTCGGTCACGGCGTCGATCAGGTCGGTGTCGTGCGAGGCCATCAGGACGGTCGTGCCGTCGGCCTGCTCGCGCCGGAGCCGGTCGGCCAGCCAGGCTTTACCGCGTGCGTCCAGGCGCTGCTCCGGCTCGTCGAGGACGAGCAGGCGGCGGGGGCGGACGAAGCAGGAGGCCAGCGCGAGGCGGCGGCGCTGACCGCTGGACAGTGTGGCCGGCAGCTGGTCGCGGGCCGGGTCGAGGCCCAACTCGGTCAGCACCTCCTCGACCGGGTCGGCGGCGTGACCGTGGGCGAAGGACAGCAGTTCCAGGTGCTCGACCACGGACAGGTCCGGAAAGAAGTCGATGTCGTCGAGCGCGGCCGCCACCATCGACCGTTGCCCGGGATCGCTCTCGTCGGCGGGATGTCCGGCGATGAGCACCTCGCCGCTGTCGGGCCGGTCGGCGCCGACGACGCAGCGCAGCAGGGTCGTCTTGCCGCTGCCGTTCGGGCCGAGGACGGTCGCGATCCGCCCGGTTTCGACCGTGAAGGTGATGTCATCGAGCACGAGCAGAGTGCCGAAGTTGCGGCTCAGTCCCCGCACCGTGAGCGCGTCCACGACGCCAACTCTGGCAGACGGGATCAACCGGTCGGTCGATGCGGCGTACGGATGAGCAGCGTGGCCTGGACCTCGTCGGGGCCGACCGCCGCGTACGTGTGCGGCACGTCCGCCGTCCAGGTGAGGTAGGCGCCGGGGCCGCCCGTCAGCGGTGCGTCCACCGGCCCGGCGATGACCTGTCCATGGTGGACGGAGAGGTGTTCGGTCACGCCCGGCAGGTGGGCCGGCGAGGTCTGCCGGGCGCCGGGCAGCACCTGGATCCGGAAGAACTCGTACGTCGCGGCGGGCTCGTGGAACACCTCGAGCAGCGTGGACAGCACGGCGGCGCCGCGCATCGGGGCGGCGGTGCTGGCCGGCGCCCCGGGGTCCACGGTCAGCGCGCTCATCGGCACGGCGAGGGCGGCCGCGATCGCGTACATGGTCTCGAGGGTCGGGTTGCGGGTGCCGTTCTCAAGCCCGGACAGGGTGGCCTTGCCCACCCCGGCCGTGCGGGCGAGCTCGGACAGCGAGATCCCGCGGGCCTCGCGAAGGCCCCGCAGCCGTTGGCCCACCGCGGGGTCGAACCGGCTTGTCCCTCGGGAAGTCATCTGGCTATGGTGTCACCCGGCCATCGTTCCGTATACGGAACGCTCGACCGGGGAGGGCGTATGCGGATCCTGCAGCCGGTATCTGCCGGGCTGGTCAGCGCGATCGTGGGCTTCGCCAGCGCGTTCACCATCGTGCTGGCCGGCCTCCGCGCGGTCGGCGCCGACCAGCGCCAGGCCGCGTCCGGGCTGCTGGCGCTCTGCCTGGGCATCGCCGTCGCCGCCGTCCTGCTCGCCCTGCGCTACCGGATGCCGATCGCGATCGCGTGGTCGACCCCGGGCGCCGCACTGCTCGTCGCGACCGGTCCGGTGGCCGGCGGGTTCCCGGCCGCCGTCGGGGCGTTCCTCGTGTGTGCGGCGCTGACCGTGCTGGCCGGCGCGGTGCCGTGGCTGGCCCGGCTGATCGCCGCGATCCCGCGCCAGGTCGCCGCGGCGATGCTGGCCGGCGTCCTCGTTCCCCTGTGCACGGCGCCCGTCCAGGCGCTGATCGACATCCCCAGGCTCGCCGTGCCGGTCACGCTGACCTGGGCGCTGCTCATGCGGTTCGCCCGGTCCTGGGCCGTGCCCGGCGCGCTGGCCGCCGCCATCGTCGCCATCGCGGTCGGCGGCACCGGGCCCGCGCTGTCGGCCGCGTCGCTGCGGCCCGTCATCGAGCTGACCCCGCCCGCGTTCACCGTGCCGGCGCTGGTCGGTCTGGCCGTACCGCTGTTCCTGGTCACCATGGCCGGGCAGAACGTGCCCGGGGCGGCCGTGCTCGCCACCTTCGGGTACCAGCCGCCGCTGCGTGGTGTTCTCGTCACGACCGGGCTGGTCAGCGCGGCCGCGGCGCCCTTCGGCGGCCACGCGGTGAACCTGGCCGCCATCACGGCCGCCCTGACCGCCGGCCCGGAGGCGCACCCGGACCCGGCCCGGCGCTGGATCGCCACGGTCGCGCTCGGCGGCGGCCAACTGGTCCTCGGCCTGGGCGCCGGCCTGGCCGCCGCGCTGGTGCTGCTCTCCCCGCCCGTACTGGTCATCGCGGTCGCCGGCCTCGCCCTCCTCCCGGCACTGGCCGCGGCCCTCGCCAACGCCGTCACCGAACAGGAGAACCGGGAGGCGGCGGTCATCACGTTCGTGGTGACCGCCGCCGGCCTGTCCATCCTGGGCATCGGTTCGGCCTTCTGGGGTCTGGTCAGCGGCATCGTCGCCCTCCTCCTGAAGCGCCGCGTCAGGCCGGCCGGCACGGCCGACGAGCCGGCGGCGCCGGACCCGGTCGCCGCGCGGTAGTCCGTCAGGGCCGGCGGACGGTGGCTGGTCGTGTCGCCGCGGGCTACGTCGGGCGGTTGGCCTTGCCGTCCAGCCACAGCATGTCGGACTCGTCGCGGTGCGACCCGGTGGAGCCGACATGCCTGCTGGGAATCGCCGGGCCGTTCTTGATGACGTGGACGAGGGCCATCGCGTGCCCGCGACCGAGGCCGTACTCCTCCTTCAGCCACTCGACGATCGTGCCCGCCTTGACGGCCGGGGCCTGGTAGCCGCGCTCCTCGGCCTGGTTCACCAGCTCGCGGGGCGTCTTGCCGGTCTTGGTCTCGATCGCGTCCAGGTACGCCTGAAATGACATGTCGCTCTCCTTGTCGAGGTGCCTTCTACGGGGGCGTCGATCGGGGCGACGCGGTTTCGACAAGGTCAGCCGAACTACTTTCCGTTGCGTGTGAACCACTTAACGTGACGCGCCCCGGCGTCGCGGTAGCGATGCCGGGGCGCGGATCCTGGCGTCAGATGAGCCCGTGGGCGAGCATCGCCTCAGCGACGAGCCGGAAGCCCTCGATGTTGGCCCCGGCGACGTAGTTGCCCGGCATGCCGTACTCGTCGGCGGTGGCGTAGCAGCGCGCGTGGATGGTCTGCATGATCTCGCGCAGCTTCTCCTCGGAGTGCCCGAAGGTCCACGAGTCGCGGCTGGCGTTCTGCTGCATCTCCAGCGCGCTGGCCGCGACGCCGCCGGCGTTGGCCGCCTTGCCGGGCGCGAACCGCACCCCGGCCTCGGCGAACGCCCGCATCGCCTCCGGGGTGGTGGGCATGTTGGCCCCCTCCACCACGATGGTGCAGCCGCCCGCGATGAGGGTGCCCGCGTCGGCGGCGGTGAGCTCGTTCTGCGTCGCGCAGGGGAGCGCCACCTGGCAGGGCACCTCCCAGATGGGGCGGCCGGCGACGAAGGTGGCGTGCGGGACGGCGTCGGCGTAGTCGTTGATGCGCGCCCGCCGGACCTCCTTGAGGTGCTTGAGCACCTCGACGTTGATGCCCTTGTCGTCGTGGACGAAGCCGGAGGAGTCCGAGCAGGCCACCACGGTGCCGCCGAGCTGGTGCACCTTCTCGATCGCGTAGATCGCCACGTTGCCCGAGCCGGAGACCACCACCCGCTTGCCGTCGAGGCTGTCGCCGCCGTCGGCGCGCAGCATCTCCTCGGCGAAGAACACCGCGCCGTAGCCGGTCGCCTCCCGGCGCACCTGGGCGCCGCCGTAGCTGAGGCCCTTGCCGGTCAGCACGCCGGACTCGTACCGGTTGGTGATCCGCTTGTACTGCCCGAACAGGTAGCCGATCTCCCGGCCACCGACGCCGATGTCGCCCGCCGGTACGTCCGTGTACTCGCCGATGTGCCGGTACAGCTCCGTCATGAACGACTGGCAGAACCGCATCACCTCCCGGTCGGAACGGCCCTTGGGGTCGAAGTCCGACCCGCCCTTGCCGCCACCGATCGGCATGCCGGTCAACGCGTTCTTGAACAGTTGCTCGAAGCCGAGGAACTTCACGATCCCCAGGTACACCGACGGGTGGAACCGGAGGCCCCCCTTGTACGGGCCCAGCGCGCTGTTGAACTCCACCCGGAAGCCGCGGTTGATGTGGACCTCGCCGCGATCGTCCTCCCACGGTACCCGGAAGATGATCTGCCGCTCCGGCTCGCAGATCCGCTCGATGATCTTCGCCTCGGCGTACTCGGGATGCTTCTGCAGGGCGGGCGCGACGCTGTCGAGCACCTCCCGCACCGCCTGGTGGAACTCGTCCTCGCCGGGGTTGCGTCGCACCACTGAAGTGAAGATCGACTCTAGCTTTTCCTGTACCGACACGTGTGCTCCTCGGTGTGCAGAAATGGCCGCTTTGCTACGTTATGGGGGTACGACCATTTCGCGTGTTATGCATGGAGCACCGGCGTGACGACCTTGTCCCCGACGGGGCCCCATCGTCGTTCAGTGTGACATTCCCGCTGGTAGGGCCGTGATCGGCGGTGCGATTAGCTCACGCCGGCCCTCGCTGTGGCGATCCGCTCAGCAGGCCCCGCCCACGAACAGCATCCGGTTGGGCGAGCCGGACCCGAGGTTGGTCAGCGTGCTGGCGGTGGCCGCTGCCTGGAGGCACCGCCGCACCTGGGCGGGGGAGAACCGGGGATGCCGGCCGAGGATGAGCGCCGCCGCCCCGGCCACGTGCGGCGCGGCCATGGACGTGCCCGACATCGGGCTCAGCGCCGAGTTCGACGAGATGGCCGTCGAGGAGATGCCTGCTCCCGGCGCGAACATGTCCACGCACCTGCCCAAGTTCGAGAACGGGGCGCGCTGGTCCGAGGCATTGGTCGCGCCCACCGTGATCGCCTGGGGCGCCTGTGCGGGGGAGAACCGGCACGCGTTCGCCCGGTTGTTGCCCGCGGCGGCCACCACGACGAAGCCCTTGGCGACGACGTTCGCGATCGCCGTGCTGAACGCCGGGTCGGACCCCTCGTGGCCCAGGCTCATGTTGACCACGCCCGGGATTCGGCCCGTCCGGACCACCGTGTCGAGCGCCCGGATGATGCCGGACGTGAGCCCGGTGTTGTGGCAGTCCAAGACCTTGAGCGAGACGATGCGGACCCGCTTGGCGACGCCCACCGACGAGCCGCCGATCGTCCCCGCCACGTGGGTACCGTGCCCGGTGCAGTCGACGTTGTCGCGCTCGGGCGTGAAGTCGCCGCCGGCCGTGGCCCGGCCGCCGAACTCCCGGTGGGTCACGCGTACCCCGCTGTCGAGGACGTACACGGTCACGTTGGACGCGGTGGTCGGGTAGCTGAACCGGCGGTCCAGTGGCAGGCGCCGCTGGTCGACGCGGTCCAGGCCCCACGGCGGGTTGTACTGCATGCCGCCCTGCGGCTGGGCGAAGCCCACGTCCGGGATGTCGCGCTCGACGTACGCCACCCGGTGATCGCGGGCGACGCCAGCGGCCGCCCGGCGCGTGCCGGTGAACTGGAAGCCCCGCAGGACGTCGTAGAAGACCCGGTGCACCGTGATGGGGTGCGAGTCGTCGAGGTCCTGGACGACGGCGTCCACCTGGTCACGCGGCACCCTGCCGTTGTGGAACACCGCGATGTAGGAGCCGGTGCGGTCCGTCGCCGGGGTCGGGACGCTGGCCGGCCCGGGCGCGGCAGTGGGCGTCGCCGCCGCGCCCGGGCCGCCGACCGTGATCGCGAGTGCCGAGACCGCCGCGATGAGCATCGCGGTCCCCAGTCGGACGGTGATCGTCATGCGCGTGCCCTCTTCCTGTACGCCCTGGTCAACGGCCTGGCGGCAGCCCCAGATACGGATGCGTACGAGAAGTCGCGAGGTCAGATCCAGCCGGCGTCCGTGGCGATGCGGATGGCGTCGACCCGGTTGCGGGCGTTCAGCTTCATCACGATCTTCGTCAGGTAGTTGCGGACGGTACCCACGGAGACATGCATGGCGGCGGCGATCTCCGGCGGCTCGGCTCCGCCGGCGGCGAGCCGCAACGCCTGCAGCTCGCGCCCGGACAGCGGGATCTCGCCCACGTCCCAGGCGGTCAGGGCGAGCTGCGGGTCGACCACCCGGCGCCCGGCGGCCACCTCACGCACCGCCTGCGCCAGCCGGTCGGACGGCGAGTTCTTCAGCAGGAACCCGCCCACGGACACGGACAGCGCCCGGCGCAGGGTGCCGGGCCGGCCCAGGCCGGTCAGGATGAGCGTCCGGCACGAGGGCAGCTTGGCGTGCAGCTCCTCGGCCGCGGACAGCCCGTCCAGGACGGGCAGGTCGACGTCGATGATGGCCACGTCCGGCAGGTTGGCCAGGGCCGCGGGGACGATCTTGTCGCCGCTGTCCACCTCGACGACCACCGACATGTCCGACTCCAGGTCGAGCAGCGCCGCCAGCGCCCCGCGCACCATGTGGACGTCCTCGGCGAGGAGAATCCTCAACACTGTCGAATCATCCTTTCCACACTCGGCCGGGGTCGGGCAGTTCGGCCAGGAGCCGGAAGGTGCCGTTCGTCGCCTCGGTGGTGAGATCCCCGCCGACGGCGCGGAGGCGCTCGGCGAGATCGTGCAGGCCGGCGCCCGGTTCCGCCGTGTCGGGGGTGCCGTCGTTGGTCACCAGCAGCCGCAGCCGATCGCCCGCCTGACCGATCGTGATCTGACAGGTGCGGGCCGCGCTGTGCCGGATGATGTTGGTGACGGCCTCGTGCAGCACCACGGCGAAGAGCGCGTCGACCTCGCCGGGCCGCTGGTCGTCCGGCACGTCCACCGTCGTGAGGATGCCGGCGGAGCCGAGCCCGGTGACGGCCGACTTCAGTTCGGCGGGCAGCGACATGTCCCGGTATCCGGTGGCCACGGTCCGGATGTTGGTGGCCGCGACCCGCGCGATGTCGAGCATCTCGGCGACCTCGGCGCGGGCGTCAGCGGGCGCGGCGGGCAGCGACCGGATCGCGCTCTGGGCGCGGAACGACACCGCCGAGAGCAGTTCGCCGAGGCGGGTACGCAACTGCCGCGCGACCTGCAGGCGTTCCCGCGTGACGGCCGCGCGGGCCAGCTCCGCGCGGGCCTGGTCAACCTGTTCGACGAGGCCGGACAGCGAGCTGATGCCGAAGACCACCAGGCCGGTGAGCAATGTGGACAGAGTCAGGTACGCGGTCCACTCCACCGTGGCACCGTACGACACCGCCGCCACGAACACGGCCGCGCCCACGAGCGCGTACAGGAGCCACCGCAGCCCGCCGCCGATCAGCAGCAGCGCCGACCCGGCGACGAAACCACCCATCGACCCCCACGGAGCGCCGATCCACCACAGCGGCGCCATGATCAGGAGCGCCTGGGCGGCCACGACGGCGACGCGTAACCCGACCCGGCGTCGCCGCGGGCCGTGCAGCGCCACGAACACCTGGAGGGCGACCGCGGCGGACACGCAGGCGGCGAAGCCCAGCAGGGCGAGACCGGGCGGGTCCTGCGGAAGCACGTTGACGACCATCAGGATCCCGTAGCCGGCCAGGACCAGCACGGTGATGGCCCGGCCGGCGCGGCGGTGCCAGGGACCGGCGGCCGGCGCCGCCGCGCCGGGCTCTCCCGGGGCGGGCGGGGCGGGGCCCTCGGTGGCGGGCAGCGGTGCGGTGGCCCGCAGCTCGAACCACTGGTCGACCCTCGCGGTCGTCAGCCGGCCACCGATCGCGTTCAGCCGACCGACCAGGTTGGCCAGTCCGGACCCGCCATCCGTCGGGCTCTGCTCCGCCACCCCGTCGTTGCGGATGAGCAGCCGCACCTGACCGTCGGACACGGACGACTCGATGACGCACCGTTCGGCCTTGCTGTGCCGCAACACGTTCGTGACGGCCTCGCGCAGCACGATGGCCAGCACCGTGTCGAGGGTCTCGGGCAGCTCCGGCAGGTCCGATTCGACCGTCATCCGGATCCCCGCGGAGACGAGCATCGCCGTGGCGGTCTCCGTCTCGGCGGCCATCGACATGCGCTGGTCACCTCCGGCGACGACGCGCATGTCCGCGAGCGCCCGGTGCGCCACCTCCAGGACGTCGGCCAGCTCCTGCCGGGCCCGGTCGACGGCCATCGGCAGCAGCCGGTAGGCCAACTCGCCCTTGAGCGTTATCGCGGAGAGGTTCAGCCCGAGCAGGTCGTGCAGGTCCCGGGCGACCCGCAGGCGCTCCCGGGCGACCGCCATCCAGGCCATCTCCCCGCGCGCCGAGTACAGCATGCCGACCAGCGAGACCAGGGAACTGACCGCGTAGATCATCAACCCGGTGAGCGTGGAGAAGTAGACGCCGTACCCGATGTCGACCGCCGTCAGGCCTTCGGCCCACTGGCCGAGCAGCACCGCGAGAAGCACCCCGCCGAACAGCCACCATCGCCACGGCCCGGACACCGCCAGCAGCAGCGACCCGGCGAGGAAGCCGGCGAGCGCACCCGCCTGCGGCCCCACCCATGCGAACGGCAGCAGGGTGGCCGCCGCCTGGGTGGACAGCGTGATCGCACGGGTGCGCGGCGGCCACGTGAGCGGGGCCCGGGTCGAGTGGGCCAGTTGCAGGACGAACGCCGCCGCGCTGCACGCCACGAACGCGGCAAGGGCGGCGCCGTGCAGGATGGAGTGAACGGCCAGCAGGGTGTTGACGATGTACCCCGCGACGACGGCCGCGATGACCCCCCGCGCGGTTCGGATGGCCGCGCGGCGTTCCGACTGGGCGGCCGGTGACCCAGCGACGGATGGCTGGGGATTGTGTGGATCCCGTCGGGACACAGCACCCCCACATCGCTGCGATCGCGGCACGTTCGGCATGTATGAACAGCACACCGTTCGTCGCTACGTGTGTCAATCGGCCTTCCGTCGAAATCGATCGATTTATGAGGACGTTGCCGTCGCCCTACTGATTGGGAAGTTTCCCGTAACTGTTGTTGTACGTCTTGCCTTTCTTCGGATGGGTGAACTTGAGGCCCGACCATGTGGAATCGATGCTCAGGCACGTACTTTCCACCAGCCCGTGGTTGTAGCCGATCTCAATGACTTTCGGCAGGGTCAGGTCGGAACCCAGTTTTCGGCCCTTCGGCCACGAGACCCATAACATTCCGCCGGCCTTCAGGTGCGCTTTGAGCTTCGGGAAGGTCTCGTCCATCTCGGATTGTCTGGTGAGGAACAGGTGAATGTAATCGAACTCGCCCGCCAGGTCCGCGCCGACCGAGAGGTCGGGCAGGTCGATAGCGTTGCGGGCCTGGTCGGGGGCGTTCACGAAGAACGCACGCGAGCCGGGCTTGATCCCCATCTTCTGCGACACGGTCCGGGGCATGGTTTTCCTCCTGATCAGCGGGTTGTCACGGGTGTTCGGAGCGGGAGGGCGGCGCGGCGGGGCGGCCGACGACGAAGCTGCCGACCCCGGACTCGACCCGCCAGTCGAGTCCGAGGATGCGCGAGGTCACCTCGATCTCGGCCATGTCGATGCGCAGGCCGGCGAGGCCGAGAGCCGCGCAGACCAGCGCCAGCAGCTGGGTCAACGCGCCGAAGTTGCGCAGCACCATCGAGTAGCCCATGCCGCTGTACTTCCACGAGATTCGTTGGAATCGGGCGGTCACCGACAGGAGGACCCCGGGCGGCGCGCTGAGGTTCGCGGCCACCCGGCTGCTCTCGAGCATCTCGTCCGCCTCGGGCGCCGACACGGCCAGCGGCTCCAGCCGGTGCCCCAACGCGTCGTAGTGGTAGACCCCGCGGGGCACGCCCTCGCAGTCGTGCACGATCGCGTAGATCTCCAACTCGTAGTCGCGACCGGGCGACGAGTACGGCCGGTCGCTGACCGCCGTCGCCGTGGCGGGGTCGCCGACCACCGATCGGACCCGGGCCGTCCGGAAGAGCAGCGTGCCCAGCTCGCGCCCGCTGATCGGGCCGACGGCGAGGTGCCCGCCGCCGGGCCCGGCCTCGATCGTGGCGATCAGGCCGGGCCCGTCCTCCCCGGCGGGCCGGTACAGCTCGATCGCCGCGCCGGGCGCGGGCGGCTTCGCCACCGGTTCGACCGCGCCGGACTCTCCCGCGGGGTACGTGGCCCCGAAGTCCTGGTCGTGGCGGCCGAGCGTGGCCCGGGTGTGGAAGAACAGCTCGATCGGATCCCAGGTGAGCAGCACGGGGTCGGCATCGAACGGGTCGCCGTTCGCGTCCACCACCATCCCGGCCGCGATCAGCGCCGGGATGAGCACCTGCAGCACCTGGTCGTCGGGGTCGGGCGGCACCGGCCCGACCAGGGCGCCCAGGGCGGCGACCGCCTCCGGGCCGTGCAGGACCACCCGGTGCAGGCTGAGCGGCGACTCGATCACCAAGGTGCTGCCGTCGGCGCGGATCACCGCGAACCGGGACAGGCGCACGGGCTCCGGCGGCAGTCCCGGTGGCACGGCGAACCGGGACTCCGGGGTCAGCGGCACCACGGAGACCAGGGGCTGTTCCGGATCGAGCCCGTACGAATGGATCACCAGGTGCTGGTGGTCGTCCAGAATGGTCCGGACAGCCGCCCAGTCCAGCTCGTCGCTGATCACGTTCGACAGCGCGGTCGACCCGAGGCTCATCCGCTTCAGGGCCTGCACCGCCGCGGGCCGGACCAGGGTGAGGACGGTGTCCTCGGAGCGGCTGCGCAGCACAACGGTGGCCTGGTCCGGCAGGTGCTCCACGAGTACGTCCTCACGGAAGGACCACATCGGGAACGGTGCCATGGGACCACCTCCCATTCGTCGGGATTCATCGCTCACAGGAACAGGGGAATCGGGTTGAGGTCCGGGTAGGACGTGGGGGCGGCGAGCCGCCCCGCCCGGACCGGCACGTCGAACAGCCGACCGGGAGCGAACCGGGCCCAGAAATGCCGGAGCCCGGGCACGATCACCTTCACCACCGGCAGTCCCACGTCCGGGCGGGTCTGGTCCAGGACAAACACCTCCAGGTCCTCGGCGGCGGCCCGCGCGACCAGTCGCTCCACGTCCTCGCGCAGGTCAGGACAGTCGTCGTACCGGTAGTCGGCGCGCCGCCGCGAGGCCATCGCACCCGGGCGCAGGTACGGCTGGTTCGCCACGGTCGCGGAGCGCCACCACCGCATGATGTGCGGGTCCTGCGCGCCGTAGCCGTTGCCGGCGCCGTCCACGCGCACCACGGCCGGCAACAGCTGGCCCAGTTCGGTGAGCGCCCGACGGGCGGCGACCGTGGGATCCGGGTGGGCGCCGAAGCCGAGCATCAGGTCCTCGGCCGGCTTGTCCGTGCGACGGGAGATCGCGGCCATCACGGGCACGCCCAGATCGGCCGTGAGGTCGAGCAGCCACAGCTCGCGGTGCACCTCGGCGTACCGCGCCGGAAGGGCGTCGATCCACGGATCGGCGAACGACGCCAGGTCGACCGCGGGCTGCCGGGTGCGGTTGTACCACCACAAAGCCACCGCGTCCCGCTCGACCAGCTCCAGCAGGCCCTGCATGATCGCGTCCTCGCGGCTGGCCCCGGCGGCGTTGCCGTTGGAGGTGGCGCGCAGCGCCGGGTGGCTGTCCGGGGTGAAGTACAGCAGGTCGGTCGGCATGAGCCGGGAACATTGCCGGGTCAGCGACCAGACCGGCGTCCAGTCGATGGCCTCCGTCTCGTCGAAGGGCTCCGGCACGTGCTGGAAGGCGCCGTTCGCCGCGTTCCACCGGTCCCGGTCCCGGAACTGGCGGGGATCGAACAGCTGGCACGCGTCCGGGTGCACCGCGCGGTCGCCGAGCTCGCGCAGGCTCGCGCGGATCACCGGCTCGTCGCCGAAGCGCGAACCGGACCACCGTTCGACCGCCTCGCAGAGCGCGCCCACCCGGGCCTCGATCTCGGTGCTGCCCTTGCCGCCGCTCTGCTGGCGCAGGCCCGCCCGGGCCGCGGCCAGGCCGCGACCGACGACCGCGCGGTTGGCGCCGGACAGGCAGCTGTGCAGGAAGTCGGGACACCGGGGGTCACGGCGGATCGGGTCCGTGATGCCGGTGATCGGATCCGCGAGGTGCTGGTAGGCCTCCCAGACCTGTTCCGGGGAACGCGCCCGGTGGCCGTTGCCCGCGACGCTGGCCTTCGGCCGCCCCGCCAGCCGGACCGGCGCCGCGACCTGAGCGGTCATCAGGCCCGCGTCACCGCACGCCGGACACTGTGGACGGCGGTCGACCTGATGCTGCCCGCTCTGCCAGGTCAGGGTGTCGAAGGTGCGCAGTGTGCTGGACCCGGCGGTGCCGGTGGCGCCGGAAAGCCACTTGACCGCCTCGAGGACGGCCAGCTGCAGGCCGATGACCCGGGTGGTGGGCAGCGACGTCTCCGGCGCGGTGACCGTTGCGCCGCACCCGCGCGCCAGGGTCTCGCCGGTGCGCCTGGCCCGCAGCCGGGTGGCCAGGCAGCACCAGCACGGGCCCTCGCCACCGCGGAAGACCGGGCCGACCCAGACGTCCACGCCGGTGGGCTTGGCGGGCAGCCAGGCCCGGCCGGCCGCCAGCATCGCGGCGTTGATCCGCTCCAGCCGGGGGTCGAGGTAGTCGTCGCAGAGCACCATGGTCAGGCCCTGGCCCAGATCCGGGCCGTCCTGGGCGGCCAGACCGCAGGCCCGCAGCGCGGACCGCGCCTCGGCCACGCCGGTCGCGCCGAGCGACAGGACCCGGACGGTCGCGGCCGCGAGCCGGTCGGTGGCCGCGTCGGCGTCGGCGCCAATCAGGTCCCAGTACGCGCCGGCGGCCGTGTCGGCCTCCGGCCCGGGGCGGCGCAGGCTGATCAGATCGGCCTGCGCGAGCGTGGCCAGCGTGCCGGCCAGCTCGCCGGGCGCCAACCGACCGGCGGTGCGCTGCCGGATCTCGGCCATGGTCAGCGTGCCGTCGAGCAGCGGCGCGACGGAGACGGCACGGTCACCGGACAGGGCGACCGTGCCGCGTGCCGAGACGAGATAGACGACGCCCTCCTCGGGAACGGTGATCGCCCGCAGGTGCCGACGGAACCCGATCCGCGCCGAGGTGTCCGCAGTCACGACGATTCCCTCACCCGCAGTAGGTCCACGCCGGGGTGACGTCGGTGCACGCGTCCAGGTCGAGGACGAGAAGGTCGGTGTCCGCCAGGTCGCTGGTCGCGGCCGCGCTGCCGCACATGATCGTCTCAAGAAGAGCGCTGTTGACGTGGGTCTGCAGGATGTCGAGGTTGGTCATTGCCGTTCCTCCGTCTGCCGGTCGGTTCACCGTGAACCGCTCACAGCCTGAATTCTGCGAAACCGGGCCGGTGAGCCGATAGTTCTCTCGTCACGAGGCGAGTGTGAATTTCCCACATCCAGCTCGTGATTCGCGGTGTAGGAATGGCCCCGGTCGCGAACCTACGATTCCGGCAATCGATGCCGTACCTCGCGTCACCAACGACGAGAATCTTGCGAGGAATCATGTACCACGACCTGCAAATAAACAGGCTCCGTGCCCTGGTGACCGTGGTGGATCTCGGGGGGTTCCGGCGCGCCGCGGAGGCACTGCACGTCACGCAACCCGCGATCAGTCAACAGATCCGTCAGCTGAGCTCATTCATCAAGCAGCCGGTCTTTCTGTCCACCGGGCGCGAGCTGCGGCTCAGCGCCCAGGGGGAGGAACTGCTGGGGTACGCCCGGCGGCTGGTGGCGGTCAACGACGAGGCGGTCGAACGGTTCATGCCGTCCTCCGGTGACGCGAGGCTCTCCATCGGTATCGGTGACCAGCTGGCCGAGGCGCTGCCCGAGATCCTCCAGTCGCTGTCGTACCGGATGCCGCACGCGCAGATCAGCGTGCGTACCGGCCTCAGCGAGAGCCTGGAGGGGCAGGTCGTCAGCGGCCAGCTCGACCTCGCGCTGCTGCTGCAACCCCGCCCGCCGCGTACCCCGGTGAGCCACGAGCTCGGGCACCTGCGGATGGACTGGTTCGGCAAGCCGGTGTACGGCGAGGGCGCCGAGGTTCCGGTCACCCTGTTCACCGAGCCGAGCACCCTGCGCAGTCAGGTGGTCGACCTGTTCAACGCCTCGGCCACGCCGTGGCGCGTCGGCTACGAGGGGTCCGAACTGGTCGGCCTGCGCGCCGCCACCAAGGCCGGCCTCGGGGTCACCTGCCTGATCGCGAACGGCGACCGGCTGTGGGACCTGCCGCGCACCGGGTCGCGGAACCTGCCCCAGCCGCCCAGCCCCATTCCGGTCACCATGGCGGTGTCGGCGGGCGCGGGCGACCCGATCTTCGTGCGTACCGCCCGGCGGGTGCTGCAGAACGCCCTCGCCGGGTATCCGTTCGCCGAGTAGGCCGAAGCGCAGGGCCCGGCCGGACGTGTTCCGGCCGGGCCCCTGTCGTGCGCGCCGTCAGGTGACGACGCCGGCGGCGCGGGTGGTGCCATCGACCGGATCGATCAGCAGGCAGGCCCCGGTCAGGCGGTGCTCCGCGTACCGGTCGACCGCGATCTCCTCGGCGGTGCGCACGAGCACCCCGGCGATCTGGTTGACCGCCACGCTGTCGGCGTCCGGGGCGCAGGTCAGCTCGGGGATCGGGCCGGCCGGCACGATGTCCTGCACGACCGCCGCGATGGTGCGGGTGCCGTGCCGCACGAGCACCTCGTCCGACACCCGCAACGGCCGTTCGTGCAGCTGACAGACGATGAGGCCGACCTCCTGGCGCAGGTGCGGCGCCTCCCCGGCCGCGACGATGAGGTCGCCGCGGCGCACCGGTACGTCGTCGGCCAGGCGTACGGCCACCGACTGGGGTGCCCAGCAGACGGGCGACCGCTCGCCGAGCACGTCGATGCCGGCCACGGTCGTGACCGTGCCGGATGGCAGCACCACGACCCGTTCGCCGTCGTGCAGCACGCCGCTGGCGAGCTGCCCGGCGTACGAGCGCTGGCCGTCGGCATCGATGACGTACTGGACCGGCAGGCGCATCGGGGTGTCCAGCGGCTCCGCACCGACCGGGACGGACTCCAGCACGTCCAGGACGGTCGGCCCGGCGTACCAGTCCATCACGGCCGAGGGCCGCGCGACGTTGTCGCCGTCGATCGCCGCCACCGGGATCGAGGTGACGTCGGCCAGGCCCAGGTCGGCCGCCAACGCGGCGAAGTCGGCGGCGATCGCGGCGAAGGTCGCCTCGTCGTAGCCGACCAGGTCCATCTTGTTCACCGCGAGCACCACGGCGGGCACCCGCAGCAGGGCGGCGACCGCGGCGTGCCGGCGGGTCTGCTCGGTCACGCCCTTGCGGGCGTCGACCAGCAGCAGCACCAGGTCGGCCGTGGAGGCGCCGGTGACCATGTTGCGGGTGTACTGCACGTGGCCGGGGGTGTCGGCCATGACGAACCGGCGGCGGGCGGTCGCGAAGTAGCGGTATGCCACGTCGATCGTGATGCCCTGTTCGCGTTCGGCCCGCAGGCCGTCGGTGAGCAGGGCCAGGTCGACGCTGCCCTGACCACGCCGGCGGGAGGCCGACTCGACGGCGTCGTACTGGTCGGCGAGGACCGCCTTGGCGTCGTGCAGGAGCCGACCGACCAGGGTGGACTTGCCGTCGTCGACATTGCCGGCGGTCGCGAACCGCAACAGGGTCGTCGCGGCGGGCGCGATAGCGGCGTCCAGGACGGTCATCAGAAGTACCCCTCTCGCTTGCGGTCCTCCATGGCCGCCTCGGAGGCCTGGTCGTCGGCGCGGCTGGCGCCGCGCTCCGAGCGCCGGGAGACCGAGATCTCGGCGATCACGTCCGCCACCGTGGCGGCGGTCGACTCGACGGCGCCGGTGCAGGACATGTCGCCGACGGTGCGGTAGCGCACGAGCCGCCGCTGCGGGACCTCGCCCGGCTTCGGGCCGCCCCACGGGCCGGCGACCAGCCACATGCCGTTGCGGGCGAAGACCTCCCGCTCGTGCGCGAAGTAGATGGCCGGCAGCGGCAGGGACTCCCGCACGATGTACTGCCAGACGTCCAGCTCGGTCCAGTTCGACAGCGGGAAGATCCGGACGTGCTCGCCGGGCGCGTGCTGCCCGTTGTAGAGGTTCCACAGTTCCGGCCGCTGCCGTCGGGGGTCCCAGGCGCCGAACTCGTCGCGCAGGGAGAACACCCGCTCCTTCGCCCGGGCCTTCTCCTCGTCGCGGCGGGCGCCGCCGAGCACGGCGTCGAAGCCGTTGTCCTCGATGGCGTCGACCAGCGGCATGGTCTGCAGGGCGTTGCGCGAGCCGTCCGGGCGCTCGGCGAGCACGCCCCGGTCGAGGTAGTCCTGCACGGACACGACCCGCAGGTCCAGCCCGTGACGGGCGACGATGTCGTCGCGGTACCGCAGGACCTCGGGGAAGTTGTGGCCGGTGTCGACGTGCAGCAGCGGGATCGGCAGCCGGGCGGGGGCGAACGCCTTGCGGGCCAGGTGCAGCATGACGATGCTGTCCTTGCCGCCGGAGAAGAGCAGCACCGGCCGCTCGAACTGGCCGACGGTCTCGCGCAGGATGTGGACCGCCTCGGCCTCCAGGGCCTCCAGGTGGGTGAGGCGGCGGGTCGGTGCCAGGGTCAGCACGCTCATCGGACCAGCTCCGGCGTCCGGGCGGTCAGCCAGTTGCGGACCGCGATGTCCAGGACCTGCCGGGCGGTGCGGAACTCCGCGGCGGGCAGGTGCTCGTACGGGGTGTGGTCGAGCGCGGCGTCGCCGGGACCGTAGGCGACCATCGGCACGCCGTGCCAGGTGGTGGCGAGGGTGTTCATGTCGCTGCTGCCCTTCTTGGCCAGGAAACGGGGGGTGAGGTCCCGCTCGCGGAAGGCCCGGGAGAACGCCTTCACCAGCGGGGTGCTGCGCGCCGTCGACACGCCGGGCGTGGCCCGCAGGATCGTCGGGTCGGCGTCCGGGGCGGTGGTGCGGACGAGCGCGGCCAGGTCGTCCACCGCGACCGTGGGGGGCACGCGCACGTCGAGGACGGCCTCGCCGTGCTGGCGGTCCCCGGCGTTCATGGCCCGCACGCCGAGCACGGCGAGCATGGCGTCCGGCGCGAGCGCGGCGATGCGCTCGCGGATCAGCGCGAGGTGTTCGTGGAGGCGGTCGGCCGCCGTGCTGACGCCCTGCCCGGCGGTGTGGCCGACCGGGTGGCTGACCGTGAGCCGGGCCTTGAGCAGCCCGAAATAGCCGACCGTCAGCGCCCCGGCGCCGCTGGGCTCGCCGATGACGACCGCGTCGGCCGGGTAGTGGTCGCGCACGTGGAAGGCGCCCCGCGCGGTGATCTCCTCCTCGACCGCGCCGACCACCCGCACCTCGCAGCCGTCCGGCACGCTCAGCCCGGCGAGCGTCTCCAGGTAGGCGACCAGGCAGCCCTTGGCGTCGACACTGCCGCGGGCGTGCAGGGTGTCGCCCTCCCACCGGGCCGGCCACCGGTACGGGACGGTGTCGAGGTGGCCGAGCATCAGCAGCCGGTGCCGGCCGCCCTCGCCCCGGGTGGCGACGAGGTTGCCGGCCTCGTCGACGCGGGCGTGCACGCCACGGCCGGTGCACCAGTCGACCAGGTACTCGGCCAGTTCCCGCTCGTCGCCGGAGACCGAGGAGATCTCCGCCGCGCGGGCGAGCAGCTCCAGATCGGGCGCCGGGGCGGGGGCGCGCCAGAACCGGGTGCCGGTGACCGGGCTGACCACGTGCGGGCCGCAGATGGCCACGTCGGCCGGACCCGTCAGCGCGATCTCGGCGGCCCGGACCTTCTGCCGCATCCGGCCCCGCGCGTACCGGCCGGCCGCACCGGGCACCGCGTCGGTGATCCGGTCCGCCGGGTCGGCCGGATCCCGCAGCAGGCCGGGGGTCCCGGTGACCAGGCGCAGGTGGTCGGCGTCGAGGGCGTTGGCCAGTTCGGCGGCGAGAACGTCGGCGTCCACATTGAGCGGCGCGCCGTCCGGGTCGGCGACCGGCGGCGACACGCAGACCACGTCGAACGCGTCCAGCAGGGCCCGCAGCCGGTCGGCGGCCACCCCGGCGACCCGCCCGGCCCGGTGGTCCCGGACCACCCGGGTGCGCCCGTCCGTGCTGACCTTGAGCGGGGGGTTCGGCCGCCCGGTCACCAGGGCGCCGTCCGCGGCCACGGCCGTGAAGGCCGTCAGGCCGCGGCCCGCGACGGCCTCCGCGACCCGGCGCAGGGTGATCGTGCGGTACGCGTCGAGGATGTACGGCATCTCCTCCGGCGGGCAGTACCGCACCTCGTCGCCGTTGACGAGGGTCAGGACCCGCACCGACCGGCCGATGTCGGCGTAGTGGCGGCGGATGCCCGCCGCCCCGCCGGCGACCACGAGCAGCCGCGCGCCGCGCGCCCGCAGGCGGGCCAGTTCGTCGAAGACGGTCTCGTGGGCGAGGCTGGCGCTGCCGAGTTTGACGACGTAGAGCGCCGACTGCCGCGTGTTGGCGGCGAATCCGAGTGCTGACATGGGCGGTCCTCCTTCAGATTCCGCGGGTGTTGCCGCCGTCGACCACCACGACCGATCCGGTGACGTAGGCGGCCTGCTCGCTGGCCAGGAAGGTGACCAGCGCGCCGAAGTCCGCCACGTCACCGACCCGGCCGAGCGGGATCCGCCGGGCCACCTTGAGCAGCTCGGCATCGACGTCGGCGCCGAACTGCTCGTCGAGGATCGGGGTGCGATGGAAACCGGGCGCGATCACGTTGACGGTCACCCCGGCCGAGCCGAGCGCGTCGACCAGGCCCTTCATGTAGCCGAGCAGGCCCAGCCGGGCGACTGAGGACAGGCCGCTCTCCGGATGCGGCTGACGCACCGACTCGGAGGTGATCATCAGCAGCCGTCCCCAGCCGTTGCGGCGCAGGTGGGGCAGCGCGGCCAGGGTGACGCTGATGTGCGGGAGCAGGTTGCCCTCCACGGCCTCCCGGTAGTCGGGCACCTTGAAGCTGTCCACCGGCCCGAAGGGCACGCCGCCGCTGTTGGTCACCACGATGTCCAGCCGGCCGAACGCCTCGGCGGTGTGTTCCACCCAGGCCGTCGCGGCCGCCTCGTCGGTGAGGTCCACCGGCGTGCTCAGCACGTCCCCCGGTCCCATGGCGCTGACCTCGGCGTGCGCCCGGGCCAGCCGGCCCGGCGCCCGCCCGCAGATGGACACGTGTGCTCCCTCCGCGGCCAGGGCCTTGGCCACGGCCAGCCCGAGCCCGCTGCTGGAGGCGGCCACCATCGCGACCCGTCCAGTGAGTCCCAGATCCATGAACGTCGTCCTCAGCTCGATGGCACCAGCGGATAGCCGTAGCGGGTGAGCAGCGGCAGCGCGGGTGCGGTTGCGGCCGCGACCTGCGCCCGGGTCAGCCCGGTGCGCCAGCGCTCGTCGGCCCGGATCACGGCGGCCCCGTTGACCAGGCGGTCGGGGTTGCCGGTGACGGTGTGGTTGGCGGTGAGCAGCACGCGGCCGGCCCCGTCGACCGGCGGCGGGCCGTCCAGCCCGGCGAAGCGCATCACCTCGGCGACCGTCTCCCGCGGCCGCGCGCACAGGTCCTCGTGGCGCACCCGCAGGTACCGGTCGCCGGCCTGCCGCCCGACCGCCTCGGAGGCGAGGTTGAACGCCGTCCAGTACCCGCTGCTGCGCGCCGGGCTCATCGGGTCGATGTACTCCTTGGCCCGCTGGTAGGAGTACGCGGTGGGGCGCGGGTCGCGCACGATGTGCAGCACCCGCACGTCCAGGTCGGACCGGCCGAGCAGGGTGGCCGCCTCGGCCGGGTACTTGGACCCGTCGATGATCAGGCGCTCGCCGCCCCGACCGGCCAGCAGCCGGTAGATCCCGGCGGTCTGGCCGACCACCTCGTCGAGCCCGGGCGCCCTGGCCGCCCCGCGCACCTCGGCCAGGCGGGCCCTGGTGTGCCTGGTCCGCAGCAGGGACTGCTGCAGCGCGACCGTGCGGCGGGCGGTCTCCACCCGCACGGCGACGTCGTGACCGCCGCCCAGCGCCGTCGACCACAGGTCGCAGTCGGTCAGGTCCCGGCCGCAGCCGCAGCTGGAGTTGGTGCCGTCGGACAGCACCCCGTTGCGCCAGAGGTAGTGCAGCTCCCCGACATGCAGGACGCCGGGCAGCTCGCCCAGCACGTTGCCGAGCATCGTGCTGCCGCTGCGCAGCCAGCCGGTCAGGTAGAGAACGCGCGGCGCGGTCATCGGCTCAGCTCCATCGTCATCAGGTGCTGCGGCAGGCGGACGGCGAGGCCGACCCGGGTGCTCGCCTCGATCAGGTCGCCGCCGTCCGGGCCGGCGCCACGGCGGACCGCGATCGAGCCGACGCCGGGCAGCAGCAGGGTGGTCGCCGCGCTGAAGTCACCCAGCAGCAGCAGGTGCGGCGGGATCATCCGGGTGCGGGACACCGTGATCCCGGCCGCGTTGAGCCGGTCCAGGGCGCCGTGCCGGACGAGCTGCCAGTAGATGTCCGGGTGCGCGACGATGCCGTCGCACGAGCCGCCGGTGTTCTCCACGTCGGCGGCGGCCGCGGTCACCGCGGTCACCAGGTCGGGCTCGGCGGCGCGGCTGCGCGTGCCGGGCAGCCGGAGCAGCCCCGTGATCACGCCGTCCGCGGTGCCGTTGAGCAGCACGTCGTTCTCCCGCGCGGACAGCCGGACGAGCACCCGCAGGTCCACAAAGGTCGCCAGCAGCTCCGGCTCGTCGAGCAGGCCCGCCGGCAGGGGCACCGCGACGCTGATGTCGGTCAGCCCGGCGTGGGCCAGCCGCGACGCGAAGGCGGCCTCCGGGGTGGTCGCGTACGTCGACCCGGACCGCAGGCGCCCGGCGGGCGGCTCGTACACGTACGGGACCGGGGCGTCGGCCACGGCGGCGGTCTTCATCAGGTGCCGCACCGTGTACCGGGGCCGCGAGGCGAACAGGGGGAACGCTGCCGGCAGGTGGATGCCGTACGCCACCTCGATGTCGTGGCCCGGGGGAGTCTCACGGACCGCGTCCGCGAACACCTCACCGGGACTCCGGTCGGCCTGGACACGGCCGTCCAGGACTGGGCTCAACGCGATTCCGCGCATTTTCCCTCCTTGAATACAGGCGTTCCGGCGAGCGTAATTCCGAATCGAAGTCCGTCAGGCCGGCGAATGAGAAGCGTTGCTTATTGCCGGCCCGCGATAAGCGCTTCTGTCTCCGGCGAACAGGGGCGTTTATTGGACGCCTTCAATAAGCCGCACCTACATTTGCCGATAGAAAGGGTTCGCAGCGATTAAGGGGAAAGCGAGATGCAGAACGTCATCAGCGGAGCTGAATGTCCCGAGTGCGCGGCGGAGATCTATGTGGACGCCGACGCGAGGGCCAGCGAAATCATCGAATGTACGGACTGTCGCTCCGAACTGGAGATCACGTCCGTGCGGCCCCCGGTTCTGAGCCTCGCGCCGGAGGTCGAAGAGGACTGGGGCGAGTAGGACGGAGACGCCGGTCATGAACTCATCGGCACGCGACCTCGTGGTGCTCGCCTCGCGGGTGCGGTACGAGGAGAAGCGGATCATGGCCGCGCTCGAGAGGCGCGGCTGCCGGTACGAATACCTGGATCCCCGCACGTTGTTCGTGACCGGCGGGACCGTCCGGCACGCCGGCCGGGTGGTGCTCAACCGCGAGGTCGGGCACTACCGGGCCTGGTACGCGGCCGAGGCACTGGAGCAGGCCGGGGCGACCGTGGTGAACACGGCGACGGCCACGCACCACTGCGGGGACAAGTGGCTGACGTCGGCGGCCCTGCTGCGGCACGGGCTGCCGACGCCCCGCACGGCGCTCGCGTTGACGCCCGAGGCGGGCCTGGAAGCGCTCGCCGAGATCGGCTATCCCGCGGTGATCAAACCGCTCGTGGGCTCGTGGGGCCGCCTGGTCACCCGGGTCCCCGACGAGGCCACCGCGGTCGCGGTGCTGGAGCACGTCGCGGCGCTGCCGGCGCCGCAGTCCCACGTGATCTACGCACAGGAGCTCGTGCCCAAGGCGGACCGGGACATCCGGGTCGCCGTGGTCGGCGGGCAGGTCCTGGGCGCCACCTACCGCCGTGGCGGGGACTGGCGCACCAACGTGGCCCGGGGCGCGGTCAGCGAGCCGTGCCCGGTCGGCGACGGCCTGGCGAAACTCGCCCTCGCCGCGGCCGAAGCGGTGGGCGCCGACATCGCCGGCGTGGACGTCATCGAGGACAGCGAGGGCCGGCTCACGGTCCTTGAGGTCAACGACCGGGTGGAGTTTCGCGGGTTCGAGTCCGCGCACGGCGGCACCGGCGTCGCCGAGGCGATCGCGGACCTCCTCATCACGAAGGCGGAGACATGAAACGGGTAGCGGTGATCGGTGGGTCGGGGTACATCGGCGGCGAGCTGTTGCGCCTGCTCACCGCCCACCCCGGCGTCGAGCTCGCGGCGGCCACCTCGCGGCGGCTCGGCGGCCGGCTGATCGACGGCGTGCATCCCAACCTGCGCGGGCGCACCAGCCTGGCGTTCGTCGACGAGGACAAGCTCGAACACTACGACGCGCTGTTCCTGGCCACCCCGCACCGGGAGACCATGCTGCGGATGCCGGAGTTCCTGGCCCGGGCCGAGGTCGTCATCGACCTGTCCGCCGACTTCCGGCTCGGCTGCGCGGACACGTACGCCGACTACTACGGGGTGCCGCACGCGGCGCCCGAGCTGGTCGAGACGTTCGTGCCCGGCATCCCGGAGTTCCACCGGACCCGGCTGCGCACGGCCGACCGGATCAGCGTGCCCGGCTGCATGGCCAACGCGGGGATCCTGGCGCTGACGCCGCTGGCCCAGGCGGGGCTGATCGAGGGCGAGGTGGCGGTCGACGCCCGTACCGGGTCCAGCGGCGCCGGCAACACCGCCGGACCCGCCAACCTGCACGCGGAGCGCAGCGGCGCCCTGCGGGTGTTCGCGCCGACGCGGCACCGTCACGAGGCGGAGATCGCGCAGGCCACCGGCCTGCCGGTCCGGATGACCGCCACGGGCGTGGAGGCCGTGCGCGGCGTGCAACTGCTCGCCCGGGCCAACGTCACCGGGGAGGCGACCGAGCGGCGCATCCGGGCGGCGTACCGGGCGGTCTACCGCGACGAGCCGTTCGTGCGGATCGTCGCGCACCGCAAGGGCCTGCACCGGTTCCCGGACGCCAAGATCCTGTCCGGCTCGAACTTCTGCGACGTCGGGTTCGCGATCGACCCCGGCTCGCCGCAGGTGACCGTCATCAGTGCCCTGGACAACCTGGTCAAGGGCGGCGCGGGCAACGCCGTGCAGTGCATGAACATCCGCCTCGGCCTGCCCGAGCGGGAGGGCCTGGAGTTCACCGGCCTGCACCCGAACTGAGCGGGCCGCAAACGTACGTCCGGACGGAAGGACTTGGCATGAGCACCGCTGTCGCACTGCCCCTCGGCACCGACCTGGCGGACATCACCAGCAGGATCCGCGAACACATCGTCACCATGTGCGCCGGCCCCGACGGCGGGCACCTGGGCGGTTCGATGTCCCTGGTCGAGATCCTGGCCGCCCTCTACTTCCGGGTCATGCGCGTGGACCCGGCCGACCCCGACGCCCCGGACCGCGACATCCTGCTGCTCAGCAAGGGCCACGGTGGCATCGGGCTGTACGCGACTCTGGCCGAGGCCGGCTACTTCCCGCGCGAGCGGTTGGCCGAGTACTCGATGCCCGGCGGGCAGTTCATGGCCCATCCGCACCCGGAGATCCCCGGGGTGGAGGCGCCCTCCGGCTCGCTGGGTCACGGCCTGGCCATGGGCATCGGGTACGCCGTGGCCGCCCAGCTCGACGGCAGCGACCGCCGCTGCTTCGTCGTGCTCGGCGACGGCGAGACCCAGGAGGGCTCGGTCTGGGAGGCCGCCGCGGTGGCGTCCCACCACGGCCTGAGCAACCTCACCGCGGTCATCGACCGCAACCGGCTGCAGATCACGGGCGGCACCGAGCAGGTCAGCGGGCTGGAGCCGATGGCGCAGCGCTGGCGGGCCTTCGGCTGGACCGTACGCGAGGTCGACGGCCATGACGTGGACGCCCTGACCGGGGCGCTGGACGCGCCGAGCGAGCGCGGCCGCCCCACCCTGGTCCTCGCGAACACGGTCAAGGGCAAGGGCCTGCCGTTCATCGAGGGCGATGTGCGCAGCCACTACGCCAAGCTCAAGGAGCGGCAGTACCACAAAGCGATGGCGGTCCTGCGCCGGAGCCGGTCGTGACCGCGCCTGCCGCCGCGCCGCCGTCCTCGCGGGAGGCCTACCGCGACACGCTCACCGAGCTGATGCCCGGCGACGAGCGGTTGGTCTGCCTGGACAGCGACACCGGGCTGTTCAGCAATGTGGACTTCGGCAGCGCCGCCGGCCGCTACCTGAACGTCGGCATCGCCGAGCACACCCTGATGGGCGCGGCGGCCGGGCTGGCCCGGTCGGGACGGATGCCGTTCGTGAACACCATGGCGGCGTTCGCCTCGGCCCGCGCCCTCGACGCGGTCAAGGTGGACATCGCGTTGACCAACGCGCCGGTGCGCATCGCCGCCACCCACTCCGGGGTCTCGGCCGGTCACCTCGGGCCGACCCATCACGCCCTTGAGGACCTGGCCGTGATGCGGACCCTGCCGAACATGACCGTCGTGGTGCCGGCGGACGCGGCGCAGACCCGGGAGCTGGTCCGGCAGTCGCTAGGCGTGCCCGGGCCGGTCTACCTGCGGCTCGGCCGCAACGCGACCCCGGACCTGCCGGCCGGGCCGCCGCCGTGCCTCGGCACGGTCCAGCAGGTGCGGGCCGGCACGGACGTGGCGATCGTGGCCTGCGGGCCGTACCCGGTGCTCGCCGCGATCGAGGCGGCGGACCTGTTGCACCGGGACGGCATCAGCGCCGCCGTGCTCAACGCGCACACCGTCAAGCCACTGGACACCGCGACGATCCTGGCCGCGGCGAGCGTCACCGGCCTGGTGGTGACGGTCGAGGAGCACTGGGCCGCCGGCGGCCTGGGTTCGGCGGTCGCCGAGGCCCTGTCGGGGACCCTGCCGGTGCCCGTACACCGGGTCGCGATGCCGGACTCCTTCGTGGGCGTGGCGGGCGGCCAGCGGTTCCTGCTCGACAAGGCCGGGATCACGTCCACCGCGATCTCGGTCAAGGTGCGCTCGGCCCTGGGCCGGACCACCACCAGCATCGGAGGTGAGCGGCGATGACGGCACACGGCCAGACCGTGGTGCACTACCTGCGCTGGTGGGCGGAGCGGCGGCCGGACCGGCCGGCCGTGATCTGCTACCGGGGCGACACGGCGGACACGGTGACGTACGCGGACCTCGCGGAGCGCGTCGACCGTCTGGCCGCGAACCTGGTACGCCTCGGCGTGCGCCGGGGCGAGGTCGTCACCCTCCAGTTGCCGAACTCCTGGCAGCTGGTGGCGATGATCCTGGCCTGCGCGCGGATCGGGGCGGTGGCCGGCCCGGTCGTGCCGATCATGCGCAAGCGCGAGGTCGAGTTCATGACCCGGCTCACGCGGAGCCCGGTGTACGTGGCCGAGGCGCAGTTTCGTGGGTTCTCGTTCGCGGACATGAGCGCGGCCGTCGCCCGCGCCGTGCCCACCCTCAGGCACCGGGTACTGCTGGGCGGCGGCGACGGCGCGCTGGACTTCGACCGCGACCTGCTCGGCGCCGCGCCGGCGGTGGATCTCGACGCCCGCACGCCCGACCCGGACGACCCGGCCCAGGTGGTCTTCACCTCCGGGACGACGGGCGAACCGAAGGGCGTGCTGCACAGCCACCGGACCATGGACGCGATGAACCGGGCGCAGGCGGAGGTCCTGCACCTGACCGGCGACGAGGTGACCGCCATGGGGTCACCCACGACGCACCAGGCCGGGTACACCTGGAATTTCGTCATGCCGTTGCTGCTGGGCGCGACGGCCGTCCATGTCGACGCCTGGGACCCGGCCGCGATGTTGCGGATCATGCGGGAGCACCGGGTCACGTTCTTCATGGGCGCGCCGACCTTCCTGTCCGACCTGATCGACGAGCAGCGGGCCCGGCCCCGCGACATCCCGGCGCTGCACACCTTCGCCACCGGCAGCGCCCCGATCGCCCCGGTGCTGGTCGAGGGCGCCCGCGAGGTGCTCGGTTGTCGGCTCTACGCCCTGTGGGGCATGTCGGAGAACGGCTGCGTGACGATCACCCGCCCGGAGGACCCGCCGCTGCGGGCGGCGGAGAGCGACGGCACCCCGGTGCCCGGCATGCGGGTCCGCATCGTCGACCGGGTGAGCGGGGGACCGGTGGCGCCCGGCCGGTCGGGGCTGCTGCAGGTCCGTGGGGCCAGCCAGTGCCTGGGCTACCTGAACCGGCCGGAGGCCTACGCCGCGTGCGTGACCGCGGACGGCTGGTTCGACACCGGTGACCTGGCCCGCGACGACGGCTACGGCGGGATCCGGATCACCGGCCGGGTCAAGGACATCATCATGCGCGGCGCGGAGAACATCCCGGTGGTCGAGGTGGAGGCGGCCCTGCTGCGGCACGCCGCGATCCGCGACGTCGCCGTCGTCGGTTATCCGGACGAGCGGCTCGGGGAGCGGGCCTGCGCGGTCCTGGTCACCTCGGGCGCTCAGGTGAGCCTGGAGGAGATCCGCGCCCACCTGACCGAGCTGGGCATGGCGAAGCAGTTCTGGCCCGAGCGGGTGGAGGTCGTCGCGGACCTGCCCCGTACCCCCTCCGGCAAGATCCAGAAGTTCGCGCTGCGCGAGCGCATGAGGGTGTGACGACAATGGACTTTGGTTTCTCCCCCGACCAGCAGGCCCTCGCCAAGGAGGTCCGCACGCTCGCCGCCGACCGGGTGGCGCCCTACCGGGCGGCCAACGACAGGGCGGGCAGGTACCGCTCCGGCCAGCTCGCCGAGCTGGCCGCCGCCGGCCTGTTCGGGCTGCGGATCCCGCGGGAGTACGGCGGTGGCGGGCTGGACGCCGTGCACGTCGGCATCGCCCTGGAGGAGTTGGCCGCCGCCGACCTGTCGGTGTGCTTCCCGATCCTCAACGCCGCGCTCGTCGGCGCGGTGCTGGCCGACAGCGCCGCCCCGGAGCAGCTGGCGCGCTGGCTGCCGCCGATCGCGCGCGGCGAGTCCGTGGTGGCGCTCGCGCTGACGGAGCCGGGGCACGGCACGGACGCCGCCAGCATCGGGATGCGGGCCGTGCCGGACGGCGACGGCTGGGTGGTGACCGGCGAGAAGGCGTCGATCATGGTGGCCGCGTACGCGACACACGCGCTGCTGTTCGTGCGTACGGGCGGCGACGGGCCGCGCGGGGTCAGCGCGTTCTACGTGTCGCTCGACGACCCCCGGGTGCGGGTGACGGCCCTGTCCGACCTGGGCTGCCGCTCGGGCGGCCGCGGGAACATCGTCCTGAGTGGACTGCGCCTGTCGCCCGCCGACCTGGTCGGCGAACCGGGGATGGGGTTCGTCCAGGTGATGCGCGGCTTCGGGGTGTCGCGGGCGTACATCGCGCTGATGGCCATCGCGGTCGGTCGGGCCGCCCTGGACGCCGCGTTCGCGCACGCCGGCGTACGGGAGGCGTTCGGCCAGCCGCTGAGCCGCTTCCAGGCGGTGACCTTCCCGCTGGTGGAGCACCTCACGATGATGCATGCCGCGCGCCTGGTCGCCTTCCAGGCGCTGACCGCCGCGGATGCCGGGGACGATCCGCGGTTGCCGGCCAACATGGCGAAGTGGTGGGCGCCGAAGGCCGCGATGGAGGCCGTCCACCAGTCCCTGCTGACGTTGGGGCACCTCGGCTGGTCGGAGGACGGGCCCGTGGCCCAGCGCCTGCGCGACGTCGTCGGGCTCCAACTGGCCGACGGCACCGCGGCCGCGACGAAGCTCGTGGTGGCCCGGCACCTTCTCGGCCGCGAACACGCACCGTAGGCGGGAGAGGAATCGACGGGGCCACGGAAGGGTACGGCGAGGACTATGACGACGGAGGAAGCCATCATCGAGGAACGGCGTCGGTACCTGCGGGCGATCCGGGAGCTGCGCCTGGACGCGGCCCGGCGTCACCTGCGGACGCTGCGCCGGCTACGGGGCAACGGGTACTGCGTCTGGGAGCGTCACGCGGACCCGATCCTGGTGTCCGCCTTCCGCCCCTCGCGGTAGACGCGCATCTTGGCCCGCACGCCGCAGACGTCCATGGAGCACCACCGGCTGCTCCGGTTGCGGGACCGGTCGTAGTAGACCCATTCGCACCGGTGCTCGTGGCAGGCCTTGAGCCGCGGCCAGCTGCCGTCGATCACGGACCGCGTCACGGCGGCCAGCACGGTCGCCAGCACGCCCCGCACGCCATCCTGGGCGGCCCGCAGTGACGGGTCGCCCTCGCCGGCGTCGAAGCCGACGACGAGCGGGCAGCCCGCCGAGATGTGCTCCACCGTGCGCCGGGCCGCCGGATCCGGCGGCCCGCCGTTGTGCTCGCGGGCGAGGGCCCGCAGGGCCTCGCGCAGCGCGATCGCGTCGCGCCGGCCGGGCTCGTCGGGCCGCAGCCCGGGCCAGTCGTTGCGCTCGAGCCAGCGAGCGAACCCGTCGAGGTCGGCGAACTCGTCCGGTCCGAACTCGACATTGACGCTGTTGAGGAATGCCTGCACCAGCGCCAGCCGGTCCGGCGCGGCGGTCCTGCCTCCGGGTTGCCCTCTCATTCCGGGCATCTTACCGGCTATCTCCATTCACTGGTAGTCGACGCATCGAAAACCAGCGCTAATCAGCGGGACCTTGTTGGCGGTCCGTTACCTACATAGTTTGATAGCAGGTAACGAGAGGACGCATCGTGACGACATTGCTGATCCGAGGCGGAAGCCTCTACCCGGCCGATCCGGCGCACCGGGTCATCCCCGGCGGCGCGGTCCTGGTCGACGGCGACCGGATCGCCGCCGTCGGGACGACCGCCGAGGTCGAGGCCGCGATCCGGCCCGAGCAGCGCGCGGAACTGGCCGTACTCGACGCCCGCGGCGCCATGATCCTGCCCGGCTTCGTGAACCCGCACTGGCACGAGATGTTCGCGATGCGCTTCCCGTTCAAGGGCGCGCTCCGGACCCCCGGCGACCGCGACGACCGGCCGGCCTTCATGGCCGCCGGCGGCGACATCCCGGCCATCTCCTCGGCGTTCGACGACTTCGCCGGCATGATCGCCGACCTCACCCCGGACGAGGCGCGGGCGATCGCCCGGTACTCGATGTGGACGCAGTTGCGCAGCGGGGTGACCACGCTGGGCGATGTCGGCTCCTTCAACCACCCGGCCGCGCTGGCCGACGCCGCCCGGTTCCTCGGGCTGCGGTGTTCGCTGAGCACCTGGGCCAGCGACGCCCGGTGCGCGCCCGGGGAGTCGCGGTTCCGCCGCACCCGCGACGCCGACACCGTGCTCGCCGGCGTCGAGGAGGTCATCCGGGACGTCGCCGGGGACACCACCGGCCTGCTCCGGGCCCGCCCGACCGCGGTCTACAGCGTGAACATGACCGACGAGCTGGGCACCGGCTTCGCCGACCTGATCCGGCGGTACGACCTGCCGTTCGCCACCCACGTCGGCGCCCTGCGCAACGAGGTCGAGGTGTCCCGCACCTACTTCGGGGCCACCCCGGTGCGCCGGTTCGCCGACCTCGGCCTGCTCTCGCCCCGGTTCATGGCGGTGCACTGCGCGTTCGCCGACGACGACGAGCGCAAGCTGCTGGTCGACGCGAACGCGCACGTCAGCTACTCGCCGGCCAAGTACGGCCCGGCCGGCGAGGCCACCGTCACCGAGACGCGGGCGATGCCCTACTTCCGGCGGGCCGGGCTCGACGTCTCGCTCTCCACCGACGGCGCGCCGCTGCCGGTCGGCGGCATGGCGGAGAACATGCGGGCGGTCTGGCAGCAGCTCAACGAGATGTCCGCCGACCCCACCGAGGTCCGGCCCACGGACGCGCTCGCGATGGCGACCCGGCTGCCCGCCCGCGGGCTGGACTGGGCCGGCATCGGCAGCCTGGAACCCGGCCACCAGGCCGACATCGTCCTGATCCGTACGGACGACTGGCGCTACCTGCTCAACCCGCGTCCCCTGGAGAGCTTCCTGGCCCTGGGCGGCTCCCGCGACGTCGACACGGTGCTGGTCGCCGGGCGGGTCCGGGTGCGCGGCGGGCGCCCGGTCGGTTTCGACGACGACGAACTGCGGGCGCGGTACCTCGACGCGCTCGCCTCCTTCTCGGTACGCCGCCTCGGAGTCGATCCCGAGGTGGTGGCCGGGCACATCCACACAGCCACGAGCCCGGGAGGCGACTGACATGACGAGCGCAACAGCGGTGGTCACCGGAGCGGCGGGCGGCATCGGCGCCGCCGTCGTCCGGGCGCTGGCCGCCGGCGGGACCCCCGTCGCGGCCCTGGACCTGAATCCGGCGGCCCTCAAGGAGCTGACGGAGGAGGTCGAGGGGGTGCGCGCGTACCCGGTCGACGTGTCCGTCAGTGCCGAGGTGGACCAGGTGATCGAGCAGGTGGAGCGGGAACTCGGCGCGGTCGCTTACCTGGTCAACGCGGCTGGCATCCTCCGCACTGCCGCGAGCACGGACCTGACCGACGAGGACTGGAGCAGCACGTTCGCCGTGAACGCGACAGGGGTCTTCAACGTCAGCCGGGCGGTCGCCCGGGCGATGCTCCCGCGCCGATCGGGGGTGATCGTGACAGTGGCCTCCAACGCCGCCTCGGTGCCCCGCTGGCACATGGCCGCCTACTCGGCCTCGAAGGCGGCGGCGACCAGCTTCACCAAGGTGCTCGGGCTGGAACTGGCCCGGCACGGCATCCGCTGCAACGTGGTCGCGCCCGGCTCGACGGACACCCCGATGCTGACCGCCCTGTGGTCCGGCGGTGACGCCCTGCGCGCCTCCATCGAGGGCACCGCGGACACCTTCCGGGTCGGCATCCCGTTGGGCCGGCTCGCCCGTCCCGAGGACGTGGCCGACGCGGTGCTCTTCCTGCTCTCCGACCGCGCGTCACACATCACCCTGCAGGACCTGATCGTCGACGGCGGCGCGTCGCTCGGCACCTGACCCCAGCAACGACATCCAGCGAACGGAGGCGTCATGTCGATCCCCGCGATCGCGCCCTACCCGATGCCGACCGAGCATGACCTGCCGGTCAACACCGCACAGTGGACCATCGACCCCGAACGCGCGGTGCTGCTGATCCACGACATGCAGAACTACTTCCTGCGGCCCTTCCCGGCGACCGGGTCGCCGACCAGCGAACTGATCGCGAACGTCGCCGCGCTGCGGGCCGCGTTCGCCGCGGTCGGGGCGCCGGTCACGTACACCGCCCAGCCCGGCGGGATGGACGACGAGCAGCGCGGACTCCTCAAGGACTTCTGGGGCAGCGGGATGAGCGCCGACCCGGAGCACCGGGCGATCATCGACCAGGTCGCGCCGACCGCCGCGGACGTCGTGCACACCAAGTGGCGGCCGAGTGCCTTCTGCCGCACGGGCCTGCTCGACCAGCTGCGCGCGCTGGGCCGCGACCAACTGGTGATCTGCGGCGTCTACGCGCACGTCGGCATCCTCATGACCGCCCACGAGGGCTTCTCCAACGATCTGCAGACCTTCGTGGTGGCCGACGCGATCGCCGACTTCGCCCCCGGCTTCCACCGCCTGGCCCTGGAGTACGCCGCCTCCCGCTGCGCGGTGACGGTCTGCACCCGGGCCGCTTTGGCCATGCTGGAAGGAGCGCCCAGGTGACCTGGTTCGAGCGCATCACCGGGCCGCAGTGCCCGCCGTTCGCCCTGCTGCACCGGCCCGGCGCCGGCGCCGGCACGATCGACCTGATCATCGGCGAGGCCGGCACGGCGGCGCGGATCGCCGACATCCCGCTGCCCGCCGAGGGCGGCTCGCAGGCCCGGCACGACGTGCTGGCGATCCTGCCCTACCGCCAGATCCGGGAGCGCGGCTTCGACGCCCCGGACGACGGGACCCCGCTGGTCACCATCGCCGTGACCGAGCAGCGGGTGCTACCGGTGGCCGAGGTGCTCGCCACCCTGCCGCAGGAACCGATCGAGTACCGCGAGGGCCGCTTCGACCTGACCGACGACGAGTACGCGACGCTCGTCCAGCGGGTGATCGACGAGGAGATCGGCACGGGCGCCGGCGCCAACTTCGTGGTCAGGCGGTCGTTCTGCGCGGAGATCTCCGACTGGTCCCCGCGCACCGCGCTGACGTTCTTCCGGCGGCTGCTGGGCCGCGATCCCGGCGCGCACTGGACCTTCGTCGTGCACACCGGCGAGCGCACGCTGATCGGCTCGTCCCCGGAACGGCACGTCACGCTGGACGCCGGCACGGTGACCATGAACCCGATCAGCGGCACCTACCGGTACCCGCCGGGCGGGCCGCGGCTGGCCGGCCTGCTCGACTTCCTGGGCGACGCCAAGGAGGCCAACGAGCTCTACATGGTGCTCGACGAGGAGCTCAAGATGATGGGCCGCATCTGCGACCGGGGCGCCCGGGCGATCGGCCCGGACCTCAAACAGATGGCCCGGGTCGCGCACACCGAGTACCTGATCGAGGGCCGCAGCACCCGCGACGCCCGCGACATCCTGCGCGAGACCCTGTTCGCGCCGACCGTCGTGGGCGGGCCCCTGGAGAGCGCCTGCCGGGTGGTCGGCAGGTACGAGCCGCAGGGCCGCGGCTACTACGCCGGGCTGGTGGCGCTGATCGGCCGCGACGGGCGCGGCGCCCGGCAGCTGGACTCGGCCATCCTGATCCGGACCGCGGACATCGACGCCGCCGGCCGGATGCGCATCGGCGTCGGCGCCACCCTGGTGCGCGACTCCGACCCGGCCTCCGAGGCGGCCGAGACCCGGGCGAAGGCGGCCGGGCTGCTGGAGGCGCTGGGGGACGAGCCCCGCACGGTCGCGACCCCGCCGGACCCGTCGGCGGGCGCGCACGTCTCGGTGCTGCGCGCGCTCGCCGAGCGCAACCGGCCGCTGGCCGACTTCTGGTTCGACGACCCGGACAGCCGCGACCGGATCCAGCCGGGCCTGGCCGGCCGGCGGGTGCTGGTGATCGACGCCGAGGACACCTTCACGGAGATGCTGCGCCACGCCCTGGTCGCCCTGGGCTTCGAGGTGGACGTGCGACGCTTCGACGAGCCGTACCGCCTGGACGGACACGACCTGGTCGTCGTCGGCCCGGGCCCGGGTGATCCCCGCGAGTACACCGACCGCAAGATCGCGAGGCTGCGCGAGGTGACCGGGCAGCTGCTCGACCTCGGGGTACCCTTCCTGGCCATCTGCCTGGGCCACCAGGTGCTCAGCACCGTGCTGGGCCTGGACGTGCGGCGGATCCCGTTCCCCAACCAGGGCACCCAGCGGCGCATCCGCTTCCGCCGCCGCACGGAGCTGGTCGGCTTCTACAACACGTTCGCCGCCTACAGCCCGCGGCCGTGGATCGCCTGCCCCGGCCGTACGGGCGTCGTGGAGGTGCTGCGGGAGCCGGACACCGGCGAGGTGCACGGGCTGAGCGGGCCGGGCTTCGCCTCCGTGCAGTTCCACCCGGAGTCCGTGCTCACCCCGGGCGGCATCCGGATCATCGGTGAGCTGCTGGGAGAAGTGTTGCCGCAGGTCGTGAGTAGCAGGACTGATCGGCGCTCCGTTGTGGACGCCCGAGCCGTTTCCCTAGCGTCGGAGACAACGGCGTAAGCGAAGGCGAGGAGATGAGCATGCAACCACTGCCCCGCATCGGTGACTGGTCCGACCTGGACGAGCTGCGTGATCTCCAGGCCAAGCAGATCCCGCAGGTGCTCGAGTGGGCGTCGCGCGCGCCGTTCTACGCGGGGCGCGACCTCACCGAGCTCACCGACCAGCCCCTGACCACCAAGCAGGACCTGCGCGACCAGTACCCGTTCGGGATGCTGGCGGTGCCGCGCCGCGAGCTGGACACCTACCACGAGTCCAGCGGCACGGCCGGGCAGTCCACCCCGTCGTACTACACCGCGAAGGACTGGATCGACCTGGCCGAGCGGTACGCGCGCAAGTGGGTCGGCATCACCCCGGACGACACCTTCTTCGTCCGTACCCCGTACGCCCTGATGATCACCGGTCACCTGGCCCAGGCCGGCGCCCGCCTGCACGGCGCGACCGTCGTGCCGGGCGACTACCGGTCCCTGGCCATGCCGTACTCGCGGGTGGTGCAGGCCCTGCACGACCTGGAGGTGTCGCTCACCTGGTCGATCCCGACCGAGCCGCTGGTCTGGGCGGCCACCGCCCGGGCGGCCGGCCTGGACCCGGCGAAGGACTTTCCCGCGCTGCGCGCCCTGTTCGTCGGCGGGGAGCCCCTCACGGGCGCCCGCCGCCGGCGGATCAGCGAGATCTGGGGCGTGCCGATCGTCGAGGAGTACGGCTCGACCGAGACCGGCAGCATGGCCGGCGAGTGCGAGCACGGCCGGATGCACCTGTGGGCCGACCGGATGGTCTTCGAGGTGTACGACCCGCGGACCGGCCGGATCGGCGTCGAGGGGCGCGGCCAGCTCGTGGTGACCCCGCTGTTCCGGGAGGCCATGCCGCTGCTGCGGTACAACCTGGAGGACGACGTCGAGGTGTCCTACGTGGACTGCCCGTGCGGCTGGCAGCTGCCCTCGATCCGGGTCATGGGCCGCGCCGCGTACGGGCACCCGGTCGCCGGTGGCACGGTCACCCAGCAGCAGCTCGAGGAGATCGTGTTCAGCCTGCCGATCGAGTACGAGGTGCTGTTCTGGCGGGCCCGGGCCGAACGGGAGGTGCTGCGGATGGAGTTCGAGGTGCCGGCCGGGCACCGCGAGGCCGCGGTCGCGGCCGCCACGGCGGCGATCGCCCGCGAGGTGGGGGTGCCCGCCGTGGTCACCGGCATCGAGCCCGGCACGCTGCTGCCGGTCGACGTGCTGACCCGCACGAAGGACGTGGTGAAGCCGCGCAGCCTGCTGGCCGCGGACGAGGACTGGAGCAAGGCCCTGCCGTTCAACTGAGGCACCCGGAAGGATTTGTCATGACGACCTCTCAGGCCCCGGCCGTACCCGTGACGGCGGGCGACCGGGAACGCATCGCCCAGTTGGTGTGCGGGCATATGGCGACCCGCGTGATCTCCGCCGCCGCGGCCCTCGGCGTGGCGGACCTCATCGACCCGGCCGGGTCCACGGCGGCCGAGGTGGCCGCCTCGGCCGGCACCGATCCGGGCGCCACGCTGCGACTGCTGCGGGCGCTCGCCGCCCTGGGCGTGCTGCGCGAGACGCAGCCCGGCCGGTTCACCCGCACGGGCGTCGGTGAGCTGCTGCGCACGGACCGGCCGGACTCGATGGCCGAGTTCGTGGCGATGACCACGGACCCGGCGATGCTGGGCGGCTGGGCCCACCTCGGCGAGGCGGTGCGCACCGGGCGGGAGGTCTTCCCTGCCACCTTCGGTACCTCCTTCTTCGGGCACCTGGCCGAGCACCCGGAGCTGTCCGCGCGGTTCAACGCGGCTATGCGGCAGGGCACCCGGCTGGCCGCCCACGTGCTGCCGCAGGCGTACGACTTCGGCCGCTTCGACACGGTCGCCGACGTGGGCGGGGGAGACGGGACCCTGATCGCGGCCGTGCTGACCGCCCACCCGGGCGTGCGGGGCCTGCTCTACGACACGGCCGAGGGACTGTCCCAGGCGGAGGCTACCCTGGCGGCGGCTGGCGTGGCCGACCGCTGCGCCCGGGTGGCCGGCGACTTCTTCGCGTCGGTGCCCGCCGGGGCGGAGGCGTACCTGTTGAAGAGCATCCTGCACGACTGGGACGACGAGCGGTCCGAGGTGATCCTGCGGCACATCCGCGCGGTCATCCCGCCGCACGGCCGGCTCCTGATCGTCGACGCGGTGCTGCCCGACGTGGTGGACCCGCGGCTGTCCGCCCTCGGGCACCTGGGCGACCTCAACATGCTCGTGCAGCTCGGCGGCAAGGAGCGCACCCGGGGCGACTTCGCCGCCCTGCTGCGGGCGGCCGGGTTCGAGCTGGCCGACGTGACGAGCCTGGCCCCGGCCCGATTCTCGCTCGTGGAGGCGGTACCGGTCTGATGTTGAGGTTTCCCGACGTGGCGAGCTTCGAGGCCTGGATGTCGGAGTGGCACGAGACCGCCGACGAGGTGTGGGTGCTGTTCCCGAAGAAGGGCGTCGACGAGCCGTCGATCACCCGCTCGGACACCCTGGACGTGGCGCTGTGCTACGGCTGGATCGACGGGAAGGCCATGTCCGGCGCGGCGCCGGAGGGCTGGTGGTGCCAGCGGTTCACGCCGCGTCGCAAGCGCAGCACCTGGTCCAAGGTGAACCGGGTGCGGGTGGCCAAGCTGATCGAGGCCGGCCGGATGCGTCCGGCCGGCCTGCGTCAGGTCGAGCTGGCCAAGGCGGACGGGCGCTGGGACGCGGCGTACGACTCGCCGAGCCGGGCCGAGCCGTCGCCGGAGTTCGCCGCCGCGCTGAACGCCTCGCCGGCCGCGAAGGCGGCGTGGGACGCGCTGGGTTCCAGCGCCCGGTACGTCATGATCGTGACCCTGCAGAAGCTGAAGCGCCCGCAGACCCGCGAGCGGCGCATCCGCGAGTTCATCACGAAGCTGGCGGCGGGTTCCTGAGGGCTTCGAGCTGGTCGAGGTAGTGCGGGCTGTACATGATGCCCAGGACGTTGCCGAAGGGGTCGGTCACGGCGGCGGTCACGAAGCCGGCCTCGCGCTTGGTGATCGGCTGGTACTCGGTGGCGCCCATGGCCAGCAGGCGGTCGTACACGGCCTCGATGTCGTCGACATGCCAGTACGCGACGGCGCCGCCCGGGCCGGCCGCCGCGCCGGGCGGGGCCCAGCTCCGGTCGATGATGCCCAGCTCGTGCTCGTGGTCGCCGATCCGCCATTCCATGTACGCGCCGCCGCGCTCGAAGTACGGCTCGGCGCCCAGCAACTCCGTGTACCAGGCCCGGGCCGCCGGCACGTCGTCCGTCCAGAAGCTGATGGTGCTGAGCCCTCGAAGGGTCTGAATCTTCTGCACGATATGCCGCCTTCCGTCCGATAGAGCCGCAAATCATACATTCCGGCGTCGGTACGGTCGGCGGCCGGTCCCGAGAAGAAGCCCTTATCGCGGGTCCGTTGTTCCGATCTTGTTACCAGCATACCGTTTTGATCGGTAACTACATCGGAGCGTGGAAGGGAACGACGTGATGAAGACCTATGCCGCCTACATAGGCGGCCGGGACGTCGTCGGTGACAACCCCCGGTACGTCCACACCGTCTCCGCCCGGGCGCTGCTCGACGACACCTTCGCCGCGCTGCGGCTCAAGCGCGACCTGGACGAGGGCCGTCCCGGAGTGTCCATCCCCGACGGTGACGTGGTGGCCGGGGCCTGCCTCGTGGCCGGGGAGGACCTGGCGCGGCAGGCGCTGGAGGCGGCCGCCGCGGCGGCGCCGCACTGGCGCCGCGTCCCGCTGGAGCGGCGGATGGCCATCGGTCGCCGGATCGTCGAACGCCTGGCGGAGCGCGGTGGCCCGCTGGTCGAGCTGCTCGTCGCCGAGGGGCAGCCCCGGGACATGTCCGAGGGCATCGTCTACGGCGTCCCGCACACCACGTGGAGCGAGCAGACCCTCGGCTGGTGCGCCGAGCAGATGGCGGTCACGCGCCGCGACGAGCAGCGCGAGATGCTGCTGCGCCGGGTCCCGGACGGGGTCGTCTGCCTCAACCCGCCGCAGAACGCGGCCACCGTCAACACCCTCAACGGGCTCGCCGCCATGCTGGCCGGCAACACCCTGGTCGTGCGGGCACCCCGCGGGGTCGGGCTCAGCTGCATGTACCTGCTGCGTGAGATCGTGGCGCCCGTGCTGGAGGAGGCCGGCGCCCCGCCCGGCACCCTCAACGCCCTGTGCGCGCCGCCGCTGCTGGACAGCTGGGTCGCCAGCCCGCTGGTCAACGACATCATCTACTTCGGCGGAAGCGCCAAGGGCATGCAGTTCGAGCGCGACTGCGTCGCCGCCGGCAAGAAGCCGATCCTGGAGCTGGCCGGCAACGACTGCTGCGTGGTCTGGCACGACGCCGACCTGGTCGCCGCCGTCGAGTCGCTGGCCCAGTTCTTCATGAACTCCGGCCAGATCTGCAACGTGCCGAACCAGGTCGTGCTGCACCCGGCGATCGCCGACGAGGTGATCGAGATGCTGGTCGCGGCGATCGGGAAGATCCGGCCGGGCTACCCGCACGAGCGCGGCGTGGTGCTCACCCCGGTGCTCGGGGCCGACTGGTTCTTCGGCTGCCTCGGCGAGGCCCTGGCGAAGGGCGCCAAGCTGGTGCACGGCGCGCGGCGGCTGGAGGTCGACGGCACCCCCTCGGACACCGGCTTCTTCATCGAGCCGACCGTGGTGCGCGTCGACGGCCTGGCCGGTGCGCGTGACCTGTCGGTGGTGCGCGACGAGACCTTCTTCCCCCTGCTGCCGATCATCGTGCCGGACACCGGGTCCGCGGACGACGAGCTGTTCGACGAGGTGCTCGCTTTCGTCAACAGCAACGCGTACGGGCTGCGCAACTCGCTCTGGTCGCGCGGCGAGGCGAACGTCACCCGGTTCCTGGACACGGTCACCAACGGCGGGAACCTCAAGATCAACGACTCGCACGGCAACTTCCTGCCGTTCCTGCCCAACCAGGGTGGCACCGGCCTCACCGGTGGCGCCTTCGGCGAGGCCAGCCACCCGATGCTGCGCACGACCCACCTGCAGGCCGTCAGCATCGGCCGTCCCTGACCATCCGGAGGAGACACATGGCAAAGCGCGCCCTGACAGCGATCGTCGACGGGACCGCCGACGACATCATCCGCCGGCTCGCCCACGACGAGACCTTCCCGGCGTACGCCCCCGAACTGCTCTCCGTCGACCGCGACGGCGATCGCAGCGACTGGGTCCTCGCCTTCCGTGGCGGCGTGGCCCGCTGGACCCAGCGGCGCCGGGTCCTGCCCGGCCGGATCGAGTTCACCCAGACCGACGGCGACTTCCAGGACTACGCCGGGCACTGGGCCGCCACGGACGGACCGGACGGCTGCGCGGTGGAGTTCGCGGTCCAGTTCCGCACGAGCGTCCCGCACCTCGCCGGCGCCGTGGAGTCGGCGGCCGGCCGGGTGCTCACCCGCACCGCCCTGGCCGTCCTCGAAGGCGTCGCCGGCCCGGCCCGGGTCACCAAGGGGCGCCACTTCCTGCAGGACCTTCCGGACGGGAGCCCCAGCCATGCGCTTCGATGACATCTGGATCGCCGGGACCGGCGCCACCCTCGGCGACGCGGTGCCCATCTCCGGCGCGGTCGCGGCCGGGTCGTACTCGGCGGAGGCCGCGGAGAGCACCGGCATGATCAGCTACTCCCAGACGGCCGAGGCCCCGCCCGAGATGGCCGTCACCAGCGGTCGTCAGGCGATCAAGGCCGCCGCGGAGCGCGGGGTCGAGGTCGGCCCGGCCAGCCTGCACCTGCACAGCCACGCCGGCTTCCAGGGCATCGACCAGTGGTCTGCCGCCTGCTGGATCGCCGGCGAGCTGATCGGCACCCGGCTCGACACCATGCCGATCACCGTGGCGGCCTGGTCGAACGGGTCCGTGGCCAGCCTCGACGTGGCGGCGGGCATGCTCAGCGCCAACCCGGCGCTGCCGTCCGCGTTGATCACCCTCGCGGACCGCTTCGGCCCGCCGGGGAACCGCTTCTACACCTCGCCGGGCATGGTCTTCGGCGACGGGGCGGCGGCTGCGGTGCTCACCCGCGGCGGCGGCCGCCTCCGCCTGGTCTCCTGCGTCGCGGAGGCCGACACCGTCCTGGGTGGACTCTCGCGCGGCGACGAGCCCTTCCGCCTGTCGCCCAGCCCGGAGCCGGCGGACTCCCGCCGGCGGACCCGGGAGTTCCTGGCCCGCGGCGAGGTGTCCCTGCGCGACGTGCGTGACCGGACCGCGGAGCGCATCCGCAGCGTCGTCACCCGCGCGTTGGCCGAGGCGGAGGTCGGTACGGCGGAGGTGGACTGGCTCGTCGGCCCGTTCATCGGCCGCGCCCTCTACCACGACAGCTTCGTGCGCCCCCTGGACATCCGGCCCAGGAACACCCTGCTGGAGCTCGGGCTGACGATCGGGCACCTGGGCGCCGCCGACCAGATCTACGGACTGCACCACCTCGTGGAATCCGACCGGCTCGATCCGGGATCCCGGATCCTCCTGATCGGCACCGGTATGGGTTTCACCTTCTCCGCCGCGGTGCTGACCGCGGAGGACGTCTGAGACGGAAGGATCATCGCGATGCACATCGCCCGGACCATCGCCTCACGGATCACCGCGACCCAGCCGCTGATGTCACCCGCGGACCTGCGCGCCGAGATCCCGTTGCCGGCAAGCGTTGCCGATCGGGTCGAGCACGCCCGGCACACCATCGCCCGCGTCCTGCGTGGCGAGGAGGACCGCCTCGTCGTGGTCGCCGGACCCTGTTCCGTCCACGATCCCGTCGCGGCGCTGGCGTACGCGGAGAAGCTCGCCGCCGTGGCCGCCCGGTTCGCCGGCTCCCTGCAGATCGTCATGCGGGTGTACGTGGAGAAGCCGCGTACCCGCCTCGGCTGGAAGGGACTCGTCAGCGACCCGCTGCTCGACGGCTCGGAGGACCTCCCGGCCGGGCTGCGCGCGGCCCGCCGCACGATGATCGACGTGCTGGGCACGGGCCTGCCGGTGGGCTGCGAGTTCCTCGACCCGGCGGTCGCCCGGTACCTCTCCGATGTCGTGTCGTGGGGCTCGGTCGGGGCCCGTACGGTCCAGAGCCAGCCGCACCGCCAGCTCACCAGCGGCCTGCCGATGCCGGTCGGGTTCAAGAACTCCACCGGCGGCAACGTCGCCGACTCGATCGACGCGATCGTCGCGGCCGGCCGGGGGCACGCGTTCCCCGGGCTCAGCGACGACGGCCGCGGCGCCGTGCTGCGTACCGCCGGCAATCCCGACTGCCACGTGGTGCTGCGCGGCGGCAGCGACGGCCCCAACTACGACCCGGTGCACGTCGCCCGGGCCGTCCACCAGCTGCGCGCCGCGGACCTGCCGCCGGCCCTGTTCGTGGACGCCAGCCACGGCAACTGCGGCAAGGACCACGAGAGGCAGTCGAAGGTCGTCGAGGACCTGGCGCTGCGCATCGCCGACGGGGAGAACGGCATCGCCGGCGTGATGATCGAGAGCTTCCTGGCCGAGGGCCGGCAGGACCTTTCGCCGGGCCAGAACCACCGGCTGACCTTCGGGCAGAGCGTCACCGACGCCTGCGTCGGCTGGGAGCGCACCGAGCACCTGATCGAGCTGCTCGCCGACGCGGTGAGCACCCGCCGTTCCGCCTACGACCTCGCGATGGCCGGCTGATCCGCCGCCGGAGAAAGGAAGGTTCCCATGTCCACGACATCCACCCCGTCGCTGCCGCTGGCCCGACCGGGCACGGGAGCGGCCGGCGCGCCGCCGCACCGGGTACCGATCGCCGGCGTGGCCGACCCGGCCGCCGCCGTCACCGCGCTCGCGGCCTTGCTCCAGCGGTACACCGGGGAGACCGAGATCCGCATCGGGCGACGCGCCCCGGGGGTCTCCACGACGCTCGCCCTGTCGGTCGCCGACAACGCCCCGCTCGGCGGTCTGGCCGGCACGGCGGTCGAGACCCCGGCCGGGGACGAGCCGCCGCACGCCATCGTGATCAGCGACGGCGCGCCCGCCCGCGCGGCTGCCGCCGCGCTGACCCTGGTGGTCGGGGAGACCGGTCTTGAGCTGCTCATGCCGGCCGAGAGCTTCGACGGGGAGGCGGTGGCCCAGTACGCGCGGCACCTGGAGCGCGTCCTGGCCGCCGGGCCGGACACGACCGTGGCCGACGTGGCGCTGCTGACCGGCGAGGAGACCCACCGGGCGCTGGTCGAGTGGAACGACACCGACGCGCCGATTCCCGCGCCGTTCATCCACGAGCTCGTCGCCGGGTACGCCCGGAGCACCCCGGACGCGGTGGCCGTGGCCTTGCCGGGGGAGCAGGTCACGTACCGGGAGCTGGACCGCAGGGCCAACCAGTTCGCGCACCGGCTGCGCGCGGCCGGGGTGCGGCGCGGCGACCGGATCGGCGTCTGCTTCCCGCGCGGCGCCGACGCCCTGATCGCCCAGCTGGCCTGCTTCAAGCTGACCGCCGCCGCGATCCTGATGGATCCCGGCTTCCCGGCCGACCGGCTGCGGTTCATGCTCGAGGACTCCGCGGCCGCGGCGGTGCTGACCCTGACCGAGCACACCGCGCTCGTCGAGGGCGGCGGCTGCCCGGTAATCACCCTGGACACGACCGACTGGGCCACCGCGCCGACGACCGAGGTGCACGAACAGGTCGGTCCGGACGACTTCATCCACATCGGATACACCTCCGGGTCGACCGGGGCGCCGAAGGCCGTACAGGCCCGGTTCGGTCCGGCCCGCAACCTGATCCACGGCATGCGCAGCCTGTGCGGGATGACCGCCCGGTCGCGCGGCACCTGGCTCGCCGCCCCGGGGTACGGGATGATCCAGGTCGAGTGCTTCCCGGTGCTCGCCGCCGGTGCCACCGTGCACATCCCGGAGGCGGGCGTCGTGGCCTCGCCGGAGCGGCTGCAGGAGTGGATCCTGGCGCACGGCATCACCACCACCCTGCTGATGAAGCCGATGGCCGAGCGGCTGTGGCTGCTGGACTGGCCGGCCGACGCGGCGCTGCGCGACATCCGGGTGTGCGGCGAGCGCATCCAGGCGTGGCCGCCCGCCGGCCTGCCGTTCCGGCTGATCAACCTGTACGGGTCGTCCGAAGCCACGACGGTCTCCTCCTGCGACATCACGGCGCTGGGGGAGGCCCTCGGCGAGGCCGGCCGGGCGCGGACCCTGCCGCCGATCGGCCGCCCGATCGAGAACGTGCGGACCTACGTGGTGGACGGCCGGTTCCGTCCGGTGCCGCCGGGCGTGGTCGGGGAGCTGTGCGTCACCGGCGACAGCCTGTCCGCGGGCTACGTCAACCGGCCGGAGATGACCGCGGACAAGTGGATCCCCAACCCGATCGACCCGCAGCGTTCCCCGATCCTGTACCGCACGGGCGACATGGCGCGCTACTGGGCGGACGGCAGCATCGAGATCGTGGGGCGCCGCGACAACCAGATCAAGGTGCGCGGCAACACCGTGCACCTGGCCGAGATCGAGATCGTGCTGGGCGCCCAGCCCGGGGTGCGGCGGGCCGCGGTGCTCGCCCGTACGGACGGGCAGGGCGACACGCAGCTCACCGCGTACATTGAGCCCGACCGGGGCACCACGCCGGCGGTGCGCGACATCCGGAGGGCGCTGCGGCTGCGGCTGCCGGCGTTCATGGTGCCGTCCTCGTTCGTGGTCGGCGACATCCCGCTCAACACCAACGGCAAGATCGACCGCAACGCGCTGCCGGAGCCGCCGCGCTCGCGGCCCGATGTGGACAGCGCGTACCGGGCACCGGCCACCGACCTGGAGCGCGAGCTGCACGGGCTGTGGACCGCCGCCCTGGAGATCGAGGGGATCGGGGTGCTGGACAACTTCTTCGACCTGGGCGGGGACTCGCTGCGGGCGGCCCGGGTGGCCGGTCAGGTGTCCGAGCGGTACGACCTCGACGTGGAGGTCGACGACCTGTTCCACGAGCCGACCATCGAGCGGATGGCCGCCTACCTGGTGCCGAACGTGCGGCCGGTCCTGGCCAACGCCTGAGACATAAGGAAAGGAGGGCCGCCCACCCGGGCGGCCCTCCTTCGGCGTATGTGGCCGTCAGTCCCGCAGGTCACGGTCGACGAGGTCACCGGCCGCGCCGAGGTACGCCACCGGGTCCAGCAGGCGCGCCAGCTCGGCCTCGGTCAGGTGCGGCGCGACCTGCGGGTGCGAGCCGAGTACGGTCGCCAGCGGGTGACCGGTCAGCTCGGCGGTCTGACCGGCCTCGGTGAGCAGCGCCTTGGCCCGGGCCTTGCCGACGTGCGGGGCCAGTACCGCGGCCACCCGCTCGGTGGCCACCCGGTTGCCGGTCAGGCCCAGGTTCTCCAGCATCCGCTCCGGTCGCACCGTCAGCCCTCCGGCCAGTTCCACGGCCGTGTGGGCGGCGCCGCCGACCAGCCGCAGCAGCTCGCGCAGTGGCAGCCACTCGGCGTGCCACACCCCGGCGGACCGCTCGTCCTCCGCGACCAGGCACTGGGTCAGGGCCGCCGCGTAGCTCGGCGCCTGCAGGGCGGCGCTGCGGATGAGGGTGGACAGCACCGGGTTGGCCTTGTGCGGCATCGCCGAGGAGCTGCCGCGGCCGGCGACGGCCGGCTCGGCCACCTCGCCGATCTCGGTGCGCACGAGCACCAGGACGTCGGCCGCGAACTTGCCGAGCGCCCCGGCCGTCAGCGCGAGGGCCGCCGCGAGGTCCGCCATCGGGGTACGCAGGGCGTGCCACGGCAGGACGGTCGCCGCCAGGCCGGTCTCCGCGGCGTACGCGGCGGTCAGCCGCTCGGCGTACCCGTCGCCGGCGTATCCGTCCACATCGGCGTACTGCAGGTAGCCGGCCAGGGTGCCGGCCGCGCCACCCAGGGCGACCGGCAGCACGAGCGCGTCGAGGCGGTCTCGGGCGTCGAGCACCAGCCGGCGCCAGCCGGCCGCCTTGAGTCCGAAGCTCGTCGGCACGGCGTGCAGGGCCAGCGTCCGCCCGGCCATCGGGGTGTCCCGGTGCCCGCCGGCCAGCTCGCCCAGCGACCGCGCGATCGCGGTCAGGTCGGCGCGGATCAGCCCGACCGCGCGCCGGGCCACCAGCATCGCGCCCGTGTCGAACACATCCTGGCTGGTGGAGCCGCGGTGGACGTACTCGGCCGCGGCCGGGTCCTTGCCCGCCACCTCGGCTGTCAGCGCCTGCACGAGGGCGACGACCGGGTTGGCGGTCTCGCGGGAGGCCAACGCGATGGCGCGCACGTCGAAGGCCTCCACCCGGGCACACCGGGTGATCACCTCCGCGGCCTCCGGCGGCAGGGTGCCCAGACGGGCCTGGGCCCGGGCCAGTCCCGACTCGGCGTCGAGCATGGCCTGGACCCAGGCTTCGTCACTGACGGCGGCCTCGACCGGTGTCCCGGCGCGGACCGGCGACAGCAGTCCGGTCGATTCGGTCATACGATCACTCCAATCAGGTCGTTGTCCGGCACCTGCGCGTAGGCCGGGCGCACCTCGGCGGGCACCCGGGCGACCTCGGGCAGGCCCAGCACCTCACGGGCGATGGCGTCCGAGTCGGCGAGGGTCACCGAGTCGACCCCGGGCCGGATGCCGGCCGCGGTCACCCAGTGCACCGACTCGGTCGGCACGCCGTACGCGAACCGGCGGGGGTGCGGCCGGCCGCGCCCGTCGAGCACCCGGTACGGGCGCTGCGTGACGGCCAGCCCACCGGTCTCGTAACCGCCGATCCGGTACGGCGCGGCCTGATCGGTGTCCAGCAGGTGGCGCAGCAGCGGGTCCTCGGTGCGGCGCAGGTCGGGCTCCGGCAGCCGGGCCTCGATGAGTACCCGGGACCGGATCGGCTCGCCGGGCACGACCGTGGACCCGGTGACGAAGGCCGGCTCGGTGACGTCCAGGCGGATCCACGTGCCCGGCCCGGTGAGGGTGAGCACGCCCGCCTCGATCAGGGCGATCATCTGCTCGATCCGTACGGCCGGCGGCCCGATGGAGAGGAACCCGTTGAGCGGCGTGTACCAGCCCTCCAGGTCGTCGCGGTGCGAGTCGCCGGTCAGGCCGCCGTGGTCGACCGCGAGCCGGATCTCGTTGCGCAGGTCCCGGAGCACGTCCAGGGCGGCCTTGAGCGGCCCGTCGACGTTGCCGGCGCGGGCGTGCCCGACATCGGTGCGCAGGTAGTCCAGCAGCCAGTCACGGAACTCGGCCCGGTCGGTGAAGGCGCGCTCCCCGTACGGGCGGGCCAGCCGTTCCCAGCTGAACCGCCGCTGCGGCGCGATGCCGAAGGCGTCCAGCACCGGCCCGGTGTCCTCGCCGAGCGGGACCTCCAGGAACCGCCGCTGGAACGCCTCCCGCGTCGGGCCGCGGCCGAGCAGCGTCGTGTAGTACACGGTCTCGACCTCGCGGGCGATCACCGGCCACAGGTCGCGGGTGAAGACGATCGGCCGGGTCAGGCCGGCGACGTACTCGGCCGTGAGCAGCAGCGGCAGGTGCCGGCCGTACGCGCCCTTCTGGTTCTCGCCGCGCGCGTGGTACGGGACCCCGCGCCGGGAGCTGGCGTACAGCCGGGGCTCGCGGCCCGACGGGTGATAGGCCAGCCGCCCGTCCGGTCCGGTCGCGAAGGAGCCGCCGCGGCCGGTGGTGAACAGCGCCATGTGGTCGAAGAAGTTGAGCCCCAGCCCGCGAAGCAGCACGGGCTCGCCCGGCTCGATGCCGTCCAGGTCCAGCTCGGCCGGGTTCGCCGGGGTCACGTACGTGAGGTTGTGGATGCGCGCCAGGCTCGCCGTGCGCGCCTCGCGGGCGGACAGCCGGACCGGCTGGTGGCCCAGGGCGAGCACGACCGCGTCCAGGTCGTGCAGCCGGGTGCCGTCGGCCAGCCGGACGCCCTGCGGCCCGCCGGGCACGCCGTGCGTGTCGGCCAGCGCGACCGCCCGCGACCGGTGGGTGCGGATGGTCACGTGGTCGGGCGCGTTGGCGATCACGTGCCGGAAGGCGGCCTCCAGGTAGCGACCGTAGAACGCGCGGGTCGGGTAGGAGTCCGGGCCGAGCGCACGGGCCTCCTCGTCGTCCTGGGTCCGCGCCCACTCATACAGGCTCGGTCCCGGCTCGATGGGGCCGTCGATGCGCGAGCGGGGGTCGGTCCAGACGGTGATCTGGGAGGCCACCGTGTTGGTCATCAGGTGCCGGGACTGGTCGCAGCGCCAGACCGCCCCGGCCCCCGGGCCGGCCGGGTCGACCACGTGCACGACGACGGTGTCGTGGGTACGCCGGGCGCGTTCGTTGGCGCAGAGCCGCTCCAGGACGGACAGCCCGCGCGGGCCGGCCCCGACGACGCAGATCTCGGTCATGTCGACACCCCTCCCACCGCCGGCACGGGCGCGGCCAGGGCGACCCGCATCCCGTGCATCCACGCCACGTGCCCGCGCAGGTCGTCCTGGGACAGCCCGCGCAGGGTCGCGTTGCGGGCCCCGGCCGCGGCACCGGCCGGGTGCCACAGGGCGACGCTGGCGCGGGCGGCCCGCTGCACAGCCGCTGTCCGGTCGCGGCGCCGCGCCGCGTACGCCTGAAGTTGATCTTCAATGTCCGGCCCGCCGACCAGGTGCCGGGCCAGGACCACCGCGTCCTCGACCGCCTGGCAGGCGCCCTGCGCGGCGTAGTGCAACATCGGATGGGCCGCGTCGCCGAGCAACGCCACCCGCCCGTCGGTCCACGTGTCCACCGGCTCCCGGTCCACCAGGGTCCAGGTCTTCCACTGGTCGCCGAGGGCCAGCAACGCCTGCGCGGTGCCGCCCAGGGCGGGGAACTCCGCGCGGGCGCGCTCCCGGCTCACCGGCCTGCCGGCGACCGCCTCGGTGCTGCCGTCGACGCTGCTGGCGGCCAGGTTGAGATACCGGCCCCCGGCGATCGGGTAGTGCACGAAGTGGCAGCCGGGCCCGGCCCACCACACGACCGACCGGTCGTAGCGCAGCTCCCTCGGCACCCGGTCCATCTCGATGACCGCCCGGTACACGGTGATGCCGGAGACGACCGGGTCACCGTCGCCGACCAGCTGCCGCCGGACGGCGGAGTGCAGGCCGTCGGCGCCGATCACCACCTCGCCGCGGACCCGTTCCCCGCCGGGCAGGTTCACCCAGGCCCCGGCGGCGTCCTGGCCGTACCCGGTGACCGGGGAGCTGCCGCGCAGCTCGATCGCGCCGTCGCCGACACACCGCTCCAGCAGGGCGGCGTGCAGTTCGGCGCGGTGCACCACGACGTACGGGCTGGCGAAGCGCCGCCGGTACGCCTCCGTGAGTTCGAGGCTGGTGACGTGCTCGCCGGTCACCCCGTCCATGAACCGCAGCTCGTCCATGTGCACCGCGCCGGCGCGCACGGTGGCGCCGACCCCGAGCTGGTCCAGGGCGTGCAGGCCGTTGGGGGCGATCTGGATGCCGGCCCCGATCTCGGCGAAGCGCTCCGCCTTCTCCAGCACGGTGACCCGGTGACCGGCACCCGCCAGGGCGAGGGCGGCGGCGAGGCCGCCGATGCCGCCGCCCGCGACAATCACGTGGGCCATCACGCGCCCCTGTCCGCGGCCAGCAACCGGGCCAGCTCCAGCCGCTTGATCTTCGTGGTCGCCGTGTGGGGCAGGTCCTCGATGAGCCACTGGACCGGCTCGGACATCGGGGGCAGCCCGGAGACCGCCCGGCGCCAGGTGTCCGGGTCGAGCGGGCTGCCGTCCCGGGTGCAGATCACCGGCACGGCGGAGCCGTCCGCGCCCGGCACGATGACCACCTCGGCCAGCTCCGGGATCTTGCCGAACAGGGTGTCCTCGGCGGCCAGGGTCGAACCGAAGCCCTCGATGAGGTCGACCTCGCGGTCGAGCAGGTGCACGCAGCCCCAGCGGGTGCGGTACCCGACGTCGCCCATCCGCCACCAGCCACCCTTGGACAGCTGGGCGTCGTAGCGCTTCTGCTCGCCCAGGTAGGTGACGATCCGGCCGTCGCTGCGCACCTCGATGAAGCCGGGGTTCTCGGGCGAGGGCGGCCGGCCGTTGCGGCTCACCACCCGCACCTCGGTCATGCCCGGGAACGGCATGCCCACGCACCGCCCGTCGGCGTCCTCCCGGCGGTGCCGGGTGTACGTGCGACCGATCACCGGGCCGACCTCGCTCTGCCCGTACAGCTGGCCGAACAGCGGGTTGCGCCGGCGCGAGGCGCTGAGCAGGCGGCGGATGGTACGCGGGTGGATGGCGTCGAACGTGGAGCTGAACAGCTTCACCCCGGCCAGCGGACCGCGCGGGTCGTCGGCCAGCTCCTCCCACTCCATCAACGAGTTGGGGTGCGCCTCCACCACGCCCGGCCGCAGCCGGCTGAACAGGTCCGCGACCCGGGCCGGATCGGAGTCGACGAGCACCGCGATCGGGCAACCGCGCAGCAGCGACATGGCCAGCGCGGTCATCAGCCGGGAGTGCACGAAGGACACGTGGATCGCCACGGTCTCCCGGCGCCGCAGCAGCGGGGTGACCACGGAGATCTGCGGACGGTACCGGGCCTGCAACGTCCGTCCGGTGTGGACGGCCAGCTTGGGGATGCCGGTGGTGCCGGAGGTGTGCGTGACCAGGGCCGGGTGATCGGCCGGCATGGCGACCGCCGGCACCCGCTCGACCCCGGCGAGGCCGCTCAGCTCGACCGCCCCCGGGTGGCTGCCGGCGCTGAGCAGCACCGCCTCGGCCCGGTCGAAGACCACCTCCGGCAGGTCGGCCAGCTTAGCCCCGTCGGTGATCAGATAGGGCCGGTCGGCGCGCCGCAGCAGCTCCGCCACGGTGTCGCCGTCCAGACTCGGGGACAACAGCACCGGTACGGCACCGATCCGGGAGACCGCGAAGGCGAGCAGGGTGATGTCGAACCCGTTGGTCTTGTGGATGACCACCCGGTCGGCCGGGCGCACCCGCGCGGCCCACAGCCGGGAGGCGTAGTCGTCGATCACGTCGGCGATCTCGCCGACCATGGCCCGCCGGCCCAGGTGCGGCGCGATCTCCAGGTCGTGGTCGAGGACGACCACGTTGGCGGGGTGCCGCTCGGCGGCCCGCTCGAACAGGGTACCCAGGCGGATGCCCTTGTTGTTGACGCGCTGAAGAAGCATGGATCAGTCCCCCTCTACGATCTGACGGATTCGGCCGAGGGTCACCCGCATGTCGCCGGCGACCTTGGCGCCCCACTCGGCGAAGAACCGCTCGCGCGCCGCCTCGTCCATCCCGGCGGTGATGCCGCGGATGCCCTCGGTGGCCTCGCCCATCCGGAACCGGTGCGTCAGCACCGATCCGCCGCCGGGCGCCGCGGCGATGTCGTACGCCCACACGCTGTCCTGCCTGACGCCCGCCCTGGTCCGCATTGACCACGCGAAGGTCCGGCCGGGCTCGGCCGCGACCACCTCGGACTCGGTGAACCAGGTGCCGCGCACCACCGGCGCCCAGGCGACGACCTCGACGGCCCGCCGGTTCTCGCCGCGGAACACGGCACCGACCGTTCCCGGCTCGCCGGTGGTCCACGACCCGCCCACGCACTCGGGGCTCCACTCGCCGCTGCGCCCGAGGTCGCTGATGACCGCGTAGACGCGATCGGGTGGCGCGGAAACCTCGGTCTGCACCGACACGTCGAACAAAGGCCGGGAGACGGTCTGCATCTCAATCCCCTCACGTCGTTGCCCATTCGCTTCTTTTCTCGAAGCTAGGGAATGCCGGGATGGGGATCGATGGCTTGGCGATAAGGCCTTCTAACCGCGATATTCCGGTGCGTGCATAACCGCCGTGCGACAGTGGCGACCATGCGAGCTGCGTACATTGAGCGATTCGGGCCGCCGGAGGAGATCCGGTGCGGCACGCTGCCCGACCCCGTCGCCGGCCCCACGGACGTGCTCGTCGAGGTGCGGGCGACCACGGTCAACCCGGTCGACACCTTCGTCCGCTCGGGACTGTTCCGCACCCCGGTGGCGTTCCCGTTCGTCGTCTCCCGTGACCTGGTCGGCCGGGTCGTCGCGGCCGGGCCGGGGGCGAGCGGGTTCGCGCCCGGCGACCCGGTGTGGTGCAACAGCCTCGGCCACGGCGGGCGGCAGGGCGCCGCCGCCGAACTCGCGGTCGTACCGGTCGACCGGCTGTACCGGCTGCCGGCCGGCGCCGACCCGCTCGCCGCGGTGGCCGTGCTGCACCCGGCGGCCACGGCGTACCTGGGCCTGTTCCGTCACGGCGGCCTGCGTACGGGCGACACCGTGCTGGTCGCGGGCGCGGCCGGCAACGTGGGCGGCGCGGCGCTCACCCTGGCCGCCGAGGCGGGCGCCCGGGTGATCGCCACGGCCCGGGCCGCCGACGCGGACCGCTGCCGGTCGCTCGGCGCGGCCGAGGTGATTCCCTACGACGAGCCCGACCTGGCCGCCCGGCTGCGCGCGGCCGCCCCCGACGGCGTCGACGTGCATGTGGACACCTCCGGCCACAACGACCTGCGGCTCGCGGTCGACCTGCTGGCCCACGGCGGGCGCATCGTGCTGCTGGCCGGGGCGCGCACGGAGCCGGTGCTGCCGGCGGGCCGGCTGTACATGAAGGACGGCTCGATCCGCGGCTTCGTCATCTCGCACGCCACCACGGCCGACCTGGCCGACGCGGCCCGGGCGATCAACCGGCTGCTGCCCTCCGGTGCGCTGCGGTCCCGGGAGGTGGAATTGCTGCCTCTCGACGCCGCGGCCGACGCGCACGCAGCCATCGAGAAAGGCGCCGATAAAAGAATCTTATTGGGGCTCTGAACCATTTCCGGGCTAACGTCCTGCGTTATTCGAGACGTCGGCGAGAGAAAGAGAAAATCATGGCCAAGGTATGGTTCGTGACCGGTTCCTCGCGCGGCTTCGGCCGCGAATTCGTCACCGCGGCGCTGTCCCGCGGTGACCGGGTGGCGGCCACCGCCCGTGACACGGGCGCGCTGGCCGATCTCGTGGCCGAGTTCGGCGACGCGATCCTGCCGCTGACCCTGGACGTGACCGACCGGGCCGCCGTGACCGACGCGGTCCAGCGGGCGCACGACCACTTCGGCCGCCTCGACGTGGTCGTCAACAACGCCGGGTACGGGCTGTTCGGCACGGTCGAGGAGCTGAGCGAGACCGACATCCGGGCGCAGCTCGAGACGAACGTGCTGGGCGCGCTGTGGGTGACCCAGGCGGTCGTGCCCCACCTGCGTGAGCAGGGCGGCGGCCACATCGTGCAGATCTCCAGCGCTGGCGGGGTCCTGGCCTTCCCGGGGATGGGCGGCTACCACGCCTCGAAGTGGGCCCTGGAGGGCCTCAGCGAGTCGCTCGCCCAGGAGGTGGCCGCCTTCGGCATCAAGGTGACCATTGTGGAGCCCGGGTCGTACGGCACGGACTGGGGCGGCCCGTCCGCGGTCTTCTCGGCTCCGCACCCCGCCTACGACGGCCTGCGTCAGGCGATGGCCGGCTTCCAGTTGCGCCAGGGCGACCCGGCCGCGGCGGCGCAGGCCCTGCTCGCCGTCGTGGACGCCGAGGCGCCGCCGCTGCGGGTCTTCTTCGGCACCCAGCCGTACGAGGCCGCGCAGGCGGTCTACGCGTCGCGGCTTCGGACCTGGTCGGACTGGGCGCACCTGTCGGCGCAGGCGGAGGGGCAGCACGCCCTGCAGAACGTCCGCGCCTGACCCGTACAGTCCCGCGATGCCCCACCCCGCTCGGCCGGGGTGGGGCATCGGCTTGCGGGGCCGGCGCCCCGATAAGCGCGGCTGATCGCACCGAAATGATCGGCTATCGCCGGACAGAGTAGCTAAAGGGCGTTTCCACCTAGCCTGGCACCATGACATCACGACACCAGGAACCAGTGGCAAACCAGACGGACAGAAGGCGCTGGATCGCGCTGGCCATCGTGATGGCCGCGGCCTTCATGGATCTGGTCGATGTGACGATCGTGAACATCGCCATCCCGTCGATCCGGGGCGACATCGGTGCCACCGTGAGCCAGATCCAGTGGATCGTCGCCGGGTACGCCCTCGCCTTCGCCGTCGGCCTGATCACCGGTGGCCGCCTCGGCGACATCTACGGCCGCAAGCGCCTCTTCCTCGTCGGCGTCGCCGGCTTCACCCTCGCGTCCGCCCTGTGCGGCGTCGCGCAGACGCCCGAGGTGCTGATCGGCGCCCGGATCCTGCAGGGTGCGGCGGCGGCCCTGATGGTCCCGCAGGTGCTGGCCATCATCCACGCCACCTTCCCGCCGCAGGAGAAGGGCAAGGTGTTCGGCCTCTGGGGCGCCATCGTCGGCCTCGGCGGCATCTCCGGCCCGCTGCTCGGCGCCCTACTGACCCAGTGGAACCTCTTCGGCCTCGAATGGCGACCGATCTTCCTCGTCAACCTGCCGGTCGGCGTCGTCGCGCTGGTCCTCGGCGCCAGGTTCATCGAGGAGTCCAGGTCCCCGTACGCCCTGCGCCTCGACGTCGTCGGCGTGCTCCTCGGCACGGTCGGCCTGCTGATGCTGCTCTACCCCCTGACCCGGGGCGAGGAGACCGGCTGGCCGGCGTGGGGCTTCGTCACCATGGGCGCCGCCGTCCCGGTCTTCGCCGTCCTGGTCGCGTACGAGAGGGCCAAGTCCCGCCGGGACGGATCGCCCCTGATCGAGCTGTCCCTGTTCAAGGTCAAGGGCTTCTCCGGCGGTGTCGCGGTCCAGCTCGCCTTCGGCGTCGTGACCGGCATCTTCTTCCTCGTCTGGACCCTGTACCTGCAGCTCGGCCTCGGCTGGAGCGTGCTGCGGGCCGGCCTGACCGGCATCCCGTTCTCGGTCGCCACGACCATCGCGGCCGGCATCTCCGTGCAGGTCCTGATCCCCAAGCTCGGCCGCAAGGTGCTCCAGCTCGGCGCGCTGCTCATGGGCGCCGGCCTGGCCCTGTACGGCTGGCTGGCCGCGTACCACGGGTTGGAGATCACGGTCTGGCACATGGTCGGGCCGCTGCTGGTCGTCGGCCTCGGCATGGGCCTGATCGTGTCGCCGCTGGCCAACGCGATCCTGGCCGAGGTGCCGTTCGCCCACGCCGGCTCGGCGTCCGGTCTGATCAACACCATGCTCCAGGTCGGGCAGGCGCTCGGCCTGGCGTTGACCTCGGTGTTCTTCTTCGGCGCGCTGTCCGAGGACGGCGCGGGCGGCGGAGCCGGGTTCGTCGGCGCCTTCGAGAACACGACGTACTGGCTGGCCGGCATCCTGGCCGCGACCGCGGTCCTGATGACCACGCTGCCCGCCGCGGCGGCCCCGCCCCGGTTCGACGGCCCGCCGCCGGCAGCCCCGGCCGACCCGGAGCCTGCCGCCGGGAAGCTCCCGGTCCCCGTCGGCCGCTGACCCGCCCCCACGCCGGGCGGCCCGCTCATCCTTCCCCCGGATGGGCGGGCCGCCCACTCGGCCTGCGTACAGCCTTGACCGGGCCGTGAGATCAGCTGCCGCAGCAGCCGCCGCTGGCCTGCTCGACCACGGGCAGGGTCAGCAGCCCGCCGGCGACGCCGGTCGCCAGTCCGCGCGGGGCGCTGGCCGACACTGGTGCCGGAGTGCCGCAGCACGAGTCTGCCGGCTCGTCGGCGGAGGAGGAGCAGACGCCGGTCTCGGGGAGTTCGAGCTGGACGTCGCGGGCGGCCGCCCAGTCCCCGGCCAGCGCGGCGACGACGGATCGGGCCTGCTCGTAGCCGGTCGCCATGAGGAACGTCGGCGCACGGCCGTAGGACTTGGCGCCGATGGCGTAGTAGCCCGGCTCCGGATGCGCCAGCTCGTCCACGCCGTGCGGCGGGACCGTCCCGCAGGAGTGCTGGTTCGGGTCGATCAGCGGGGCCAGCGCCCGGGTTGACCCGAGGATCGGGTCGAGGTCGAGGCGCAGTTCGCTCGTGATGGTGTGGTCGGGCCGGAATCCGGTCGCCGACACGATCCGGTCCACCGTGACCGTCTCGCCGCCGCGCGCGACGGCGGTCACTCTGTTCCCGTCGACCGCGATCGACCGGATGGAGAAGCCCGGCAGCAGGGTGACCGCGCCGGACTCGACCAGGTCACGCACGCGGGTGCCCAGCGCGCCCCGGGCGGGCAGCGCGTCGGCTTCGCCGCCGCCGTAGGTGCGGGCCGCGTTGCCCGTACGGATGGCCCAGCTGATGGTCGTGCCGGGGACCTCGGCGGCCAGCTGCGCCAGCGAGAGCAGCGTGTTCGCGGCCGAGTGGCCGGCCCCGACGACGAGGGTGTGCCTGCCGGCGAACCGGTCGCGGTCCGCGCCGAGCACGTCGGGCAGCGCCGTGTCGATGAACGCGGCGGCTTCGGTTTCGCCGTGCGCGGGCAGGCCGGACCCGCCGAGCACGTTCGGGGTGGGCCAGGTGCCGGAGGCGTCGATGACCGCGCGGGCGGTCAGCTCCTCGCCATCGGCGAGGCGGATCAGGAACGGGGTGTTCTCCCGCCCGGTGGATCGGACGCGGTCCAGCCCGTCACGGCTGACCGCCACGACTCTGGCGCCGTAGCGCACGCGCTCGGCCAGGGCGGGCACCTTGGTCAGCGGGGCAAGGTAGTCGTCGACGATCTGCGACGCCAGCGGCAGCCGCTCCGGGTCCGGGGCGATCCAGCCCTCGGCCTCCAGCAGGCGTCGGGCGGCGGCGTCGATGTTGAACCGCCACGGGCTGAACACCCGCACATGTCCCCAACTGGCGACGGCCGCGGCCGGGCCGGAGCCGGCCTCCAGGACGACGAAGTCGACGCCCCGTTCGGCCAGGTGTGCGGCGGCGGCCAGGCCGACCGGGCCCGCGCCGATGACGACCACGGGCAGCTCAGTTGCGTTCACGGTCCCAGCTCCTTGTTTCGAAGAGTCTCTAAGCTACATGGTTAGACTGCCGCCTACTTAGAGAACTGTCAACTTAACGGGGTGGCGCCGGTGCCGTGAGGCCCGCCACCGTGCTGCGCCGCTCGATCGCGATCACGTCGCGCCACACTCCGTGCAGGCAGCCGGGCCGCTGCCGGGTCCCGATGACCCGGAACCCGGCGGAGGCGTGCAGGGCCAGGCTCGCGGTGTTCTCCGGGAAGATCCCGGACTGGATCGTCCAGATGCCCGCCGCCTCCGTCGAGGTGATCAGGGCCCGCAGCAGCGTGGCCCCGACCCCACGGCCCCGCGCGTCGGGATGCACGTAGACGCTGTGCTCGACCACCCCGGCGTACGCCGGCCGCGCCGACACCGGGCTGGCCGCGACCCAGCCCAACACCCGCCCGCCGGCGTCGCAGGCCACGAAGCGGTGCTGGGGCAGTCGGCCGGCGTCGAACGCCGCCCAGGTCGGGGCGGCCGTCTCGAACGTGGCGTCGCCGGTGTCGATGCCGGCCTGGTAGATCGCGAGGACGTCATCCGCGTCGGCGGCCGTCATGGCGCGGATGGTCAGCACGGCTGCCGCCCGGGGAAGGCGACGGGGCGACCCATGACGACGTCGGCGGCGGTCGGGAACTGCGCCAGGCACGTCTCGTTGATCCGGTACAGGTTGGCGTTGCCGGACGGCTCGACCAGCACGAACCTGACCTCTGTCAGGATCTTCAGGTGCTGTGACACGGTCGATTGGGCCATCCCGACCGCCGCGGTGATCTGCCCGACGCTCATCGGTTCCCGCCGCCGGGCCAGCAGTTCCGCGATCTGCACGCGGGTGGCGTCCGCGAGGGCTCGAAACCATGACGCGTACCGCTGGGCGACCTCGCGGTCCAACAGTGCCTCCACGCGACCATCCTCTCGTCGTACATCGCCGATTAACGATGATATTGGGAAGCGTGACAAGGCGCGTTGCCGGCTGCTTCGAGATCTGTCAACCTAGGGGCATGTCGAAGCGGCTGCCCGTCCTGGACCCGGCCACCTGCTGCGCGCCCATCGCGACCGCCGCCGTACCCGCGGCGGCGGCCGGGGACCTGGCTGCCGCCTTCAAGGCGATGGGTGACCCGGTCCGGTTGCAGCTGCTCTCGATGATCGCCTCCGCCGATGGGGGAGAGGTCTGCGTCTGCGACCTCACCCCCGCGTTCGACCTCACCGGTCCCACGATCTCCCACCACCTGAGGGTCCTGCGCGAGGCGGGCCTGGTCGACTCCGATCGCCGGGGCACCTGGGTCTGGTACCGCGCCAACCGCGCCAAGCTGGCCGCCCTGTCCGCCGTGCTGGACGTGGCCGTGCCGGGCTGACCGCGTCACCAGAAGTTCATGATCAGGAAGTTGCGCGCCGAGCCGGCGTCGCGTCTTATGACCACGTGGTGATATCAGTCCCCAGTGATTCGATGGCGGGCATCGTCCGGCTGCTGGCCGACCCGGCCCGCACCGCGATCGTCGAAGCCCTCGCGGCCGGACCCGCGTGCACCTGCCACCTTGTCGCGGACCTGGGTCTGTCCCAGCCGAACGTCTCCAACCACCTGCGCGCCCTGCGCCATGCCGGAGTGGTGAAAGCCGAGCCTCACGGCCGCTACACCTACTACCACCTCAACCCCGCCGTTCTCGACGCGGCCGCCGCGCACCTCGCCGACCTGGCGCAGCGCGCTCGGGCCACCGCCGGCCAGCGACGGGAATGCTGACGGCCCGCGCCGGCCTGCCCCGCCGGCTGCTCGCTGAGCTGATCGGCACCGCGCTGCTCGTCACCTCGGTCGTCGGCTCCGGGATCATGGCGGCCCGCCTTTCCCCGGATGACGTGGGCCTGCAACTGCTGCAGAACTCCACGGCGACGGTCCTCGCGCTGACCGTACTGATCCTGGTCTTCGGGCCGGTGTCCGGCGCGCACTTCAACCCGGTCGTCACGGCCGTCGACTGGTGGCTGCACCGGGGTGGGTCCCTCGGCGGCGTCGCCGCGTACGCCGCGGCCCAGACGGTGGGCGCGGTTGCGGGAGCGCTGCTGGCCAACGCCATGTTCGGCGTCCCCGCCGCGGTGTCGGGCAGGGTCCGCGAGGGCGCGAACCTGTGGCTGGGCGAGACGGTGGCCACCGCCGGCCTGGTCCTGCTCATCTTCGCCCTCGTACGGACCGGCCGCGCGGCGCTGGCCGCCCCAGCCGTGGGCGCCTACATCGGCGCGGCCTACTGGTTCACCAGCTCCACCAGCTTCGCCAATCCCGCCGTCACGATCGGGCGGACGTTCACGGACACCTTCGCCGGCATCGCGCCGGCCTCGGTGGCCCCGTTCATCGCCGCGCAGGTCATCGGTGCGTTCATCGGCGCGGGGCTGGTCGTCGCGTTGTACCCGGCGCCCGTATCCCAGCCCGTTGCGGCGAGCGACCTGCGGTGACCGCTCGACACGGCCAACATTCCAAGGAGGGAAGCACCATGTCCGACACGAGACCCAGTGTGCTGTTCGTATGCGTCCACAACGCCGGCCGCTCCCAGATGGCCGCCGGCTGGCTGCGCCACCTCGCGGGCGACGCCGTCGAGGTCCGCTCCGCCGGTTCGGCCCCGGCCGACCAGATCAACCCTGTCGCCGTCGAGGCGATGCGCGAGGTCGGTATCGACCTCACCGACCAGACCCCGAAGATCCTCACCCACGAGGACGCGCGGGCGTCCTCCATCGTGGTCACCATGGGCTGCGGTGACGTGTGCCCCCACTTCCCGGGACAGCGGCACGAGGACTGGCAACTCGCCGACCCCGCAGGTCAGGGCATCGCGGCCGTGCGGCCGATCCGTGACGAGATCCGCGACCGCGTCGAGGCTCTCATCAAGGACCTCCTGCCCAACCGCTGAGCGGTCGTCCCCGAGCGCCGGGCGGACCGGTCCCGGCGGTCGTGCCTCTGCCGATCTCGTACCCTTCTCCATCGACGGAGGGGAGAGTGGCGTGGAGGCGATCGTCATCGGCGGTGGCATCGGCGGGCTGTGCGCCGCGATCGGCCTGCGCCGGCGTGGCTGGCGGGTATCCGTGCTCGAGCGGGTACCCGAGTTCCGTGAGGTCGGGGCCGGCATCACCCTGATGGCCAACGGCCTGCGCGGGCTCGACGCCCTCGGCGTGGGTGACGCCGTGCGCGGCGCCGGGTCGGCGGACGCGGCGGGTGGCACCCGTACGCCGTCGGGCCGGTGGATCTCGCGCATCGACGGCGCGGCGCTGACAGCCGTGCTGGGCACCGCGGCGATCGGGATCCACCGGGCCGCCCTGCACGAGGTCCTGCGCGCGGCGTTGCCCGCGGAGTCGCTGGTCACCGGCGCCGAGGTCCTGGACGTGAGCACCGGGGTGACCTACCGGCACCGGGGCGTGACGGTCACCCGCGACGCCGCGCTCGTGATCGGGGCCGACGGCATCGACAGCACGGTGCGGGCCCGGCTGTGGCCGGCGCATCCGGCCCCGGTGTACAGCGGATCGACCGCGTGGCGCGGGGTCACGGCGCGGCCCTGGGACGGCGAGCGCGTCGCCGCGATCACCTGGGGTCCGGGCGCCGAGTTCGGCATGGTGCCGCTCGGGGACGGGCGTGTGTACTGGTACGGCGCCGTCAACGCGCCGGCCGGCCTGCGGGTCGACGACGAGCTGGCCGCGATGCGGGCGCGCTTCGGTGGCTGGCACGCGCCGGTGTCCGACCTGCTCGACGCCACCGACCCCGCCGCCGTGATCCGTACGGACCTGCGCCACCTCGCCGCCCCGCTGTCCTCGTACGCGGCTGACAATGTCGCCCTGCTCGGCGACGCGGCCCACGCCATGCTGCCGAACCTCGGCCAGGGCGCCAACCAGGCCATTGAGGACGCCGCCGTGCTGGCCTCGGTCTGCGCGCCCGGCGAGGATGTCGAAGCCTCGCTGCGTAAGTACGACCGGCTGCGCCGCCCGCGGTCGCAGCAGGTCGCCCGCGCGGCGGCGCAGATCTGCCGGTTCGGGCAGCAGCTGACCAACCCGGTGGCCATCGCCCTGCGCGACACGCTGATGCGGCTCACGCCAGCGCGGGTGGCGCTTCGCTCGATGGCCCGCTACGCGAGCTGGGACGCTCCCGACATCCCCCGCGCCGCGGGCACGGACTAGCTGCCGGGTGACCGGAGGACCAGCAGGGTCAGGTCGCGCGGCCCGTGGACGCCCTCGACGCGGTTGAGCTCGATGTCGCTCGTGGCGGACGGCCCGCTGATCCAGGTCTGCGGCCGGCGCGGGTCGAGGCGGCCCAGCGCCTGCGCGACAGTGCCGACGATCTGGTCGGCGCGCACCACGCAGATGTGCCGGTCGGGCAGCAGTGTCAACGCCCGCCGTCCCTGCGTGGGCCCCGCGTCGAGGACGACCGTGCCGGTGAGCGCGATGGCCACGGCCGCCCCGGTCAGCACGCCGTCGAGCCGGTCCAACGCGGCGTTGGCCAGCAGCGGTTCGTCACGTACCACGGCCAGGCCGTCGACCCACTCCGGCGGGATGTCGGCGGGCACGGCCAGGCGCAGGCCCGCCGCGACCCGCGCGATCGTCGCGGGCAGCGAGGCGGCGTCCGTGAGTGTGACCGTCGCCCGGTACTCCGCGGCCCGCTCGGCGAACAGCGCCACGACGTCGACGTCGTCGGGGAGCCGCAGCGCGTACTCCCGGGGGGTCTGCCCGCGCGGGGGGAGCGCGGCGCGGATGCGGGTGAGGATCTCGTCGCGGGCGGTCATCGCGGGCTCCTTGTGCGGCGCCACCAGCGGCGGAACGACTGGCGGGCGGGTGGGGGCAGGTCGCGGGCGCCGAACCAGGCACCCACCCAGCCGGGGCCGCGCAGCCGCAGCCGGCGGGCCCGGCGCAGCAGCGCGCCGCCGGCCCGCTGCGCCGCGCCCAGCCGGCCCGCCGACGCGAACGTGGCCGCGGCGGCGGCCATGGTCGCCCGCTCCAGCGGGTGCCCGCCCTGGTCGACGACCTTGGCGCGCAGGTGTACGAGGACCTCGGGAATGTCGATGCGCACGGGGCAGGCCTCGAAGCAGGCGCCGCACAGGCTGGACGCGAACGGCAGCGACGCGGTCTGCTCGTCAACCGGGTGCCGGTTGATGCCGCGCAACTGCGGGGTGAGGATCGCGCCGATCGGGCCGGGGTACACCGACCCGTACGCCCTACCGCCCGTGCGCTCGTAGACGGGGCACACGTTCAGACAGGCCGAGCAGCGGATGCAGCGCAGCGCCTGGCGGCCGACCGGGTCGATGAGGGTGTCCGTGCGGCCGTTGTCGAGCAGGATCAGGTGGAACTCCCGTGGCCCGTCGCCGGGGGTCACGCCGGTCCAGATAGTCGTGTAGGGGTTCATCCGCTCGGCGGTCGACGATCGGGGCAGCAGTTGCAGGAACACCTCCAGGTCCCGCCACGTCGGCAGGAGCTTCTCGATGCCGAGGACGGTGACGAGCACCTCGGGCAGGGTCAGGCACATGCGGCCGTTGCCCTCGGATTCGAGCACGACGATCGAGCCGGTCTCGGCGATCGCGAAGTTCCCGCCGGAGACGGCCATGCGGGCGCGCAGGAACTTCTCGCGCAGGTGCAGGCGGGCGGCCTCGGCCAGCTCGGCGGGATCGTCGCTGATGCCGTCAGGCGCGGGGCGGCCGACCGCGCCCATCTCGCGGACGAAGATGTCGCGGATCTCCGAGCGGTTGCGGTGGATCGCCGGCACCAGGATGTGGCTGGGCACGTCGTGCCCCAACTGGACGATCAGCTCGGCGAGGTCGGTCTCCCACACGTCGATGCCGTGGCCCTCCAGGGCCGCGTTCAGCTCGATCTCCTGGGTCGCCATCGACTTGACCTTCACGATCTCGTCAACCCCATGGGTACGGGCGACCTTGGCCACGATCGCGTTGGCCTCGGCGGCGTCGCGCGCCCAGTGGACGACACCGCCGGCCCGGGTGACGGCGGCCTCCAGCTGGACGAGCAGCTCGGGCCAGCGGGCGAGCACGTCGTCCTTGATGGCCGCGCCGGCCTCGCGCAGCGCCTCCCAGTCGTCCAGCTCCGCGACGGCGCGCAGCCGCCGGTCGCGGATCGTCGTGGTGGCCCGGTTCAGGTTGGCCCGCAGTTGCGTGTCCCGCAACGCGATGCGGGCCGCGTCCGGAAACGGCGGCATGCCCAGAAACGTCGGCGTGCTCACGCGGTTGCCAGGATCTCGGCGAGGTGCATGGTCTTCACCGGCGACGCGCCGCGCGACAGCAGGCCGCCGATGTGCATGAGGCACGACGTGTCCGTGCTGGTCAGCACCTCGGCGCCGGAGCCGGTCACGTCCGCGGCCTTGTCCAGGCCCATGGCCACGGAGGTCTGCGGGTTCTTCACGCTGAACGTGCCGCCGAAGCCGCAGCACTCGCGCGGGCCGGCCAGGTCGACCAGCGTCAGCCCGCCGACCGCGCGCAGCAGCCGCCCGGGCCGGTCGCCGACCTTGAGCAGGCGCAGCGAGTGGCAGGTCTCGTGCAGCGCCACCCGGTGCGGGAAGTGCGCGCCGACGTCGGTCACGCCCAGCACGTCGACCAGGAACTCGGTGAGCTCGTAGACCGGCGGCGGGGTCACGGCGGGATCCACGACCCGGTGGTAGTGGCGCACCATCGAGGCGCACGACGCCGACGGCGTGACGACGGCCTCGTACCCGCAGAAGGTGTCGGCGAAGCCGCGCACCAGGGGGACGCACGCCGCCCGGTACCCGGAATTGAAATGCATCTGGCCGCAGCAGGTCTGCGCGGCCGGGAAGTCCACCTCGACCCCCAGCCGTTCCAGCACGGCCACCGTGGCCCTGCCCGCCTGCGGGAACAGGGTGTCATTGAGGCAGGTGACGAACAGTGCGACGCGCATGGCCTCACCTCACTCCGATCCGCGCGGCGGCGTCCCAGCCCGGGCCCACCGCCGGGTCCGGCTCGAAGCGGCGGGCCGGTTGCGAGGCCCGGGACACGGCCCGCAGGCCGGCCAGGTCCCGCGGCCGGCCGGCCGCGCTTGCTGCACGAGCACATTACCGACCGCGGTGGCCGGGCCACCACGACCAGGCCCCACGCGGCCACTCAATCAATCGAAGTTCCTCTATCATTTCCTCATCGTTCTATCGATGGAGGTCTCATGCGTAGACTCAAGATGGCGATCGTGGCAACGGTCCTGGCCGGCTCGACCGTGTTCGTCGGGGCCGCGCCCGCGCACGCCACGCCCATCCTCCGCGGCGTCGTCTACGACTACTCGGAATGCGTCCGGATCGGCAACTACGGCATGCAGAACTACGGCTGGACCGGCCCGCTGCAGTGCGTCTGGTACCAGACCAGCAACACCTACCCCTACGGCTACTGGTTCATCTACGCCTGACCGGCACCCCGTGCCGCGGACCGGTCGGGTGCCCGCCCCGACCGGTCCGCGCCGGCGTGGACATGCGGCCCGGTGCCAGGCGCGGGCGGCCGTGACCCATAGCCTGGTGGCATGGCGACCGTGCGGGAGACGATCAGGGCGGTCCTGGCCGGGGCGGCGCGCTACGAACCCGCACTGGACACGCTGACGGTCGCGCCCGCGGTCGAGGTCGACGCCGTGCTGACGGAGAGCCTCCATGATTCGCTGGCCACGCTGTGGCGCCGCGGGTGGCAGCCGGTCGAGCTGCACCGGGTCGTCGCCCGGCGCGGCCACGCGACGCACGCCCGCCTGCTGTCGTACGCCATCGCCACGTACCTGGCCGGGTTCGCTCCGGACGCCCTGGACGAGCGGTGGCGCGCCCAGGTGGACGAGCTGCGCGCGTACGTCATGTGGGAAGGCGAGTCCTACCTGCGCGCCTTCGCCCGCGACGGGCGGCTCGAGCGGGTGGAGGTCGTGGACACCGCGCTGACGCTGCTCGCCATCCTGTCCGAGCTGCCGCCCATCGAACTGCTCGGTCCGCCGCCCGGCGCCGCCGGCCGGGCCCGCGCCCGGCCAGGGCCGGTCCACCGGGCCGACGCCCGGCTGCTGGACCGGGTGCGCGGCCTGCTCGCCAAGGCCGAGTCGACCGAGTTCCCCGCGGAGGCCGAGACGTACACGGCCAAGGCCCAGCAGCTCGTCACCCGGTACAGCCTCGACGAGGCGCTGCTGGAAACCCAGGCGGGTGACCAGGTCTTCGCGCTCGCGAGGCGGATCGGCGTGGACCATCCGTACGAGGCTGAGAAGGCCGCGCTGCTGGACGCCATCGCGGGCGCCAACCGCTGCTACGCGGTGTGGTCGCCGGAGCTCGGCTTCTCGACCGTCTTCGGGTTCGACGCCGACCTCGACGCGGTCGACATGCTGTACACCTCCCTCCTGGTGCAGGCGCACCAGGCGATGGCCCGGACCGAGCCGCCGGGCGGCAAGGCGGGCCGCGCGCGGCTGCGGGCGTACCGGCAGTCGTTCCTGGTGGCGTTCGCGGTGCGCATCGGCGAGCGGCTCGCCGCCGTCGCCGAGGCCGCCCTGACGGAGGCCGTGGGAGACACCGACCTGTTGCCGGTGCTGGCATCACGCGACGAGCGGGTCCGCGACTCCATGCGCGCGGCGTTCCCGCACACCACGCGCGGCCGGGGCGCCCGCGTAGACAGCGTCGAGGGCTGGGACTCCGGCCGGGCCGCCGCCGACCGGGCCGGGCTCCGCGGACGGGGCGCCTGACGGGCTAGGCTCCGGGTGATGTCGCACAGTGAACGCCCGGCGGCGGCAGACGACGCGGACCGGCTCGCCGCGTCACTGGCTGACTGGATCGACGCGATGTCGTTCGCCGACCGCGACGCCGACCAGGTCACCGAACTGCTGGTGGAGGCCGTCGTCGAGTGGGGCCGGTCGCACCACTGGCGGGTCTACCGCCGCGCGCGCAGCGTCATGCCACTGCCCGCCCCGTACGCCGAGCGGCACTCCGTGGTCGACGTCGGCATCGCCCGCGCGGGCGCCGCGCCGATCGTCGTCGAGGTGGACCGCTCCGACCGCCGGCGCACGCTCGACAAACTCCTCGCGGAGGCGGGGGCCGGCCGGGTCGCCCTGTGGGTCCGCTGGGGGCCAGGCCCGTTCAGCGCGCCGCCGCCGCCCGTACGCCTGGTCACCTGCGTGGTCACCAGCCGTCGTGACCGGGCCAGCGGGCGGCGGCTGCACTCGGCGCGCGCCGACCGCCTGCCCGCGCCGCAGCACGGCGTGGACCTCGACTCCGGGGAGCAGACCACTCTGTTCGGCGAGCGGTGACACTGGAGGCCCTATCGCGCGCGCATGGAGGACGGTCATGACCGGAACGGCACGACGACGCACCAGTGAAACGCCGACCGACCGCCAGAGGCGGGTGTGGGACAGGACCGCGCCGAAGTACGACAGGCAGATGGCGTTCTTCGATCGGACCTGGTTCGCCGGCGGTCGGGAATGGATCGGCCGGCGGGCGCGCGGCCGGGTCCTGGAGGTCGCCATCGGCACCGGGAGCAACCTGCCCCACTACGGGCCCGACGTCACCGTCACCGGGGTCGAGCTGAGCCCGGCGATGCTGGCCATCGCCCACGATCGGGCGGCCGCCCTCGGCCTGGCGGTCGACCTGCGCGAAGGCGACGCCGAACGGTTGCCTTTCGACGACGCGTCATTCGACACGGTGGTGTGCGCGCTCGCGCTGTGCTCCATCCCCGACCCGGCCGCGGCCATCGCCGAGATGAAACGCGTGCTCGTACCCGGTGGGACGCTGCTGCTGGTGGATCACATCGGGAGCAACTGGTGGCCGATCCGGGCCGCCCAGTGGCTGGTCGGACAGGTCACGGTGCGCACCGAGGGGGAGTACTTCACCCGCCGCCAGCTACCCCTCGTGCAGGCCGCCGGGTTCGCCGTCGAGGAGACCGAACGGCTGAAGGCCGGCACGGTGGAACGCGTCCGCGCCCGCAAGCCGCACCGTCGCTGACGGCCGATGGGGTGCCGGCCGGCTCCGGCGGGCACCCCATCGGCGCTGCGTCACTTGTAGGTGATGTCGCTCTTCGTCACCTTGCAGTTGCTGTCGTTCCAGCCCTCGCCGAGGTAGGTGGGCTCGCTGCCCTTGCTGACGCCCTTGTACTTGCCGCAGACGACGTCGCCGCTGATCAGCGTGACGCGGGTGATCGTCGCGGTGTCACCCCAGTTGCTGTTGATGCCGGCGACCATGTCGACGTTGTCCAGGAGGACGTTGTCGATGATCACGTGCCGCTGGTACGAGCTGGAGCAGTTGCCGCAGGCCCGGTACAGCTTGCCGCCGGACCTGGCGTAGAACCCGGTGATCTTCACCGTGCCCTTGCCGTTGTGCTGGAAGATCTTGTCGCCGGCGGACCTGGCGCCACCGCCGATGACGTACGAGGTGCCGCCGCTGGTGTCCTTGAACGTCGCGGCGTCCTCGCCCACGTCGTTCCACCACACGTTGCGCAGGGTGCAGGTGCCTTCGCAGTGCACGCCGTCGCCGGCCGGCGAGCCGAGGATGACGTTCTGCAGCGTCGCGCCGTTCGCCAGCTTGAAGATCGGGTCCTGACTCTCGCTGCCACTGCCGTCGCCGGCGCAACAGTAGGTCTTCATGCCACCGTCGAACGTGCCGGACACCGAGATGATGCCGCTGGTCTGCACGTTGCCCTGCGACGCCGGCCACGACCCGGTGGGGGTCCCCGTGCTGGGCGCGGACGAGGTGGCCGGCGGCCGGGTCGTGGTCGCGGCCGTGGTGGTGGGGGTCGAGCCGCCACTGCCGTACGTCTCGACCTCAGCGATGCGCGGAGCGCTGGACGCGCTGGTGATCTCAAAACTGATCTTCTTCAGCGACGTCGAGGAGAAGTTGATGGTGCTCGGGCTGCCGCTGCCGCTGGCCAGGACGCTGCCCGAGTCGTGGTTGACGACGCGCCAGGCGTTGATGGAGCCGCCGCCGGAGGCCTGCTTGATGACGACGGAGGCCACCGTCGTCGCGCTGCCCCACTTGACGGAAATGGTGCCGGTCGAGCCGCTCGGCGACCAGTAGGTACCGGTGTTGCCGTCGATGACGTTGCCATAGCTGGTGCCACTGGCCTTGCTGGAACCGTCGGCGCCCGCACCGATGCTCAGGTTTGTCGCGGCGGAGGCGCTCGGCATCTGCAGCGTCAACGCGACGGCGGCAGTTGCGACCACGGTGGCTCCTCCGGCTAGCCAACGCAGGGCGGATAGTCGTCTCATCAGGTCACCTTTCAGGGGACGGCGCTCAGGTGGACGGGAAAGCGCTTTCCGCCGATGATAGAGAGCGGTCTATCCGGGCACAAGTATGCGACCGATACGCCCCTATTGATGCGTTGATGCCGAAGACCTCCGCGTGTGACGGGGGGACGGTCGCGAAGATCGGATGGGGTGGGAGCCGCCGTTCCGCGTCAGAGGCGTTCGAGGAACTCCAGGGCGTACGCCGCGACCTGGTCGGCGCACTGCTCCATGGCCGGGATCATCGCTGCGTCCAGAGTGGCCGTGACGACGCGTTCCGCGTTGGTCAGGCCCGCCACGACCTTCGGGCCAGCGGGACTCGCGAACGGGTCGTCAGAGGGGGTCAACACCAGGACGGGGCACCGGACCAGGCCGATGCGCTCGTCCATCGCGTACCGGCCACACGCGCGATGGCCCTCGGCCGGGTCAAGTCCCGGCGCCAGCGCGTCGCGCACGAACCGGTCCAGCAGGTCGGGGCGGTTGGCGGGGTAGTAGGGCTGGCGCTGGCGCCACAGTTCGGTCAGATGGCCCCCGTCAGCGTGCTGTTCAGCCTCGTCGACGCGGGTGCCGTGGCCGCCGGACCGCCGCTGCCGGTCGATCCAGGGGGTGGCGGAGAGGATCAATGCTCGTACCCGGTCGGGTGCGGCCGCAGCCACCTCGAGGGCGACCGCCGATCCGGTGTGATGCCCGAGGAGTACGGCGCTCGGGATGGTGAGAGCGTCCAGTAGGGCGAGCACACCGGCCGCCATGCCTTCGATCGTCTGCGGCTTCGGGAGAGGGGCGCTGAGGCCGAAGCCGCGCATGTCCATGGCGATGGTCCGTACCCGCCCGGCCAGTTCGGTCTGGACCTCGCGGAACTCGTCATGGCTTCGGGGGGTCTGGTGGAGCATCACCACGGGGGTGCCGCTGCCCGCCTCGGCGAAGTGCAGCTGGCCGAGCGGGGTGTCGATATAGGCACGTCGTAGGGTCATGTCAGGGGCCTTTCTGGATGCTTGACCGGGCTGGCCGGCGCTCGGCCGCCGATCGTGGGCGGGCGGAGATCGCGGCGATGGCCGCGATGCCGAGGAGGACCGCCATGGCGGCCCAGGCCGGTCCGAAGCCGGCGCGGACGGCGATGACGGCGAAGATCGCCGGGCCGACGGTGCCGCCGAGGAAGACGCCGGCCTGGGTGATTCCCGTGGTCGTGGCGACCCGCCCGGGTGAGGCCACCGCCACCAGTTGGTTGTAGAGCCCGTTCCAGCCCCAGCCGAAGGCGAAGCCGAGAACGGCCCCGCAGACGAACCCGACCTGCCCGCCGGTGACCAGTAGAAGGAGACCCACCGTTCCGACGGCCATGAGAGCCGCGACGACGCCGAGGCGGCGACCGAGCGCGGCGTTGCTCATGGCGACGGGAGCGGCGATCCGTACGGCGACGCTTCCGAGACTGCCCGCTATCTGCGCCAGGGCGATGGCCGTCGGGCTGAGCCCATTGGCGTGACCGGCGGTGGCCGTGAAGGAGGGGAGGGTCGAGGCCGCCGCCGACGCGATCGTCCCGGTCACGAGCAAGGGCAGGACCGCAAGTCGGGGCGAGGCGACCGGGTTGGCCGGACGCGACCGGGCCGGGGCGACGGCAGGCCGGCCCACACCGATCGTGAACTGCGCGCAGGCGGTCGCGGCTGCCGCGACGAGCGTGATGAGCCGCCAGTCCGGGCCGGCACCGGCGACGGCGAGGGAGGCGCCCGACAACAGGGCGGCGACGGGGATCGCGCCCTGCACGGTGCCGAAGCCGAACGCCTGCCGGCGGGGTTCGCTGACCCCGAGGAGAAGGCTGTTCGACGCTGGCTGGAACATCGTGTTCGCGCATCCCACGACGGCGAGCGCGAGCACGAGGTGACCCGCGGAGCCGGCCGCGCTGATGCCGAGCAGCCCGAGGGTGGCGAGCGCGCAGGTGAGGCGCGCGGCCACGGTCGTGCCCAGGCGCGCCACGACCCGGCCGCCGAGCGGCGAGAGCACCCCGGCGACCGTGTAACACACCGTCATCGCAATGCCGATCTCCGTCGCGCCGAACCGCATGTCCTCGTTGATCCGCGGCGCGAGGGCCCCGACCAGGAACGACGGCAGCGCCGCCGACAGCGCGATGACCGCTGCCGCCCGGATCAAACGCTGGTCCGACATGGTGTGCACCGCGGGAGCCTTTCCAACACGTGACGGGTGCAGGTGCCAACGGACCCTAGAGGCCGGGACCCGTGCGGGTGCCGCGGGTGGACCGCTGAGCGGACCACGTCCCACCTCCGGGGTCCCGGCCATTTCGGTAGATGAACCGGAGTGGTTGTGCGTTCGGGCGGCTCGATGATCCGGTGGCGGGCATCACCGGGACCGCTGCCATCACCGGCGCGGGCTGGGAGGGGTCTTCCGTAACCACTGGGAGGTAGTCGGTGACCATGATGCGAGCCGCTCGGCTGTACGAATGGGGCAAGTCTCCGGTGGTGGAGGAGGTGCCCATACCAACCCTCCGGGAGGGTGAGTCCCTGGTCCGCGTCGACGCCGCAGCCGTCTCACATCTGGATCTCACGATCGCCTCCGGATCGTTCGATCTGCGCCCGGACCTGCCCTATATCCCCGGTGTCGAGGGTTGCGGGGTGGTCGAGGCCTCGAATGAGTTGCCGCCGGGCACCCGGGTCCTCCTGCGTGGGGCCGGTCTCGGGATGGTCAAGCCAGGTACCTGGGCGGAGTACGTCGCGGTCAAGTCCAAAGCCCTCACCGAGGTGCCCGCGAACCTGCTCCCGGAGTTGGCCGCCACGTTCTTCCAGCCGGCGACCACCGCGCAGGTCACGCTGGAAGAGGTCGGTCGCCTGGGCGACTGGCCCGGCGTCGACGGAGCGCAGAGCGAGGTCGTCGTCGTGGCCGGGGCGGCGGGTGCGGTGGGATCGATCGTCGCCCAGTTGGCGCTGAGAGCCGGCTCGCGGGTCGTGGGGCTGGCCGAGGAGTCCCAACGTGATCTCGTTCCCGCCGGAGTTGAGTTCTGTGCCCATGGCGACGAGGCCGCGATGCGGGAGATGGACACCGAGCGACCGGCCACCGTGCTGATCGACACGGTCGGTGGCGATGCCATGCCGCGGCGGATGCGGTGGGTGCGGCCGGGCGGCCGTGCCGTCGCGGTTGGCTACGTTGCCGGTACGACGCTGCGGCTCGACCTGCCGAGCTGGCTTCTGGCCGACGTGGCGCTGCTGCCGGTGAACATGATGCGCCGCGAGAGCGCGGCCCGCAGCCGGGGCCTGGGGTTGGCGGACCTGTTCCTCAGCGGCGATCTGACGCTGAACACGGAGACCTTCGGCCTCGAGGAGCTGGGTCGCGCCCTTGAATCGCTCGCCTCAGGCCGCATCCGGGGACGAGGTGTCGTTCTGCCCGCCCGTGGGAGCGGTGAGCCCGCGCGTCCCCGGCAGGACTGACCAGCTCCAACTCCGGTGAGGTCCGCGCCGGCCTGACCGGGGATCGCGTATCGCGATCCCCGGGTCGCGCCCCGCGCCCACGTCATGGCCACCCACATATCCATTCCGCGGCCCGGCTATATCGGTGCCGCTAATGGCGCGATCGCCAGCGCGGAAATCGCAGGCAGGTGCCGTTCCACTAGACGAACCACACCAGTGGCGCACCTTCGGGGGTGACTGCATGCTGACGCACCAAGTAACGAGCAAAGCCCAGGTCGGAGCCATTGGGATCACGAGCAGCACGGCGAACTGTCCCGCAGGAATGCCGCCAGGAAGGAAGCTCCAAGTGCGTCCAAGAATCGAGTCCACGCAGTGAGCACCGTGGCGCTGACCGAGTCGGAGAGTCTCGCGTTCATCGGCGACGTACCCCGTCCGCGGCAACGCCTGACGAGGACCGCGGCCGAGGCCGCGGAGTTCCTTGCCGAGGTCGGCGGTCCGGTCGTCGCCAAGGTGTCGGGTGTCGCCCACAAGAGCGACATCGATGGTGTCCGCGCCGGACTGACCGCGGAGAGCCTCGAGCGGACCTGGACTGAACTGGCCGGCTTGGGTGACGGCACCGTCCTGGTGGCGGAGCAGGTCGGTCCCATCGACTTCGAGCTCATCGTCGGCGCGTTCCGGGACCCCCAGTTCGGTCCGGTGGCGATGGTCGGTGTCGGCGGGATCTTCGCCGAGGTGCTTTCCGACGTGTGCTTTCTCGCCCCGCCGTACACCAGGCGAGACGTCGAGCGCGCGCTGCGGGGACTGCGGGCGTACGACCTTCTCGCCGGAACACGTGGCCGTACAGGCGTCGACCCCACAGCTCTCACGGATCTGCTCACCCGGTTGGTCGCGGCGCTGAACTCGTCGGCCAGCGTCAAAGAAATCGAGTGCAACCCGGTCGCGGTGACGGCTGGCGCCCTCAACGTGCTCGATGCTCTCGTCGTCCTCGCCGACGCCGAGGGCTTAGCCCCTCAAACGAAGGGAACGAATGGCGATGATAACGCCCGAGCGTCTGCTGGCGGCCGGGACCATGACTGACCCAACGCCGCCGAAGCTGCTCGTGGATGGACTGGCGGTGCGCTACGAGTCGGCTGCGCCGGGTCAGTACGCCTGTCAGGGCATCGAGTTCCGCCTTGAGCCGGGTGATCGGCTCACGGTGCTCGGTCCGACCGGATGTGGGAAGAGCACCATGCTGAAGGCCATCGCTGGCTACCTGCCCATCGCCGCCGGCCGGGTCGAGGTCAGCGGGCGTGCGGTCTCGGCCCCCGGCCAGGACCGGTTCGTCATGTTCCAGGAATTCGACCAGCTCTTCCCGTGGCAGACGATCCGGTCGAATATCGTGTATGCGCTGAAGGCCCGGACAAAACGGCGTAGCGAAAAGATGCGCGCCAGCGAGATGTCCACCCGGGCCGACGAACTGTTGTCCATGGTCGGGCTGGCCGGCCGCGGCGACCTCTATCCGGGCGAATGCTCGGGAGGAATGAAGCAGCGCGTCGCGCTCGCCCGCGCCCTGGCGATCTCGCCCGAGGTTTTGCTGCTCGATGAACCCTTCGGCGCGCTGGACGCACAGACCCGCCGACGTCTTCAGGAACAGCTGCTCGGGCTCTGTGAGCGTCTGGACACCACGATTCTGTTCGTCACCCACGACATTCCCGAGGCCGTCATGATCGGCAACCGGATCATGATGATGAGCGCCGCCGGCCGGGTGACCAACATCTATGAAGCCGAGAATCACGACCAGGTCGCGCTCGAAGAGCACCTTCGCGACGAGCTCCGCAGCAACCAGACACGAGGGCCGGGCGCCCAGAATCCGACCGATGCGTCCGCACCGCCGAAGCGGGCCGGCCTTCTGGGCTGGGCGAAGGGGTGGCGCTGATGTCCGTCGCACCCGTAACCCCGGCCGTCCCGGCTCTCGCCGGTGCCCGCTCTGCCGCTCGCCGGCCCCGTCATGACTGGCTGAAGCAACTTCTCGTGATCACCGGCCTGCTGGTGGTGTGGGAAGTCGTGGTGCGTGTCTACGACGTGGACCCGCTCATCCTGCCGCCGCCCTCGTCCATCGCCGAGAACTCCGTCTCCCTGATCGCGGACGGAACGCTGATCGAGGCCGCGGCGAACACGTTCTGGATTCTGTTGCAGAGCATTGTGGTGGGTAGTGCCATCGCCGTGGGGCTCGCCGCTTTCGGCGTCTTCTCCAATTTCGGTGGCCTGTTCCTGCGGACGATCAGCAGCATCATGAATCCGCTGCCGGGCGTTGCTCTCCTGCCGCTCGTCATGGTGTGGCTGGGCTTCGGCACGAAGGCCATCATCGCGGTCATTCTCAATACCGTCGTATGGGTCGTGGCCCTCAATCTCTACACAGGTTTCCAGGCGACGCCCCTCACATTGCGTCGCGTCGGGCGAAGCATGCAGCTGAGCCACTTCCGAATGCTGAAGGACATCTACCTTCCGTCGGCGGTGCCCAGCGCCCTGACCGCGATGCGGATGGCCTGGGCCTACGGATGGCGCACGGTCATCTCCGTCGAACTGATCCTGGGAGCTACGGCCGGGCAGTCCGGTCTCGGCTCCTTCATCTTCAGCGCTCGGTACAACTACCAGGTCGAGGACCTCTTCAGCGGCCTGATCGCGATCATCATTCTCGGACTTCTTATCGAGCAGACGATTCGTGCTGTCGAACGCCGTACGGCCGTTCGATGGGGCCTGCTCGAGAACAACACCTAGACAGCAGAATCCGCCCTCCACACGGTTGAAAGGTAGGACTGTCATGAAGTCACAACAAGCATCGGGCCGCATCGGGGGCGGCTGGTCGAAGAGAATAGTTGCGGGCGTCAGCGCCACCGTGCTGGCCCTGGCTATGGCCGCTTGCGGCGATTCGGACGAAGGCGGAGAGTCCGCCGCCGCCCCCACCCTGCGCTTCGCGATCAAGGAGAACTTCGCCTACCTCCCGATCTACGTGATGATCGATGAGGGCATCCTGGAGAAGCACATCCCCGGCGCCAAGCTGGAGTACATCGGAGTCAACTCCAGCGTCGACGCCGCCAACGGGGTGGTGTCCGGTCAGGTCGACGCGACCATCGCCGGAACGACGTCCTTCCTCACGGCGTGGGCGAACAACGTGCCCTGGAAGATCGCGTCGGGGAGCAGCACGGCGCAGATCAGGCTCATCGCCAAGAAGGGTCGATACGCCAGTCTGAAGGACATCAAGCCGGGCGACCGGATCGCCTACCCCTCTCCGGGCTCGATCCAGGAGATCGTGCTCGCCATGGCCGCGAAGCAGCAGGTGGGTAACGCACAGGCCTTCAAGGCCCAGCTCCAGCCGCTCGGCGAACCGGACGCGTCGAACGCGTTGCGCAATGACGGGGTCAGCCTGGACTTCACGCAGTCGCCGTTCTCGGACAAGTTGCTGGAAGACCCCGGCTACGAGGTGGTGCTGGACTCCAAGGATGTCGTCGGTGACACCGCGCTCGGTGTGTTCGTGCTGAGCGACAAGTTCGGCAAGGACGACCCGAGCCTCCGCGACAAGCTGACCAAGGCGTTCGCCGAGGCGCTCGATCTCATCACCAAGAGCCCCGACAAGGCCGCGCAGGTGGCGCTGAACCGCAAGATCGGCACCAGCGTGGACGCCAACAAGGCCAGTATCGCCGCCAACACCTACACCACCGCGCTGGGCGGTGCCGAGAACCTGGCCGCCTTCATGTACCAGGAGGGATTCATCAAGCGGGAGGCGAAGCCGTCGGACTTCATCGACCAGACGCTCGCCGGCACCCGCTAGTAGCGCAACCGTTCAACGGAACAGGAGAGTCATGAGCACCGTCACGTACGAGGTCGCCGACAAGGTGGCCGTGATCACCATGAACCGTCCCGACAAGCTCAACGCGATGAACTTCGAAATGCGCTGCGAGCTGGCCGAAGTATGGCGCCGGGTCGAAGCCGACCCCGACGTGTGGGTGGCGATCGTGACCGGCGCGGGTCGGGCCTTCTCCGTCGGCCACGACCTGGTCGAGGTGGTCACGCCGGAGATGAAGCTGGCCGACCCCGACGCCGCCGGCGTGTACGGCGGCATCGCGGACATCTACAAGCCGGTGATCGCGGCCGTGAACGGGATGGCGTACGCCGGTGGCTCCGCGGTCGCGCTCATGTCTGACATCCGGATCGCCAGCACGACGGCCAAGATGGGCTGGCCACAGGTGCGGCACGGCATCTCCTCGGTGTCCGGCCCCACGATCCTGTCGCGGTTGCTGCCGATGAACCAGGCATACGAGTTCCTGTTCACCGGCGACGACCTGCTGCCGCAACGGGCGTTGGAACTCGGCCTGCTGAACGCGGTCGTGGAGCCGGACCAGCTGATGAAGAAGGCCTACGAGTACGCCGAGCGCATCCTGCGGTGTGCTCCGCTGGCCCTGCGCAACATCAAGTACACGACCGCGCACACCAAGGGACTCTCGCTCCGCGACGCCATCGCGATCGGTGAGAAGACCGGTGACCTCGTGCACCACACCGAGGACGCGAAGAACGGCCTCAAGGCCTTCGCGGAGCGCAGGACCCCTCAGTGGACGGGGCGTTGACGGGGCTGGCGGCCCGCACCGGGGAAACCGGTGCGGGCCGCCAGGCCGCGAGCCTCGCGGCGTTCTTCGAGCCGGCGACCATCGCGGTCGTGGGCGCAACGGATCAGCCGGGCAAGCTGGGCACCACCGTCATGCGGGCCCTCATCGAAGGGCCGTACGCCGGGCGGGTGGTGCCGGTGAATCCCCGGCGGGACGTGCTGTTCGGGCTTGACGTGGCAGCCGGCCTGGCCGACATCCAGGGTAATGTCGATCTTGTTTTCGTCTGCGTCGGCGACGCGGCGGTGCCTGACGTGCTGCGTGCCTGCGCCGACCGGCGGGTCGCGGCCGTCGTCGTCCTCAACGCGACCCTCGGGCCGGCGGAGGAGACCGGCGCGTTGCTCGACACCCTGCGGGCCGCGGGCACCCGCGTGATCGGCCCCAACTGCATGGGCGTCTACTCGTCGAACAGCGGCGTCTCCTGGACCCCCCGGGCCGCGTTCGACAAGGACGGCGGCCTCGGCCTGGTGTCGCACAGCGGCGGCATGGCACAGGACCTGTTGCTCTCCGCCAGCGCCCGCGGGCTCGGGGTGAGCGTGGCCGCCTCGCTCGGCAACTGCTGCGATGTCGACGAGGTCGATGTCGTCGAGTACCTCACCGAGGACGAGCGGACCGGCGCCATCGGGATGTACCTGGAGGGTACGTCGCGGGGTCCCGCCCTGCTGGCCGCCATAGCGTCGGCCAGCGCGACCAAGCCGGTCGTCTGCATGAAGGGTGGGCGCGATTCGGCCGCGGCCGAGGCTGTGGCGACTCACACCGGCAGGATCGCGGGCGACTACCGCGTCTGGGAGGGCCTGCTGAGGCAGGCCGGCGCCTACTTCGTGAACTCTCCGGAAGAGTTGCTGGACTGCCTGGCCCTGGTCGGCAGCGAGTTCGTCGACGGCCCGCTCTGCTTCGTCGGCAACGGCGGCGGGGCGTCGGTGTTGCTCTCCGACCTCGCCGCGGCCGGTCGGCTGCCCCTCGCACGACTGGCTGACGATCTCATCGCCAGGCTGGAGGGCGCGGTCGGTGTCCCGTCGTCTCGCGGCGGTGCGATCTGGGACATCCCCCTTAACTTCCTGCTGGCCAACGATGGTGACGGTGCCAGTCTCCTGGCGGGCGAACTGAGCCGGGACGCGGGTGTGGGCCGTCTGGTGCTGCACCTGAACCTGACGTCGTTCGCGAATCAGGACAACGCCGAGGACGAGGTCAGGAAGCTTGTCCGGCGCCTGCGCGAGGCTACCCGGACGGGCAACAGGGTCCTGGTGCTGAGGACCGACGGCTCCGCGCCGGTCAACGCGCTGCGGGCGATCGCTATCGAGGAGGCCGGCGAGGAAGGTGACCTGCCCTGCTTCAACTCGATTGAGTCGCTCATGCAGGCGTTGACCACGGTCGCCAGGCACCGGTCCGTCCGGGCCGGAGAGGGTGCCGATGTCGGTCCTTGACGCCCTCTTCAACCCGGAATCGATCGCCGTGTACGGCGCTTCCCTCGCCGACCCGGACAAGCTCGGGAGCCGGCTCCTGGCCAACGCCCGGGCCGCGCAGGACGCCGGGCAGATCTCCGTCACGGCGGTGCATCCCAAGGCGGCGGAGTTCGAGGACGCCCACGCCGTACCGTCCCTGGACCGGCCCACGGACCTGGCACTGATCTCGGTACCGGCGGCGGCTGCTCCGGCGGCGCTGGCCGACGCCGTCAGGGCCGGCGCCCGGGTCGCGGTGGTCCTCTCCTCGGGCTTCGGTGAAGCCGGCCCTCGAGGAGCCCAACTGCAGGCCGACCTGGTCGGGATCGCGGGGGAGGGGGGAACCCGCCTGATCGGCCCCAACTGCATGGGAGTCCTCAGCCGGTTCGGAAACGGAAGCTGGCTGAACGGCTCCTACTTCTGGGACGTGCCGCTGCGGGCCGGCTCCATCGCGTTCGTGAGCCAGAGCGGCGCCTTCGGCGGCATGTTCCTGTCGGAGCTGGACCGCAGGAGCCTCGGCCTGTCCCGATTCGCGAGCCTGGGTAACGCGGCCGACGTCACCGAGACGGACGTCATCGAATGGCTGGGCCGGGACCCGGCGACCCGGACCATCGCGGTGTTCTCCGAGTCCATCCGGGACGGCCGCCGCTTCGTGGACGTCACCCGCAAGATCACTGTCGACAAGCCGGTGGTGCTGCTGAAGGGCGGACGCAGCGTCGGCGGCACCCGGGCCGCCATGAGCCACACAGGTTCGCTCGCCGGCAGCTACCGCACGACGCAGGCCGCGCTGCGGCGCGCCGGGGTGCTCATGCCGACCGGATCGGACGAGTTCTTCGATGCGGTCACAGCGGCGGACGCGACGACCGGGCGGCCCCGTGGTGGGCCCAGCGTCGCCATCGTCACCGTGTCAGGAGGTCCCAGCGTCCTGGCGTGCGATGCCGCCGAATCCGCCGGCCTGCGGGTGCCGGTCCTCACCGACCGGACCCGGCAACGGCTCGGGGCGGTCCTGCCCCACTTCGCCGGCACGTCGAATCCGGTGGACCTGACCCCGCAGTGCCCGGCCGACGGCTTCTCGCCGGCCGTGCGGGCGGTGTATGACGATCCCGGCGTGGACGGGGTCATCGCCATCAACTGCGGCCTCGACGTGCCGGAGTTCGGCCACGCGGTGGCTGCCGCGGCGGCGTCGTCCGGCAAACCGACGACGGCGTTCCTGCTCGATGTGCCCCAGGTCCGCCAGCGGATCGTGGCTGCCGGGATTCCGTGCTTCGACTCTCCCGAGCGTGCGGTGCGGGGGTATGCCGCATGGGTATGACGCGATCCGATTCCACCAGGACTTTCCTGACCGAGTGGGAGAGCCGGGCCCTGCTGGCGCTTCCCGGACCCGCGCAGGCGTTGACCAGGTCCGTGACGGAGGCCGTGGACTTCGCGGCCCGGTACGAACGCGTGGTCGCCAAGGTCTCCGGCGTGGCCCACAAGACCGAGGTGGACGGGGTTCGCCTCAACCTGTCGGTGGCCGGCGTCCGCGCCTGCTGGGCCGAACTCGCGGCCCTGGGCGACGGCACGGTCATTGTCGCCGAGCAGGTCACCGGGAGCCACGAGCTGATCATCGGCGCGGTCCGTGATCCGCAGTTCGGTCCGGTGGTGACGATCGGGTTCGGCGGTGAGCTCACGGAACTCCTCGATGACGCGGTCGCCCTCCTCGCGCCGGTGGAGGAAGGGGAACTGGAGCGCGCCATCTCGACGCTGCGCACCGCTCCGCTGTTCTACGGCTACCGTGGGCATCCAGCTGTCGACCTGGTCGCGATCCGCGCGATCCTGGACCGGCTCAGTGCCGTTCTCGACGAGGACCCCGCGGTCGTCGAGATCGACTGCAATCCGGTCGTCGTCCGCAACGGCAAACCGTGTGTGCTCGACGCCCTCGTCGTTGTCGAGGCGGGCCGCGCATGACCGGCATGGTTCCCGGCTACCGGGCGCTGGCGGGGGCGGTCCGCGCGCTCGGCTCCGACCCGGTGTTCGGCCTCATGGGCGAGGCCAACCTGGCGTGGGTCAGCTGCCTCACCGAGGAACTCGGCGGGCGCTTCCTGTCGAGCCGGCACGAGGCGGGCGCGATCTGCATGGCCGTCGGACACCAGGTGGCGACCGGCCGGCCCTCGATCTGCACGGTCACGCACGGACCCGGCCTGATGAACGGACTTACCGCGTTGAAGGCCGCCGTGGACCTCGGCGCGGCCATCACGGTGATCACGGCCGACACCCCGCGGGACCGCCCGCTGCACCTGCAGCGGGCGGATCACCGGCTCCTCGCGCGGGCCGCCGGCGCGCACTATGTCCAACCGACCGATCCCGACGATCTCACGTCAGCGGTTCTCGACGCGGCTCACAGTGCGGGCCGAAACGCCCGGCCGGTGCTGCTCAACCTGCCACTTGAGTGGCTGTACGAGCAGCGCGAGTGGCGCGGCCCCGGACCCACCCCGAACGGGGACGCCGCGCCGCCACCCGAGGCGCGAAGCGAATGCGTCGCCGACATCGTGGCACTTCTCGCCGAGGCCGACCGGCCGCTCATCCTTGCCGGCCGAGGGGCGTGGCGCTCCGGCGCTGAGCCCGTACTGCCCGCGCTGTCCGCGCGGTTCGGCGCGCCGGTCGTGACGACCCTGGCCGCACGGGGTCTCGCCGCCGGTGTCGCGGTCGGGGCCGTGGGTGGGTACGGCGCTGACCACGCCAACGCGCTCGCGCAGTCCTGCGACCTGGTGATCGCGCTGGGAGCGAGCCTGAACGAGTACACCACCGACGGCGGCCGGCTCTTCCGGGGCGCCACCGTGGTCCAGGTCGACACCGATGAGGCCGCGTTCGGCAGACACGGCGACCGGCCCGGCCACGCGGTGCTGGGCGATGTGGCGGGCGTGGTCCGACAACTGCTGGCCACGACGCCGGATCGACCCGCCCCGTCCTGGGCGCCGGAGGCGGCCGAGCCGCGGCCCGAGCCGGTTCCCGGTCCGGGCGTACCGTCGGGCGTGGACCCGCGTGCCGCGATGCGTGTCCTCGACGAGGAGCTTCCCGCCGGCCGGCGGGTGATCGTGGACGGCGGGCACTGTGCCGAGTGGCCCAGCCGGTACCTCTCGGTGTCCGCCCCGGGGCGGTTCCTGCAGTCCACCGGCGCGGGTGCCATCGGACACGCCCTCGGCCTGGGCATCGGCGCGGCGCTCGGGGATCGCGACGAGCCCACGGTCGTGGTGCTGGGTGACGGCGCGTTGATGATGAGCGCGCCCGAGCTGGACACCGCCGTGCGCAGCCGGGCCCGACTGATGATCGTCGTACTCGACGACGCGGCGTACGGGGCCGAGGTGCACCGGCTGCATGCTCTGGGGCTCCCGCCCGGGCAGGCGACCTTCCAGCCGGTGAAGGCGGCCGCACTGATGGCGGCGGTCGGCGGCCGCGCCGTCCGGGTCACCGACCTCGCCGACCTGCGATCGGCGGCCAGGGACTGGTCGGGAACCGGGCCACTCCTGCTCGACGTGCCGGTCGATCCCGCGATCGTGTCGCGTCGCCTTCAGCCGATCACCGGGGTCACGTAGGCGCAGCGCATCCGCCTCCACCAGTTCACTGGACCAGCAACCGCAAGAGGAGCCTCCGTGTCGATACCCTTGACCACGTTCGATGAGATCAATACCGGGCACGTTAACGGCCCCGTCCCGTGGCGTCTGACCGCAGCGCAGGTGGACGCGGCACTGTGCGAGTACGACCAGTGGCGGCCACCGTTCGTCGGCTCGGATGAGCAGGGCCGGCGGATCATCCCGCCGTGCGTCAGCGTCGGTCCGGCCGTCGCCGCGTCACCGTTCCGGTTCCGGGGGATCGCGGCGGGCGTCGAGCTGCACAACCACGGGCACCTCTACCAGGACCGGGACTACGCGATCGACCTCTACGTCGACGAAAAGTACGAAAAGCGTGGCCGGCAGTACATCTGGTTCCGCGCCACGTTCAGTGACGAGGCGCGAACGGCGCATGAGTACCGTTGGCTGCAGGTGTTGTCGCCGGTGGCCAACCGCGACATCAGCTCCGAACTCACCCTGGCCGACGTCCGCGATGTCCAGGTCGACCAGCTCAACGAGTTCCCGTACGTGCCACCTGTCCCGGTTGTGCGCGGCCCGGACTGGCAGTTGACGGAGGCCTCGCCGGCGGTGCGGGCGGGCTACCTGCCCGACAAACCGGAGCCGGGCACACAGCTCCTCCCGCGGTCGGTCCGCTTCACGTGGACCAGGGCCCGCGACTACGCCGAGTGGCGGCGCCTGCGTACCGGGGAACCGCCGAGTTCGGCCGCCTGGAGCGTGCACTCCCACAGCGGGGCGGCCCGGGAGATCGGTCTGGACGCCGCCAACATCAGCGGCGCAAACATCGCGCCGTACCTTACGGACCTGGTACTGGACGCGTTCGGCGACCGCTGGCTGCTGGCCGGGTCCCTGTCGGTCAAGTTCCTCAAGCCGCTCGGGCTGACGGACTATTTCGTCGCGTCCGGGTCCGTGGAATCCACGACGCCGGAGGCCACGACCGTCACTCTCACGGGCCAGAACCAGGCGGGGGAGACGGTGCTGGTCGGTTCGGCCACGGTCGCCCGGCGATGACCACCGCGGCGGCCGGCGCCTTCCCCACCTTCGGCGACGCGCTCCGGATCCTTCCGGGCGTGACCGTGCTGGAGATCGGTACCCAGGCGTCGGCACCCTCGTGCGGTGCCGTTCTCGCCTCACTGGGCGCCGACGTGATCAAAGTGGAGCACCCCCGCGCGGGCGACCCGGCCCGGGCGGTCGGCCCCTTCCGCGGCTTCCCCGACCTGCACAACGGCCTGCTCTTCGAAGGGCTCAACCGTGCCAAGCGCTCCGTCACGCTGAACCTGACGATGCCCAGCAGCGTGCCGCTCGTGGCCGAACTCGCCCGCAACGCCGATGTCGTCATCGAGAACGCCGCCCCGGGGGGATACCCGTGGCCGTGGCTGGAGACGACCTGGCAGTCGGCGCGGCCCGCCGGCCTGGTGGCGTGCCACCTGAGTCCGCTGGGGGCACCCGCCGGCGAGCGGTTCGGTCCCCAGCACGAACTACAGGCGAGCGCCGCCAGTGGCATGAGCGCCACCATGGGGCTCCCGGATCGCCCGCCGCTGCCCCTGCCCCCCTTGGTCAGCGGGATAAACGCCGGCCTGTACGCCGCCACAGCGGTGCTCGCGGTCCTGAGCGACCCGAACCGCCGCGCCACCGTGTCGATCGAGGTGACCGAGGCCGAGGCACTCCTCGCGGTGCACACCGCTTCGGACCTGATCGACTGGGTTGTGGCGCAACGAGCGCCGATCCGCACCGGTGCCAAGCAGACCCGCGACGGTTTCAGCAGCGAGACCGTCGCCTGCGCGGACGGTTGGGCGCACGTGAGCCTGGTCGTGCCAGCCCAGCGGGAACACCTGCGGGCGCTGATGGCCGGGGCCGGGTTCGAGACCGACGAGGAACTCCAGGACGAGACCGGCGGTGTCAGTGAGCTGGTCCGGAGGTGGTTGGTGACCCAGACACGCAGACAGCTGCTGGAGGCCGAGCTGGCCCATGACGTCGGAGTCGTACCGCTGCTCAGCGGGTCCGAGTTCGCCGCCATCGTGGCGGAGCGTCGGGGTACGGCGGCGGAACTGGAGGACGCGTTGCTGGTGCCCCGCGTGACCGCGACGGATGAGTGCGCGCCCAGGCTCGGGCAGCACAACGGCGAGGTCTGGCCCGCGGTGTTCGACCGTGTGTACGGTGACGCCGGGTGGGCGACCGAGGCCTTCGTTCAGGGGCTGCTGTGACCGGCCAACCATTGACGTCCCTACGTGGGCTCACGGTGATCGACCTCTCCCACTACCTGGCGGGCTCAACGGCGACGGTGATCCTGGCGGACCTCGGCGCCCGGGTGATCAAAGTGGAGAGCAGCGGCCGGCCGGACGGGATCCGGCGCCAGATTCCCCGACCGGCGGGGACGATGCGACGGCCGGTCAGCTACCAACTCATCCGCGACAAGGAGCACCTCGACCTGGATCTCAAGTCGGCGGCAGGCAGAAGCCGACTCGAAGACCTGGTTCGCGAGTCCGACGTCCTGGTGGAGAACTTCTCCGCCGGCACCCTGGATCGACTCGGTATCGGATTCGCGTGGCTGAGTTCCGTCAACCCGGCGCTCTCGCTGGTCTCGATCCGTGCCTTCACCACCGGCACCGACCTCGACGCGATCAAGGCCGGAGCTCCGTCCATCCAGGCCATGACCGGCGTCGACGCCGCGCTCGGCACCATGGACGGCCGGCCGCTGGCGCTGGGCCGGCCCACCGGGGACATGGTCGCCGGCATTGACGCGGCGCTCGCGGTCGTGGCGGCCTGGCGCCGGGCACGCGTCACGGGCCGGGGCGGCCATGTCACCGTGGGGATCGACCGGGCGCTGCGGCAGCTGTTCGTCGCGGGGATGGCGGGGCAGGGTCGGCACGGGGCCGGACCGACCGGCTGCCCGCACGCCTTCTTCCGTTGCCGTGGGCACGAGGAGTGGTTGGCGCTGAGCTGCAACTCGGAAGCCGAATGGCGGGCGTTGGTCGCGGCCACGGTGGGCGACCGGGTGGGCAACGACCCGCGGTACGCCGACCGGTTCCTGCGCAAGGTGAACAGCGAGGCGCTGCATCGGGAGTTCGATCAGTGGTTCGAGGGCATCACGTTGGCCGACGCTGTCGACCGGCTGAGCGGCCGAGGCGTCACCTTCATGCCGCTGCTCGCGCCGGAGCGGCAGCTGACCACCGAGTTGTTCTCCGCCGCGGCGACGATCGTCGTACGCCCTGACGACGAGGTCGGTGACCATCCGACCGTCAGGCACTTTGCGCGCGTGTCGTGACCGACGGTTCCACCCTGGGGCCGCGCACCCACACCGCGACCCTGGTCGCCGCGGTGATGGCCACGGTAGGTTCGCTGCCGGTGTTCCTGCTCTCCTCGCAGGTCGTCCTGATGCGCGCGGACCTCGACCTGACCTCGGCCGAGCAGGGAATCATCGTCAGCACCTTCTTCACCACTGCCGCCCTGGGCACGACCGTGGTGTCGTACGTCATCCGGGCGGCGCACCTGGTCGCGGTGCCGGCCATCGGGGTGCTCGCGTCCGCGGCGGTGTGTGGCCTGTTCGCGGCGACGACCGGCTTCGTGCTGTGCCTGTCGTTCATGGCGATGGCGGGCGTCGTCCACGGAGCGCTCCAGATGGTCGGCAACATGCTGCTCGTCAGCAAGGTGCGCACGGAAGGCCTGGGTCTGGCCTTCGGCCTCAAGCAGTCCGCCGGCCCCGCCGCGCTGCTCGTGGGGGCTCTTGCCGTGCCGGTCGTGTCGACCGCGATCGGGTGGCGTGGGACGTTCCTGGTCGCCGCCGCGGGCAGCGCGCTCGTGGCGGCGGGCCTGCGCCGGGCCCTGGCCCGGATGTCGTCCACGATCGTTGCCGACAGGCCTGCCGTGCCCGTGCCGTCCGGGGCGGCCGACCCGGGGGAGACGCGACGCCGTGCGGGATCGGCTCGGCAGACCGTCTTCGCGGTGGGATCCGGGTGCGCCAGCGGTGCGGTCAACGCGTTGGCCGCCTTCCTCCCGGCCTGGGCTTTCCTCAGCGGCTACAGCGTGGCAGCGGCGGCGCTGCTCACGGCCGTCGTGACCGCCGGATCCCTGCTCATGCGCATCGGTCTGGGCGTGGCAGCCGACCGCGGCCTGGTCAGGCCGGCACGAACCACCGCGGTGGCGATGGTGATCGGCTGTGTCGGCCTGCTGCTGCTCGCGCGCGGTGACGGGACCAGCGTGATGGTGGGCGCGGTCCTGGCCGTCATGGTCGGCTGGGGGTGGACGGGCCTGGCGCTGGTGGCGAGCGTGCGCAACCGCACCGAACTCGGTGGCCGGACATCGCGGGGAGTCCAGACGGGAGCCTTCGTCGGCGGTGCGGTCGGTCCGGCCGGATTCGGCTTGTTGGCCGGGTACGGCTATCCGCTCGCCTGGTGGGCCGCGGCCGGCGTCATGCTGGCGAGCGGTCTCACGGTCCTGTTCGCGGAGCGACTGCCGCGTTGAGCCGGATGACGTCCCGGCCGTGGCGTCATGACACCTGGTCGTCGGGTGATGGCACCTGGAGCCGGGCGGAGACGACCGCCGGATCTGCCTTGATCTCAAGCAGACGCGGCCCGGTGGCAGCGATCAACCGAGGGAGCACCGTCTCGATATCGGCGGTGCTGGCGACGGCCTCGGCCGCCAGGCCCAGCGACCGGGCGAGCGCGACGAACGAGGGATTGTGGAAACGCGCGAACGTCACGGGAAGTCCCATGGCGCGCAGCTTGTGTACCTCCGCGCTGTAGGCACCGTCGTTCACCACCACGATCAGGGCGTCGATGCGTTCGCGTGCCGCGGTTTCGAGCTCCGGCAGCGTCATCAGCAGGCCGCCGTCACCGGCGGCGATCACGCAGGCGCGCTCAGGGCGTGCCAACGCGGCGCCGAGCCCGGTGGCCAGGCCCATCCCGACGGCTCCCGCTCCGATCGCGAGCAGAAATCCGGCCTGGTCGGGCACTGACAGGAAACGGCACGGCCACTCGATGAAGTGTCCGCCGTCCGTGGCGACGATGCGCTCGGCCGGCAACAACTCGTCAAGGCGGGCGAATACCCGCCGGGGATCGACGCCGTCGCCGTCCTCGGCATAGGTGGTGGCGGGAGGCTCGAAGGGCCGTACGGCCGTGGCCCATGCCGGTCTGGGCCCGGTGGCCCAGGCCTCCCGGGCCGCCGCGACGACGGCCTCGGCGGCGGCGGTGGCCGGAGCGACCACACCCATTCCGCCGCGGCCCCGCCTGCCCAGCACGGCGTTGTCCAGGTCGAACTGCACGACCGGGATGTCGCCGAACAGGCTGCCGTGGGCCACGGTGTGGTCACTCAGGCTGGCCCCGAAAACCAACAGCAGGTCGCATTCGGCCAGGAGCGAGCGTGTCGTGGGAGTGGAGAAACCACCGGCGACGCCGAGGTCGTGCGGGTGGTTCCGGAACGCCCCGTGGGCGAGCAGGGTCGTGCAGAGCAGCGCGCCGGACAGGTGAGCGAGCTCGGCCAGCACGGGGTAGGCGGCGTGGGCGCCCGCCCCGGCCAGGATGACCGGCCGTCGCGCGGCGCGTAGGAGATCGACGGCCTGACCGACGGTGGTGTCGCCCGGCGCGAAGGTGTCGAGTGGCCGCTCGTCAGGCCACGAGGGAGAGGCGTCGCGGCCCGGGTCTGGATGCACCTGGGCCATCAACAGGTCGGCGGCCAGGTTGACGAACACGGGCGAGTGGCGCTCGAGCGCCCGGCTGACGGCGTGGGCCAGCCCTGGGCGGAGGTCGTCGGGCCGGGTCACCTGGACGAAGCCCGCCCCGGTCGTGCCGACCAGGGCGGCATGGTCGATGTTCTGCAGGTGGAAGGGGTCGTCCTCGGGAGTGTCGCCGACGACGACGACGATCGGAGCGTGATCGGTGACGGCGGCCCGGAGCGCTGTGATCGCGTTCGACACGCCGGGGCCGTGGGTGACCGTGGCGATCCCTACCCGTCCCGACGTCCGGGCGTAGCCGGAGGCCATGCACAGCGCGCCGTTCTCGTGCCGGGCGGCGACGTACCGGCCGCCGAGAGCGTCGGCGAAGTGGGTGATCATCGCCATGTTGCTGTCGCCCATCACGCCGAAGAGCGTGTCGACGCCATGGTCGCGCAACGCCTGGGCGACGGCCTCGTAGCCGTGCAAAGTGTCCCCCTCTTGTCCAGGTGGTTGGGGTCGCGGTAAGGCTGGCAGAGGAGGACCTGTCAACCTAGGGCCCTGTCTCGGTGAGCGAAACCGCCCGTGCGTCCCTGCCGGCCCGCGACCACGCAGGAGGCGAGTCTGGCCGCCGGGTCGCTCAGCTGACTGCCGCTGCGCCAGATGAGGCGCAGCCGGCGGCGCAGGTCGACCCCCTCCAGCTGCACCCGGACGAGCGTTCCGTTGCGCAGATCGTCGGCGGCGGCCAGGCCGCTGAGAACGCCGATGCCCTGGCCCGCCAGGACCGCCGCCTTGATGGCGGCGGTCGAGCCCAACTCCAGGCGGCTCACCGGCATCCGGCCCACGACACTGCTCACCGCGCGGTCGAACGTGTCCCGGGTTCCCGAACCACGCTCCCGCATCACGAGGGGGACCTCCACCAGTTCGGTCGCGCGCACCGGCCGGCGCGTCCACGGATGGCCCGCGGGAACCACGACGACCAGTTCGTCGCTACCCACCGGCCGGACCCGCAGGCCGGTCGGAAGGCACGGGCCCTCCACGAAGCCCAGGTCGGCGCCGCCCTCAAGCACGTCCCGGGCCACCTCGGTCGAGTTGCACATGCGCAGCGCCACACTCAGCCCGGGCGAGCGGTTGCGCAGGTCGGTCAACCAGTCGGGGAGCAGGTACTCGGCGATCGTCATGCTTGCCGAGATCCGCAACTGGCTGTTGGTCCGGCGCCGGAGCGCGGCCACCCCCACTTCCAGCCGGTCGGACGCGTCGAGGAGCTGGCGCGCCCAGTCCGCCACGGCGGCGCCCTCCTCGGTCAGCGACGTGCCGCGTGGCGTGCGCTCCAGTAACGGCAGGTGCAGTTGGCGTTCGAGACGCCCGAGCCGCTCGGTTACGGATGGTTGCCGAACGCCGAGGGCCCGCGCCGCCCCGCCGATGCTCCCCTGCTCGGCGACGGCGATGAGCCACTCCAGTGAGCGCAGATCGGTGCGCTCCTGGCGGTCGGGAAGTCGTGTCCCCATAGGCCCTCCCTATGTACGGATAGGAGATCAGTGGCTACCGAGGGTGATGTGCTGGTGGAGATCATGAGGCCGTGCCAGCCAAATCAGTGCCATCCGCCACGACGTCGCCGACGCCAACATCGCCGACGTCAGGTCGCGGCTTCTGGGCGACCAACGGTCCGGGATTCGTCGTGATCTCATTGGGTGTCGTCGCCTCCTACGCGGTGAGCAGAGTGGCGCCGGTACTGAGCGCGCTCACGGTCGCGGTGGTCCTCGGCGCGCTCGCGCGGAATATCGGTCTGACGGGACGACGCGTGCTTCCCGGCATCACGATCGCCACCAAGCGGCTCCTGCGTGCCGGTGTGGTCCTGCTGGGTCTGCAACTGTCGGTCTCGCAGGTGCTGGACCTGCCGTACGGGGTGCTGCTCGTCGTCGTGGTGACCGTGGGTGCCACCTTCGCCGGCACCCTGCTGCTCGGACGTTGGCTGGGCGTCAGACCCGGCACGGCTCTGCTCGTGGCCACGGGTTTCTCGATCTGCGGAGCCTCCGCCGCGGCCGCGATGAACGCGGCCAGCGACAGCGACGAGGAGGACCTTGCGACGGCCGTGGGCCTGGTCACCATGTACGGCGGACTCATGATCGTTGTGCTGCCGCTGCTGCAGTCTCCGCTGGGCCTGTCCGCCGAACAGTTCGGCATTTGGTCCGGCGCGAGCGTCCACGAGGTCGCACAGGTCGTGGCGGCGGCGTCGGCCGCGGGCACGGCGGCGATCGCGGTGGCGACGGTCGTCAAGCTGACCCGGGTGCTCCTGCTGGTGCCCATGATCACTGCGTACGGCCTGGTCCAGCGCCGTCGATCGGACGCCGGAGACCAGGGCAAGCGCCCGCCGTTGGTGCCGCTGTTCGTGCTCGGGTTCGTAGCGGCCGTCGCCGTCCGGAGCACGGGCCTGCTTCCCGGGGGCGTCCTCGACACCGCGAAGACACTCACCACATTGCTGCTCGCCGGCGCCCTGTTCGGCCTCGGCTCCGCCGTTGACGTCCGGTCGCTCGTGCGCACCGGCGGTCGGGCCCTGGCCCTCGGCGCGGGGTCCACGGTTATCGCGCTCATGGTGTCTCTCCTCGGCATCTGGGCGGTCACGTGACCACGCGCGCCCCCCGGTAATCCGGCGGTGCTGCGTGGTCAGGCCTGCGGATGGGCCGCCACCAGCGGCGTGTCGACGCCGATGTCGCCGAGGGACGATGCGCCACCGGGGTCGCCGAGCGGAGCGTCCCGGCCCGGCAACGGCTTGTCGAAGAAGTCCGCCGAGTCGGCCAGAAAGATCGCCAGGTCCGGATCCTTCCTGGCCTTGCGGTCCACGACAATCGCCGAGACCGGGCACTCGACCTCGCAGGCACCGCAGTCGATGCACTCGTTGGCGTTGATGTAGCTCTTGCGGTCGCCGACGTAGATGCAGTCGACCGGGCAGACGTCGATGCAGGATCGGTCGAGGACGTCGACGCAGTCGGGTCCGATGACGTAGGTCATGATTCCTCCGCGGGAGTTCGCTGTCCGGGCTCGTCGGTCGAGTGACCGGGAAAAAGGGTGAGGTCGGGGTCGAGGTCGACCGCGACATGGTTGACGGCGAGTGCGACCTCACCGAATCCGACCGACATCAACTTGACCTTGCCGTCGAAGTCGGCGATGTCACCGGCCGCGTAGACGCGCGGGAGGCTGGTCCGCATCGCCCGGTCGACCTCGATCGATCGGCCGCGAAGCGTCAGACCCCAGGTGCGCAGCGGGCCGATGTCGGAGATGAAACCGAGGGCGGCGACGACATGGTCGGCGGCGAGCACCTGCTCCTTGCCGGAGGTGTGCCGCACGGTGACCTTCTCGAGGCGGCCGCTGGCGAGATCACCCTCGAGCGCGGTGACCTGCCGTTCCGTGAGGATCATCGTGCTGGGTGAGGTCCTGACCCGGGCGAGGGTGGCCGCGTGGCCGCGGAAGGCGGCGCGTCGGTGCACCAGCGTGACCGACCTGGCGATCGGGGCCAGCGTGTCCGCCCAGTCGAGCGCGGAGTCGCCGCCGCCGACGACGACCACGTCCTGGCCCCGGTGCGCTTGCGGGTCGACGACGAAGTAGGACAGGCCGGTGCCGAGCCATTCGTGGCCGGCCTCCAGGGGCCGCGCGCGGGGGGTGCCGATGCCTGCGGTGATCACCACGGCGCCGGCGCGGATCACCGTGTCATCGTCAAGGGTGACCACCGGCTGCCCGTCCTCGTGGGCGAGTGCCACGGCCTGGCGGCCCAGGACGTACGTCGGCTCGAAGGCGTCGGCCTGCTGCTTGAGCGCTGTCACGAAGTCGCGCCCGCGGATGCTCGGCAGGCCGGCGACGTCGCGAATCTGCTTCTCGGGGTAGAGGGCCATCACCTGGCCGCCGACCTGGGGCAGGGCATCGACCACGACGGTCGACAGGCCGCGGAAGCCGGCGTAGTAGGCGCCGTAGAGTCCCGTTGGCCCGGCCCCGAGGACGAGGACGTCCGTCGTTATTGTCTGCGCGCTGGTCACGCCGACCTCCTGCGTTGGTGAGCGAGAGACTCGGACTGTAGGAACACAATCGCTGCGGGGTCGTATGGCGTGGATCGCTGACCGGAATGCCCGTCAGGATCGGGCGGTTGTCGGTCCAACCTCAGTGACGCACCCGGTCCGCGGCCGTTCCGGTGGATGAACCGTTCCTGTTGTGAGCCGCCGCGCGCCGGTGGTCTGCTCCGAACAGACCCCAACCTGAGCGACCCGGGAGCATGCGATGACCCAGACTGCGAAGCCGGAGGCGGAGACCGACGCCGCTGCTCCCGCAGCGGCCGAGGAGCTACGGAAGAAGCCCGTGCGCAAGCAACGCGCCGGCAGGCTGCCCGGCCGGCAGGACTGGTCGAGCTGGCCGCGGTACCAGGCCGCCAAGGCGGGGTTCCGCGGCTACTGGTATCCCGTGTGCTTCTCCTCGCACGTCGGGGAGAAGCCCCGTCAGGTGACGCTGCTGGGCGAGAAGCTCTTCCTGATCCGCGACAAGGGCACGGTCTACGGGATGAAGGACCGCTGCCCACACCGTGGCGTGCCGCTCAGCTACGGCAACAAGCAGTTCCCCGGGACGATCTCCTGCGTCTACCACGGCTGGACGTTCGATCTCGAGACCGGCGACCTGACCGCGGTCATCACCGACGGGCCGGAGTCGCCGATCTGCGGCAAGGTGACCCAGCCGACCTATCACGTCGAGGAGCGGCTCGGCCTGGTCTGGGTCTACGTCGGCGACGGCGAGGAGCCGGTCCCGATCGACGAGCATCTTCCCGAGGAGCTGGTCGAGAACCCGGCAGTGGTCGGCATCCGGATCCAGCCGCGCGAGGGCAACTGGCGCTTCGCCTGCGAGAACGGGTACGACGAGGGCCACGCCAAGTTCCTGCACCGTACGGCGCTGTGGCGGCTGTTCAAGCCGATGCCGGTGTGGAACCTCACCAGGATTGTCAAGCGCGGCCGGTGGATCTACCGGGTGCAGACGGAGCAGCACTGGTCGGCGGACTTCCCCGGGGTCGGGCGGTGGAGCAACCAGGCCTGGTACCGGGCCCGGCCGCCGAAGGAGGTCTCCAACATCGGCAACACGGGCTCCCGGCGAAAGGCGAACCCGGCGATCGCCGCCCAGGAGTTCCCCGGCTTCGCCTCGGTCACGATGCCCGGCATCCTCCGGATCGTGTACCCCAAGTTCATCCACTACGAGTACTACGTGCCCGTTGACGCCGACAACCACCTCTACGTCGGCATGATGGCCAACTTCGCGAAGGGCGTCCGGACGCTGCCGTTCTACGCCAAGTACCTCGGCATGGTCCGCTGGCTCTTCCACGGTCAGTTCTCCGGCCAGGACAAGTGGATGGTCGAGGTCACCGACGCTCCGCCCGAGAAGCTCTACCGCCCGGACGACTCGCTGCTGCAGTGGCGGAAGTTGGCCGAGGACGTCACCGAGGAGCGCGTCGAACGGCTCGCGGCGTCGGGACTGGCCCCGTCCGGCCAGGACGAGGACTGAGGCGAGAGGAACCCGACGAGTGACAGCGATCGTGCTCGGTGTGGGAGCTTCCCATTCCACGCTGATGAACACGCACTGGGAAAAGGTCGTCGACACCGCGCGGGCCGAGGCCTTCCGCGACTCCCTTGACGAGGTGAACCGGCGGCTGAAGGAGTTGCGACCCGATGTCGCCATCATCGTGGGGTCCAACCACTTCCGCGGCTTCTGGCTCGATCTGATCCCGCCGTTCACCCTCGGCGTGGGCGAGGTCGTCGCCTCCGGCGAGTCCGGTACGCCCAAAGGCCCCCAGAAGACCGATCCGGTGTTCGCCAACGACCTGGCGACGTACCTGGTCGAGGCCGGCTCCGAGGTGGCGATCTCGGCACGGCTACAGATCGACCACGGTCAGTCGCATGCCATCCAGTACCTCTTGACTGACCTGGACATCCCAGTCGTGCCGCTGGTCATCAACGTGTTCGCCCCGCCCCTGCCGACGCTCGAGCGCTGCGCTCAGCTGGGTCGGCGCCTCGCCGAGGCGATCGAGGCGCACGCCGACGGCCGTACGGTGGCGGTGATCGCCTCCGGTGGCCTCTCCCACCAGCTGCCGTGGCCCAGCAACTGGGCCGATCCACAGGACGACGACGAGAAGTTCATGGTCGACGCGTGGCTCAACGGTCGCGGCGAGTGGGAGCGCTTCGACAAGCGCCGCAGGGAGATCATCCTCGCCGCGCAACCGTGCCTGTTCGAGGACTTCGACCGGCGGTTCCTCGCCGACCTCGAGGCCGGTCGACTGGAGGACTACCTTCGCCTGTCGACCGCGGAACTCGAGGAGATCGCCGGCAACGGCGGCCAGGAGCTGCGCACCTGGCTGGTGATGGCCGCCGCCCTCGGCTTCGCTCCCGGCTCCACTTTGTGCTACTCGCCGATGCCCGAATGGCTCACCGGCATGGGCGTCGGCGTCATCGAGCCGAACACCGCAGGAGACACCACATGACCACTGGCGCCCAACCCCTCACGTCGCCCGCAGCCGGGCCGGCGCCGAAGAGCCATTTCGTCGAGGCGGACGGGCTCACCTACCACTACCACGACCTCGGCAGTGGTCCGGACACGATCTTCCTGCACGGCGGCGGCCCCGGCTGCACGGGCTGGAGCGACTTCGGTCCGGTCGCGCCCTACTTCGCGGAGAACCGCCGGTGCGTGCTGCCGGACATCCTCCAGTACGGCAGGTCCGACAAGTGCCGGATCACGGGTCCCATGTGGGACTTCCACGCCGCCCGGACAGTGGCCCTCATGGACGCGTTGACGATCGAGCGGGCCGACTTCATTTGCAACTCCTGGGGCGGGACGATCGCGCTGGCGCTGGCGGCGTACTACCCGGACCGGGTGCGCTCGCTCGTGATCACCGGGTCGATGCCGGTGTTCTACGGGCCGCTGGCCCCGCTGCCCGAGCGCGGTCACCGCGGGCGCGCCGCCCGCGACGTGTACTACGGCGGCGAAGGGCCGACCCGGGACAAGATGCGCCAGTTGATCACCCGGCTGGAGTGGTACGACGCCGACCGGCTGCCGGAACAGACGGTTGACATGCGGTACGAGCAGAGCCTCGACCGCGGCGAGCGGGAGCTGGCCGCGATGTCGGACTCGCCGCGCGGTGACTGGCAGGACCTGACCGAGCAGCTCGGCCGCATCCAGGCGCCGACGCTGTTCATCTGGGGCCGCGAGGACGCGTTCCTCACCCCGGACTACCCGCTGATGCTGTCCAGGATGGTGCCGCGCGGCAACCTGCACGTGATGGATCACGTCTCGCACCACCTGCAGGAGGAGCGGCCCCGCGCCTACCACGCCGTCGTCGAGGGCTTCCTGCTCTCGGTAGATCACCCCTGACACCGCAGATACGAGACACCGCAAGGAGAAGACATGACCCCACTACGCGCGCTGCTCATCCTGGCAATCCTCGCGGGCGTCGGCCATGGAGTCGTCCGGGCGGCGCGCCGCAGCAACACCCAGGTGCACCGCATCAACCAGTGACCGACCCACGACCTCCGGGAGAAACCATGGCCACCACCCTCGCAGACACCATCTGGACCGAGCTCGCCGGTGTCGATTTCCAGCTCACCACCGTCGACGCGGGCGGTGTGCCCACGCGGTCGCTGCGGGCGGGAGCCGGCGAGCCGGTGATCTTCCTGCATGGCACCTCAGGGCACCTCGAGGCGTTCATGCGCAATGTCGCGAAGCATGCCGCTCACTACCGTGTCCACGCCATCGACATGCTCGGCCACGGCTACACCGGCAAGCCGGACTATCCCTACGAGATCCCGCGCTACCGCGACCACCTGCTGGCCTATCTCGACGCCCAAGGCATCGCGAAGGCGCACATCGTCGGGGAATCACTCGGCGGATGGGTGGGCGCACGCACCGCGATCGACGAGCCGGGGCGCATCGCGTCGCTGCAGCTGCTCTGCGCCGGCGGTACGGTGGCCAACCCAGCGGTGATGGAGCGGATCCGCAACAGCACCCGCACGGCGGTCACCACCGACGACGTGGCGCTGACCCGCGCCCGCATGCGCCTGCTGATGGCCGATGACGCCGACGCCACCGAGGAACTCGTCGCCGTCCGGCACGCGATCTACCACCAGCCGGAGTTCGTGGGGAACATCGAGAACCTGCTGTGCCTGCAGAACATGGAGACCCGGCTGCGCAACATCCTGCGTCCGGACGACCTGGCCCGCATCGACGTCCCGACCCTGATCGTCTGGGGTCGCAACAACCCGTTCGGCGAGGTCCCGGAGGCCGACGCCATGCACCGCAACATCAAGGGCTCCGAGCTGGTGATCTTCGACGAGTGCGGCCACTGGCCCCAGCACGAGCAGGCCGAGAAGTACAACCAGCTCAGCCTCGACTTCATCGGCCGGAATCGGATCGGCTGATGCGCGGCCACGTACCGCCCACGGACTGAGACGAGAGTCTGCTGATGAGCGACGACCTGAGTCCCCCGCTCGCCCGGGCCGCGGAGCGACTGCGCTACGCGGGCACCATGCACCGCACCTGCGCCCCGGTGCGTCACCTGATCGGGGAGGACAACATTGAGAACGCCTACGCCGTGCAGCAGCACGTGGTGGCCCTGCAGGAGATCAGCGGGGCCCGCGTCGTGGGCCGCAAGCTCGGGTTGACCGCGCGTACGGTCCAGCACCAACTCGGTGTGCACCAGCCGACGATCGGCACGCTGATGGACACCATGCAGATCCCGGACGGCGGTGTGGTGCCGGTGCGGCGGCTGCTGCAGCCGCTGATCGAGGCCGAGGTCGTGTTCCGGCTCGGTGAGGACCTCGACCGGCCGGACGTCAACGCCGAGCGCGCGCGCGGTGCGGTCGCCGAGGTGTTGGCGGCGCTCGAGGTTGTCGACAGCCGGATCGAGCGCTGGGACATCAGCGTGGTCGACACGATCGCGGACAACGCCTCCGCCGGCCTGTTCGTGCTGGCCGCGGCCGGGCAGCCGCTGGGGGACCGCGACCTGCGTGACCTGCAGATGCAGATGCGCCGCAACGGCACGGTGGTATCGACCGGCTCCGGTAGCGACAACTTCCACGGTGACCCGGTCCGTGGCCTGGCCTGGCTCGCCGGGGAGGCGCACCGACGCGGTACGCCGCTGCGGGCCGGACAGGTGGTCCTCGCCGGTGCGCTCGGACCGATGGTCAAGGTCAAGGAGGGCGATTCCTTCAGCGCCGTCATCGGTAGCCTGCCGGAGGTCTCGGTGCACTTCCGGTCCAGCGTGGCGGCCCGCGAGGCGGGTGTGCTGGCGTGAGCGCGGCAGGTCGGACCGGTGAGGAGGCAGTCGCCGCGGTGCTCGCGCAGGTGGAGCGGGACCACCTGCTGGAGGCGGTCCGCGGCCTGGTCGACCGGCCGAGTCCCACCGGGGCGGAGCGCCCGGTCGCCGAGTGGCTGGTTGGGCACCTCGCCGCGGCGGGTGTGGACAGCCATCTGCAGGTCATCGATGACGCGCAGGCCAATGCGGTCGGGGTGCTGCCGGGACCGGCCGACGGCGAATCGGTGCTGCTGTACGCGCCACTGGACACCTACACCACGGGCGATCCCGACCTGGACATCCCGTACGCCGGTCCGCGGATGCGCGAGGACATGCTGCCGCGTGCCACCGTCTACGACGACCTCGTCGTCGGCCTGGCCGCCGGCAACCCGAAAGGGCACGCCGCCTGCGTGCTCGTCGCCGTGGAGGCGATGGCCCGGGCGGGCATCGACCTGCCGGTCACCGTCGTGGCCGGGTTCGGTGCCGGCGGAATGCCTAGTTTCGCCGTTGACGGCATCGGCTCCCCGGGCCGCGCGAACACCGGCCACGGGGTCGGTGCGAGCTTCCTCCTCGAGCGGGGCTTCACGACCGATCACGCGGTCATCGCCAAGCCGGGCTGGACGGTCTCGCACGAGGAGGTCGGGCTCACCTGGGTGGATGTCGACGTGCCGGGCGAGCACAGTTACGTAGGCAGCCGGCACCGGATGCCCTACCGGAACGCGGCGAGCGGGGCGGCCCGGGTGATCGAGGTGCTGGAGGCCTGGTGCGACGAGTACGCCGCCCGGCACGAGGTCGGCACCATGCGCCCGCAGGGCGCCGTGTCATCGGTCCATGGCGGCTTCGAGAGGTTGGCCGCGTCAACAAGCGCGCTGGTCCGGGTGCGGCTCGACATCCGGATGACGCCCGAGCAGAGCGCGCCCGCCGTCGTACGTGAGGTGCGTGCCGCGCTCGCGCCGCTCATGGCCGAACTCGGGGTGCCCCTGGCGGTACGCCAGGTCGCGTCCGTGCCGGGCAGCAGGACCGACCGCGACGCTCCGATCATCCGGTCGGCTGTCGCCGCCTGGGAGTCGGTCGCTGGCCGGCCGCACGAGTTGGTCCGTGAGAACAGTGGCGCGACCGACGCGAACATGATCAGAATGCGGGGTATCCCGACCGCCAGGGTCGGAATGCCGAAGGTCGCGGCGGGCCCGAACGGTCAGCCGGTCGACTTTACCCTGGGTATGAACGTTGTCGATCTTAAAGAGGCACGGCGCCTCGTCGAGTTACTGGTGCGTACTGTGGTCGGCATGGGAGGACTGCCGCGGTGAGCAAAGCTGAACAAAGTGGACGCGGGGGACGTTGCCGTAAGGAAGGGTGATGAGCGTCTCTCAGTCTCGTGGCTACGGTGAAGGGCTGGGGCAGGGGGCCAACAGCGTCCTGGGTAAGGCCCGGCTGATCCTCGAGTCGTTCCAACACGATGACGTCGAGCTGTCGCTTTCCGAGCTGTCTCGACGAACCGGCATCTCCAAGGCATCGGTGCACCGGTTGGCGCAGGAGCTGGTCGACTGGGGAATGCTGGAGCGAACCGGCATCGAGTACCGCCTCGGCATGCGGGCCTTCGAGCTCGGCTCCCGGGTGCCCCGGTTCCGCGTGCTGCGCGACGCTGCCCGCCCGTTCATGGAGCGGTTGCACTTCGCCACCCGCGAGGCGGTGCACCTGGCCGTACTCGACGGGCTCGAGGTTCTCTACCTGGAGAAGGTGGCGACCGCGCAGTCGGCCAAGCCCTCCCGCATTGCCGGCCGGATGCCGGTGCACGCCACCTCGACCGGCAAGGTGATGCTCGCGTTCTCGCCGCCCGAGGTACTGGACGAGGTGGTCAGCGGCGAGCTACGGCGCCTCACCCCCCACACCACTGTCGCGCCGGGGCTGCTGCTCGAACAGATCCGGCGGATCCGCGCCAACGGCTGGGGCGTGGAGCAAGGGGAGATCGTCGCGGGCTACTGCTCGGTGGCGGTGCCGCTGCGCACCGTCAACGGTCTGCTGCTGGGTGCGCTGTCGATCACCGCGCCGACCCACCGGGCGGACGTGACCAAGCTGGCCACCTCCCTGACCGAGGTCAGCCGGCGGTTGTGCTCCGCCAACTTGATCAACTGATCGCTGGTGGCCGTCGTCGTCATCGGCGACCAACCCGGTGCCTCCCGCCGGCGCGGGCCGGCGACCCCGCGCCGCGTGATCGCGGCCGGTGGGCCACGATCACGCTGGCGTCGCGTCGCCGGCTTATGCCGTCGCCGGCCTAGGGGACTTGAGCAGGTCGAGTGCGATGTCGACGATCATGTCCTCCTGGCCACCCACCAGCTGGCGCCGGCCGACCTCGAGCAGGATCGTGCGCACGTCGACGCCGTAGCGTTCCGACGCGGCCTCGGCGTGCCGGAGGAAACTGGAGTAGACCCCGGCGTAGCCCAGGGTGAGCGTCTCCCGGTCCACCCGCACCGGCCGGTCCTGCAACGGCCGGACCAGGTCATCGGCGGCGTCCTGCAGCGCGAACAGGTCGGCCCCGTGCTTCCAGCCCTGCAGGTTGGCGACGGCGACGAATGGCTCGATCGGACAGTTGCCGGCGCCCGCGCCGTGCCCGGCGAGCGAGGCGTCAACGCGGCGGACGCCCTCCTCGACGGCCACAACGGAGTTGGCGACCGAGAGCGAGAGGTTCTCGTGGGCGTGGATGCCCAGCTCGGTGGCTGGATCCAGCGCGTCGCGGTAGGCGCGGATCCGTGCGCGTACGCCGTCCATCGTGAGCCGCCCGCCGGAGTCGGTGACATAGACGCAGTGGGCGCCGTAGGACTCCATCAGCTTCGCCTGCCGGGCGAGGCCGGCGGGATCGTTGAGATGGCTCATCATCAGGAAGCCCGACACGTCCATGCCCAGCTCGCGCGCGGTGGCGATGTGCTGGGCGGCGACGTCGGCCTCGGTGCAGTGGGTCGCCACCCGCACTGACCGGACGCCGAGGGAGTAGGCCTGCTTCAGCTCGGCGATGGTGCCCACGCCCGGTAGCAGCAGGGTGGTCAGCCGGGCCCGGGAGAGGTTGGCGGCAGCGGCCTCGATCCACTCCCAGTCGGTGTTGCTGCCCGGACCGTAGTTGACCGAACTGCCGGCCAGCCCGTCACCGTGGGCGACCTCGATGGCGTCGACGCCGGCGGCGTCGAGCGCGGCCACGATCCGGCCGACGTCCTCGGGGGTGATCCGGTGGCGGATGGCGTGCATGCCGTCGCGCAAGGTGACGTCCTGCAGGAAGATCTCGGTCATGCCGGCGCCTCCGTGAGCTTGCGGGCGATCAGGCGCTCCGCGGTACGCAGCGCCGCGGAGGTCATGATGTCGAGGTTGCCGGCGTAGGCCGGCAGGTAGTGCGCGGCGCCCTCCACTTCGAGGAAGACCGACACCTGATGGCTCAGGCGCGCCTCACCGGCCAGCGTGCGCACCGGCTGGCCCTCGGGGATCGAGGTGATCTGCACCTGCTGCTTGAGCCGGTAGCCCGGCACGTAGGCCGCGACATCGGACACCATCTGCCCGATCGAGGAGCGGATCTTGTCGTGTACGGCCGGATCGTCGGCATCGATCAGGCAGTAGACCGTGTCACGCATGATCAGGGGCGGTTCCGCCGGGTTGAGGATGATGATCGCCTTGCCGCGCGCCGCGCCGCCGACGGTCTCGATCGCGTGGGCGGTCGTCTCGGTGAACTCGTCGATGTTGGCCCGGGTGCCCGGCCCGGCGGACCGTGAGGCGATCGAGGCGATGATCTCGGCGTACGCGACAGGGGTGACGCGGGAGACCGCGGCGACGATCGGGATGGTGGCCTGGCCTCCGCAGGTGACCATGTTGACGTTGGGTGCGTCGAGGTGCTCGTCGAGGTTGACGGCCGGCACCACGAACGGGCCGAGGGCCGCGGGCGTCAGGTCGACGAGACGCTTTCCGTACGGCGCCAGCCGGCTCGCGTTGGCCTCGTGGGCCTTTGCGCTGGTGGCGTCGAAGACGACCTCGATATCCTCGAAGCCGTCCATCGAGATGAGCCCGTCAACGCCGTCATGGGTGGTGGGCACCCTGAGGCGACGGGCGCGGGCCAGGCCGTCGGACTCGGGGTCGATGCCGACCATCGCGCCCATCTCCAGGGTGTCGGAGAGCCGGATTACCTTGATCATCAGGTCCGTGCCGATGTTGCCCGATCCGATGATCGCGACCTTGGTCTTACTCATGCTCGGTCCTCCTGTCCCGAGAAGATGGTGGTGACGCTGCCGAGACCGGTGATCTCGGCAGTCACCCGGGCGCCCGGCTGAACGGGGTACATCGGGCCGAGCGCGCCGGAGAGCACCACCTGGCCGGCGCGGAGCGGCTCGCCGAACTCCCGGGCGGTGCGGGCGAGCCACGCCAGCGCCTCCAGGGGATCGCCGAGGCAGGCGGCGCCGTTGCCGGTGGAGACCACGTCGCCGTCGACGAGCATCCGCATCTCGACCTTGCCCGGCTCGACCTCCGCGAGGGTGCGGCGCTGGGAACCGAGCACGTAGAGCCCGGCCGAGGCGTTGTCGGCGACGGTGTCGGCGAAGGTGATGTCCCATCCCGCGATCCGGCTGTCCACGATCTCCAGCGCCGCGACAACGTGGGAGACAGCCGCCCGTACGTCGGCCACCTCCAGCGGGCCGTCCACCAGGTCGGCACCGAGGACGAAGGCGACCTCCGCCTCCGCCCTCGGTTGCAGGAGCCGCTCGGAGGGCAACTCGGCGCCCGCCGCGAATGCCATGTCGTCGAACAGCACGCCGAAGTCGGGCTGGTTGACGCCGAGCTGGGCCTGGACGGCGGGGGACGTCAGCCCGATCTTGCGTCCGACCACCGTGGCCCCGTCGAAGATGCGCAGGTCCGTCAGTCGCTGTTGCACGGCGTACGCCGTGGCGACGTCGTCGGGGTCGATGAGGTCGGTGAGCGGCGAACAGGGGATGCGGTCACGTAAGGCCGCGCGCAGGCGCTCGACGGCCGCGTCGACCCGTGGCCGGGTGTGTGTATCGCTGGCGTCCATGGTGCATACCGTGGCGATCACGTCCGCATTTTTCGAGCGAAGTGTTCCGCTCGCCAGAACGAATCGGTGGCGCGCCGCGTTGGTGGCGTCGGCCTGGCCGGGCCTACTGGGGTGCCATCGCCGGCATGAGGCTGAACGCGGTCTCCTCCTCCTGCGCGTTGTGCAGCCGCAGGATGGCGTACAGGCCGTAGAGCAGCCCACGCAGCTCGACGATGTCCTCCGGGTCCGAGCCGTCGCCGATCTGGTCGAGCAGGTACCGCAGCCGGGTGATCTGATGTTCGATCTCCGCGTGGGTGCGGCTGATCGCGCCGACCGTCTCCGGCCCGCCCAGCGCACGCGCCACGATGGGGAGCAGCTCCGCCTCGTCGGCGCGTTCGTGTTCCAAAAGATCGGTCTCCAGCCGGTCCTGCAACGTCCGCACGGCTCCCAGATCCCCTGCGGGAATGAGCGCGTCCGCCACGGTGCGGACCTCTTCGACGATCGGTCGGACAGACTGGTGCTGCGCGTAGAGCCGGCGGGCCGTGGCCACGTCCTCGGACGGCAGGACCACTGTGGGAGTACGGGTGGGCAGCAGTGCCCGAAGGGCCAGCGCGATCGCCGCCAGGTCGATCGCCTCCTGCACCAGCGCGCCGACGGCGGGCGGCAGCAGGCCGGCCGCCGCCGCCACCATGGCGACCAGGGACAGGCCCATGCCGACGACGACCGCCTGCACGGCGATCCGGCGGGCGCGGCGGGCAATGATGATCGCGTCAGCGAGCGCGTCGACCCGGTCGGTGGTCAGTACGACGTCGGCGGCCTCGGCGGAGGCGGTGACACCACGCGCGGCCAGCGCCACCCCGACATCGGCCGCGGCCAGCGCCGGCGCGTCGTTGATGCCGTCGCCCACCATGATTGTCGGCCGCTGCTTCTGTTCGGCCCGGACGACCGCGAGCTTGCCTGCCGGGTCGCGTTCGGCGTGCACCGCGTCGACGCCGACGATGCGGCCCACCATCTCGGCCACGTCGGCCCGGTCGCCGGTGAGCAGGACCATCCGGTCGATGCCGGCGGCCCGCAACGCGCGCATCATCCGCGGGGCCTCCGGCCGCAGCGGGTCCTCCAACAGCAGAACACCGGCCGGTACGTCGTTGACCGAGGCGAAGACGGTCAACGACCCGTCCATCGCCGCCCGGCGCCGCGCGTGGCGCACCCAGGGGGTCGCTGGCCCGTCGACGATCCAGGCCGCCTTGCCGAGTCTCACCCGATGCCCGTCGACCACGCCCTCGATGCCGTACCCGTGCCGCTCGACGACCTGCGTCGGCATGCTCAGGGGCAGATCACGGGCCGCGGCGGCGCTCACGATCGCGCTGGCCAGCACATGCGCGGACGACTGGTCGAGAGAGGCCGCGAGGCGCAGCAGCTCGGTGGGATCCGTTGAGCCGGTCGTGATGATGTCGGCGAGCGTGGGCCGGCCCCGCGTCAGCGTTCCGGTCTTGTCGAACAGCAACGCCCGGCCGGCCGCGAGACGCTCCAGGGCCGAGCCCCCCTTGACCACCACGCTCACGCGCGCGGCCCGCGACAGGCCGGACATGATCGCGATCGGCGCGGCGAGCAGCAGCGGGCACGGCGTGGCGACCACGAGGACCGCGACGGCCCGTACCGGGTCGCCCGCGATCAGCCACGCCACCCCGGCGATCGCGAGCGTCAACGGCACGAACGCGACCGCGAACCGGTCGGCGACGCGTACGAACGGCGCATTGTCGGCGCGCGCGTCCTCGACCAGCCGAACGAGTCCCGCGTACGTCGACTCGCCCGCCGTCGCGGTCGCCCGCATCTGCACCGGCGAGCCGGCGTTCACCACACCACTGCGTACGTCTTCGCCCGTACGCCGCTCGACCGGGCGTGCCTCGCCGGTCAGCGCGGACTCGTCCAGAACCGCGGGTCCGAGCAGCCGCCCGTCCACCGGGACGATCTCGCCGGAGCCGACGAGCAACGTGTCGCCCGCGACCACCTCGCCGACAGCGACCTCGACCATGCCCTGCGCGGTGACCCGCCGGGCCACCCGGGGCGCCCGCGCGGCGAGCAGGCTCAACTCCCGCCGCGCCCGCGCCGCCGCGCGGTTCTCCAGCAGTACGCCGCTGGCCAGCATCACCGCGATGACCGCACCCGCGAACGTCTCGTCGACCGCGAGCGCGCCCACGAGCGCCAACCAGGCGATCACGTCCACGCTCGGGCGACGATGTCGTACCGCGTCCGCCAGCGTGACAGTCGAGTAGAGCAACCCCAGCAGCGTCGCCGACACCCATAGCCAGACCGCGACCGGACGGGCACCCGCCGCGAAGGCGGCGACGCCGGCGAGCAGCAGCAGCGTGCACGCCCAGAACAGCACCGGGACCGCGACATCGGCGAGTCGGTGCAGCCATGGTTGACGACGCCGGTCCGTTCCTTCAGGCATCCGGCTCACCTCGTCCCCATCGTCGCGCTACCGGGCCGCTCCATGCCTCCTGCCGTCACCGGTTCCAGGGTCTGCCGCACCATCACGGCACGGCAGCGACCGATGTCCCAACCCCGGGAGGCCAAAGTCCCTCATCCCCATGCTCGCACTAGAGGTAATAGTAAATGCGACAAATAGTTCATATTGCCGCCCTGTCCGGCAGCGCCGAGTTTCTCGATACCACGCCCGGGTACGTTCTGCTGCGCATTGCCGGTCGCCCGCACGATCCCGGCGGCGAACGAGCCGCGGACCCTGTCGGTCCGTAGGGTTATCTCCGGAATTGGTGGAGCATCCGTATCGAGTGGGAGGCTTGTGTGGACCTGACTTTCACAACCCGGCCGGACCGCGGATGTCTCATCGTGCACCTGGACGGGGTGCTCGACCTGGGCAGCGTCCCGCAGGTGCGCCAACACCTGGAGCACGCCCTGAATGACGGCACCCGGATTTTCGTGCTCGACCTCACCGGCGTACGACTCATCGACTCCACCGCGCTCGGCATGATCGTGTGGTTGTGCAAGGAGTTGTCCGGCGACGGCGGCCGCGTCTACGTCGCCGGGGCTCAGCCGCTCGTGCTCAACGTCCTGCAGGTAACCTCAGTGGACAGCCTCGTCCACATCACCGACAGCGTCGCGGAGGCCGAAGCCCACATCTCCGCCTGAGCGCCACAGCGGTCAGCCGGGCAGGCGGCCGCTGGCCCGGACCGAGTCGGCGCCGGAGTAGCTACGCCGTCCCCGCGTGTGCTCGTCGTACCAATCAATGATCAACAGCGTCGCGTCGTCGGCGAGCACCGGACCGGCGACAGCCAGTACCGCGTCGGCCAGTGCGCGGGTCGCCTCCCGTGGATGCAGTGCGGCCACCCGGTACATCTCGGCATGCAGATCCAGTTGCGCCGCCTGGCGCTCCGTCATCCCGTCGGTCACGATCACCAGCCGGTCACCGGCTCGCAGCTGCACATCGGCGCTGACAAATGTGGAGTCGGACAACAGGCCCAGGGGAAAATTCTTCGGCAGCCGCACCGCCTCCACCTGACCGTCGCGGACGAGCAGTGGCGGCAGGTGCCCGGCGTTGATCAACGTGCATACGCCGCTGGCCAGGTCGATCCGGCCGAGGATCGCCGTGATGAACGAGCTACCGGCGGCGGCGTACTCGGCCACCGCGGCGTTCGCGACCTCGGCCTGCTCAACCAGGCTCCGTCCCTGGCGGCGCGAGTTGCGAAGGCTGCCGACGCCCAGCGTGGCGGTCAGCGCGCTCGTGACACCGTGCCCCATCGCGTCCGTCACGCTGAAGTGCAGCAGATCCCGCGCCAGGGAATAGTCGAACGTGTCCCCGCCGATGCTCGCCGCGGGCTCCAGCCACCCCGACAGGGTGAACGCGCCCGCTTCGCAGGTGAACGCTCCCGGCAGCAGCCGGCGCTGGATCTCCGCTGACAGGTTGAACGGCGTGGTGCGCTGACCCCACTCGAACAGATCCGTGTGCCGTCGGTTCGCGATCACCACGAACCCGAGCAGATGCGCGATCCTTCCGATCTCCACCAACGCCCCGGCGTCCGGCTCGACCGGCAGCACCAGCTCCAGCAGCCCGATCGCCTCACCCCGCTCGGTGACCGGCGCCCACACCGTAAAGACGCCGCCACCGTCGAACACGTGCGGCTGCTGCGTACGCAGCGTCTGTTCCATCGGACCGCCGTCCAACGGCACGCCGTGGCGACCTCATCACCACGCCGACGGACGTCGTGCCCCACGTCATGGGCGCCCGTCGCCTGCGCCAGCCGGACCAGCGCCCGGCCCCCGAAATCAGCGATCAGAAACGATGCGGAACGGGCATCGAGGGTGCTCACCAGCTCCCGTGTGACCGCCTCCACGGCGTCCACCGGCGCCGCGTCCTCCACCGCACCGAGCATCGCCGCCATCATCGAGGTGCCCTCGACCGCCACCCGGGCATTATAGGGCGCACGGGACCGGACAGGTTCCCGGTCGCGCGGCCGGCCGATCGCCCCTGGACCCCCATTCCACGGGGAATCGAGGGTGCCCTGTTTGCGACGTGTACGCTCGGATGCCCCCTGCTCGCGGAGGAGCCTTGCGCCAATCGGGCGACACCCTTGTGTACCTGCTGGTCGACACCTCCGGGTCAACCGTGCTGCACGACGTGAACGCCGGGTGCAACCTCGCGCTGCCGGCGATCGTGGAGGCCATTTCCAGTACGTGTGGTCCCGCGGCCCGGCTCTGCATCATCTCGTACGGCACCGGAGCCAGCCTGCGACTTCCGCTGACCGCGGTCGCCGATCTTGTTTCATTGCCCGGGCTGGAGCCCGGAGGGCTCAGTTCGATGGCGGCAGGGCTGCGGCTCGTCGCGGAGACCGCAGCGGCCGATCGCGAGCGGCTCGCGGCCGACGGGCTGCGCTACGCCGACCCGGTGATCGTGATCGTCGTCGATGGACTGCCCACCGACCTCCCCGCCGATGTCCTGCTCGCGCGCGACGCGATCGACACGACGTCCGGTGACCCGCCGCAGGTGCACATCGTGGCCCCGCCCGGCGTCGACGTGCTGGCGCTCAGTGGACTGCGGGCCACCATCCATCTGCTCGATATCGGCGATCCGCGGCGGGTAGCCGATGGTCTGGCGGCCGTTGTCCGCCGGGTGACGAACCGCCGGCACTAGAGCTGCAACCGGTGTGGCGCCCCGAGGACAGGGACGTCGCCGCGAAGCGCCAGGCGCGCCAGCCAGGTGCCGGACTGCTCGGCCATCGCAAGCCACGCCGTGTCAGCGCCCGAGGCGGCGCTGAGCGCGTAGGTGCGTCCGGCCGCTGGCAGAACCGACGGCCGGTCGATCGTGCGCCACGTAATCTCGCCGGCCAGGGCCGCGAGGGCGTCGACGCACAGCAGATACCCGACCGGTGTGCAGGCCACGACCGTCGGACGGTCGGCGAGCCTGACGATCGCCGCCGCTGTCACGTCGGTCGGCGATGGGATCTCCACCCAGCTGGAGATGTCATCGAGCTTCAGGTCCCATCGGGCCACCAGCAATCGGCCCTGGTCGGTGAGGATCACCAGCGAGGCCCGGTGTTCACCGTGCCGCACGACATCCAGGCACCTGAGCCGCTCGCCGGGTCGATGGGGGAACGGCACGTCGGCCGGCTCGTGCGTCGGGAGCCCGTCGCGGACCAGACTGTGACGTAACGTGTCCCGGCTGGTGGTCCACAGGATGTCGAGGTCCCCCAGGTCATCGGCGAGTGCGGCCAGGGGATAGCGCGGCTGCTCGCATGGCACGAGCAGGCGTGATTCGCCATGCGTGAGATCCCGTCCGTGCACGCCGTCGGTGTCCGACCAGAGCGCGGTTGCGGAACCGGCCCGGAAGACCAGCGTCGCGTCACGGGATGACGACGCCGCAGGCGTGGCGATTCGCCGCCACACGGCCGGCGTGCCCGGGCGGGCCGTACGGGCCGTGTGCGTCGCGAACACTCCGGTCGCCGAGACGACGATCGTGGTCGCCTGTCCGTCCGGCCAGATCCCAAGTCGTACCGTGGTCGGCTGGCCAGGCGACTCCGTTGACGTCCCGATCGGCTCGCCCGCGATCGCCGCCCAGTAGTGGGTCACGACCCAGTCGGCGACCTCCGGCCTCATCCCGCCCTCGCTGACGAGTCGGTCCCGCGCCGTCTCGCGCGAGACCGTCGGCACGCCGAGCGCGGCTCCGTGAGCGAGCAATCTGACCGCCCGCGGCTGGTACGGCAGGAGATCCAACAAAGCGCGCGTCAGCCGCTCGGGATCGTGCACGAACGAGGGGTCGATCCTGAGCACCTCGGCGAGCGCCGCTGAGACTTCCTGGTCGTCGTCATCCATCGTGCCGCCATCCTGCCGCGGATCCTCCTGTCCGTCAGCACCCCTCGTACGGGACGGACGTGAGGGGGTACCACGGTGATCAGCGGACTACCGATGGCGCCGACACCCGGCGTGGGGGGGCCGGAACAGCGACCGGCGCCCGCCGGCACGAGCGAGCCGCCGGCGCCATGGTGTCGGGCCTGCGGTGTCACCGTCGCCGTGGCGGATACGACCGCTTCCTGCAGGGCGTGCCAGACGCCATTGCACGGGCCGGACTCAGGCGCACCGCGCATCGGACGCGTGGTCAACATGGGCAAGCGGCTCCTGCCGAAGACCGGTGTCGTGGTGGACGAGCGGCCGGACGCCGTGAGCGTGCTGGGCAAAGGCGGCACGGTTACGCTGGTGCCGCCGGCACAACTCGACGCGTTTCCTCAGGTCATCGTGCCGTCGCCGCCGGTGTTCGGAGCGGCCGGTCGGCTCTGGGCGGTGAGCCTGGCCCGGCAGAGCGGTGCCGTCAAGGGCGGCTGGGCGGTCGATACGGTCGACGCGGCGGCGATGACCTGGGCCAGCTCGAGTCTTGGTGCGCGGCGGGCCGCGGCCCTCGACCTCATCGCGCTCGGGCTCGGCACCAGGGCGGCCGAACTGCAGCTGTCCGCGTCGGAGCTCACCTGGTACCGCTCGTGGCACGCGGCGGCGGCCGGTGACCTGCATACCCTGGTCAGCTGTCTGGAGTCGCTGCCGCCTGACGGTTACGCGGCACGCGTCCTCCTGCTCGCCCGGCTGGCGGCACCGCTGCAGGCCGATCCCGCGCTGGCGCAGCGGGCCTGCGTCCTGCTCAGGCCTTTCGTCGCGACCTCGACGGACGCCGAGGCTCTCCACGCGGCGCTGCGTAACGCGCCGGCGGCGAACACGATCGAGTTGACCCAGTCGTTCGCCGGTCTGGTGGAGCGTGCCGGCGCCATGGCCGCCGGCACGCTGACCGCGGTGCCGTCGGCCATCAGCGGGTCGCAGCGACTACCGGCCCTCCCGCCGATACCGGTGCCCGCGTTGCGTTCCCTCGACGCGTACCTGGCCGGCATGGCCGGCATGTCGCTCAACGCGGCCGTGCCATTTCTGGCCGCACTGCCCGCCGAACTGCTCGACGAGCTGATCGACCGCGGGGCGCTGACCCGGCTACCGGCCGGCGGCGGGCCGCTGCCGGCATCGCTCACCGCCTACGTACGCGCACGCACCGAACCGGGTAGCGCCAGCGTCGAGGAGCTACAGGCGATCGGGTTCACCGCCGAACGTGCCCGCCGCGCCTTCCTGGCCGGCGACGACGCGACCCTGCGGGAGCTGCCCGCCGACGACCCCGACGCGCGCCATTACCGTGCTCTTCGCGAGTTCGTCCGCACCGGGCACATCACGGACCCGGACGCGCTGCGGCCGGATGCCCGCGCGGTGCTGCAACTCGTGGAGAGGTTGCGCGAGGAGCCCGGCGAGATTCCTGACGAGATCGCTGCCGACGCGTCGTGCTGGCCACTGCTGAGGGATCCGGCCCTCCGGGGTGATCTTGTGATCGGCGCCGAGCAGCGGGCGAAGTATCCGGAGCTCGGCGCCTGGATCGACCTGTGTCAGCTTCAGCGGCTGGTCTTCGAAGCCCGGTGGGGCGAGGTGATCGCCGCCGGCCGACGGCTCGTCCACACCACGCGCCTGGAACGAGTCAGCGATGAGGCGCAGAACATGGTCGCGTACGCCGAGTGGCAGCAGGGCTCCGCCGGCGAGGCGCTGCGCGTCCTGAACGAGGCTCTCTCCGGGCAGTTCACCAACGGCCTCGTCGTCAACGCCGCGCTGGTCGCCGCCGAGCAGGGCTGCCTGCCCGCGCTGCCGTACCTGACCCAGGCGATGCGCCTGGCCACCGATCCGCGCGTGCGGCAGGGCGCCGTCTCGCGTGCCGTCAGCCTCTGGCTGGCCGACGACACGGTGCCGGACTATCCCGAGCCGCTCGCCCTGCTGGTGCGCGAGGCACTCGCCCAGCCGCAGGCCGACGACGACTTCTACGCGACGATCCTGAACGTACTGGCTGCCCACGATCATGACTGGCTCGCCAAGGGCACTCTGCGACCGCACGAAGCCACCCAACAGGACGCCCTGCGGTACTTCATCACCAAGGCCCGGATGATCACCGACGGCTACGACGACCAGATCGAGGACGTCGCTCGCGTCTTGGCGAACCTGTGGAAGGCGACACCCCACCCGCCCTGGCTGGAGCGTGAGCGCACCTGGATCGCCGGCCTCCTCATGGAGGTGGTGCACACCGAGTTCGGTAAGGCCGCGGGGGTGGCCGGCACGATCGACGTCCTCATCGACGGCGGGGTGCTGACCCTGAAGGAGGAACTCGTCCTGGGCATCCAGGCCGGGGCACACGTGTGCTTCCGGATCAGCGACGACGGCAACGAGATCGCCGAACACGCCGAGCAACAGCTCATCTTCGAGCGTGCCCGCAGGTTTCGGGCGCGCCAGGGTGAACTCACCGACGCGGAGCGGACCTACGTCGCCGGTGAGACCGCCCGATGCGTCTGCATGGCCATGCTGGCGTTCGCGATCAGTGCCGAACGCGCCTGGCAGGCATTCGCCGAGCAGTGGGACCAGCTCGTACAACGCGAGCGCTGGGATCACCAGAACCGGTACGCGATCGTGCAGTTGGAGCGTCGGGCCCTGGACGAGTTCGAGCGGTACATCGTGCGGTGCCGCGCGTACCTCAACGCCCTGCGGGACTTCACGCTCGACGAACCGCTCGTCGAGCAGCGCGACCTGGTCGCCGCACGTGCCAACGAATGGGCGACCGAGACCGCCCGACTGCGATCGATGCTGTGAGGGATGCCGTGACCTATCGCAATCCGTACATCATCCTCGGCATTCCGTTCGGGTCCTCCCGCGAGGATGCCAACGTCGCCTTCGCGCGCAAAGCCCGCGCCCTGCGCCGGCTGGGCCCGGCCGGCCGACCCCAGATGCTCGACCTCACCTGGGCGCTCAACCAGGTCGACGAGGGCATCAGCCATCCCGAAGCGGCGATGGAGATCTATCGCATCCCCGCCGATCCCGATGCCTTCACCGTGACCGGCAACGGCGTGCTGGCCCCGCCGGCAGAGACCCTGCCGCGCCGGTACGGCCCTGGTGACGCGGCGCTCGACGCGCTGCGGCGGGCCGCCGCAATCGAGTACCTCCGCTACCTGGTGCTGCTGCGCGCGTCGCAGATCCACGCACCCGCGCCATGACTGCACAACCCGACCGCAGGAGGACTGTCTTGTTCAGCCGCAGGAAAGAGATCATCGAACAGCTCGCCGCGATCAGTAAGGCGCTCGACCTGCTGGACCGCCGCGTCGAGAAGATGGAGACGGTGATCATTGTGCGGGAGCCGTCGTCAGCGGCCGCCGCCGAAGCCTACGACGGACTGCGTAAGCAGGTGGTGAACGCGGTCTCCGACCGTCTCAACCACCTGTCGCAGCTCGTGCAGCTCGACGTGGCGCTCAACGCCGGCGCCGGAGCCGACCAGCTGGCAAAGCTCGTCGACGCATGGTTCGAGCAGGCGGCACTGCTGCGGGTCGACGACCCGCGGCACCCGCGACGCGACACGTTGTTCGAGCTCGTCGCCGATCATGGCGGCGCGTACGAGGTCCTGGAACCCGCCTACGTGGACATCATGACCGGCCGGGTGATCCGGCTCGGCCGGGCGCGCCGATCGCCGGTCGCCGACGTGTCACCCACACCTGACGTTCAGCCCGAACCCGCTGACGACCGTGCCCGGCACCGTGACACCACACCGGCCGTGACTGAGGGCGCGCCGCAAGGTGGTGTGGCATGACCAGCTCGAACGACGCGTACGGCATCGACTTCGGCACGACGAACAGCGTGCTGGCCCGTGCGACCGCGAAGACCGTTGAGGCGGTGCAGTTGGACACGCCGCCGGCCGACTGGCACCAAGCCGGCTTCGATCGCGTGCTGCCGTCGGTCATCGGCATTGTCGACGGCCGTCCGCCGGTCTTCGGCTGGGAGGCGAAGCGGCTCGGCAGTGGCCGCCTTGAGGCGGTCAAACGTCTCTTCGCCACAGACGACACGGTGACGATCGGCAACGAACAGCTCAAGGTCGAGGAGGCCGCGGCCATCTTCTTCCGCCACATTCAGGCGAAGGCCGCAGGGGCGGGCTTCACCAGCCGGCTGGACCAGGCCGTGGTGACCATCCCGGCCAACAGCCGGGGCCTCGCCCGGTACCGCACGAAGCTCTCCGCGGGACTGGCCGGTATCGAGGTCATGGCTCTGATCAACGAGCCGACAGCGGCGGCGATGGCGCATGCCCGCGCCATCCGTCAGAACCAGCGCATCCTCGTCTTCGACTGGGGCGGCGGCACGCTGGATGTCACCGTCCTGCAGTCCTTCGAGGGTACCTTCATCGAGCAGTCCTCGAAGGGCATCCAGCGCCTCGGCGGCCTGGACATCGACACCGCGTTTCTCGCCTCCGTCCTGCCGCGCATCCCCGGCCACGACAGCTGGACGGAAGAAGACCGCAACCGCTTCCGGCTCAACCTCGAGCTAGCCAAGATCAATCTGTCGTCGGCCACGGTCACGCAGGTGCCGCTGCCCGACGGACGGGGCATGTTCGAGGTGACCCGGGCGCAGTTCGAGGAGGCGGTCCGGCCGCTGATCCAGCGCACCAGAGAGCCCGTGGACATCTGCCTGCGGGAAAGCCCGGGACGCATCGACCACCTCGTCATGGTCGGCGGCAGCTCGAAGATGCCGGTCATCCAGAAGTTCGTCGCCGAGATCGTCGGTACGGGCATCAGCGACGGCGTCGACCCCATGACCGCCATCGGCGAAGGCGCCGCGATCGCCGCCGGCATTCTCCGTGGCACCATCACCGACCTCGACTTCCACGTCGGCACCGAGCACGCGCTCGGCACCATCGTCCACAACGACACCTCCCCGAAGGACGGCGAGTTCTCGGTCCTCATCCGCCGTAACACCAAGTACCCGGCCAGCGCGACCGACTCGTACACGCCTGCGGTCGACTTCCAGGAGGAGGTCAACATTGAGGTGATCGAGGGCGATCCGGCCAAGCCGATCACGCACGAGGACAATGTCGTGCTGAAGCAGTGGTCGATCAAGCTGCCTGACAAGCGCCTCAAAGCCGACGCAGCCTTCGACATCACCTACGAGTACGACGTCGACGGCATCCTGCATGTGCTGGTCAAGGACCAGCGGACCAGCGCCGTCATCATGGACGAGGAGCTGGCGTTCGGCGCGGGGCAGGACCGCTCCCAGCTGCCCGGCATGCGCCGCCGGGTCGACGGCCTCATGGACCGCCCCGGTGGGGGAGGCGGCACCACGCTGGAAGAGTCGCCGTCAACCCTGTCGTCCACCTCGCGTGCCGCGCTGAAGAACGCCCGGGACAAGGTGATGCCGTTCGTCGCTGACGCCGACCGGCAACGTCTCGAGCTGCTCGTGAACGCCTTGGAGAACTGCGAGCCAGAGGGTGAGGAGGCCGCAGCCGCAGCCCTCGAGCGAGAACTGCGGCATCACGCATACCTCCTGTGAAAGGGGGTGGGGAGGTGAGCGAGCCGGTGCCGGCGCGGGTGGACCAGCCGATCGAGCGGGCGGCGTATGTTCCGCCGCCCGCGACGTTGCCGATGCCGGCGGCGGTTGCGGAGCACCCACCGCCGGAGCACCCAACGCCGGAGCTGCCGGTACTGGAGTTGGTGCGGCCGGCGTCGGCGCAACCGGCGCCCCCGGTCACGGGGGCTGCGTCGACTGTCCTTGTTCCGGCGGGCGCCGCGTCCAGGAAGGGAGCCCGGCGGCTCGCCACGATCGGCGCCGTCGTGCTGGTGCTGCTCATCGGCCTTGGCATCGGGATCGGCCTCCGGCGGGCGTCCGACGATCGGCCTGAGGCGGCGACCGTTGCGGGGCCACCGGCCGAGACAGCGACGCTGGCGAGCCGGTCGCCGATCCCGTCGGTCGCGATCGCGACGACCGTGCCGGCTCCACCACCACCAGCACCGACGGCGGCGGCCTCCGACCGGCCGGTCACCCCGGAGCAGGCTCTCACCTTGACCGACCAGCAGGCCATGGACGAGCTGCACCTGGAGATGAACGAGTCCGCATCCCAGGTCGCCGGCCTGGTCGGCACGTGGGTGCCGCAGGTGTCGAGCAAGTGCGTCGGCATCAGTGTCGACATCGGCCCGGACTGGGTCGCCGACGGTGTCGACGAGACCGTACACGTCACGCTGCAACAGATCGTGGCGTTCCACATCAGCCTGCACAACCGGTTCGGCGCGGTGACGCTGCTGCCCACCCAGGCCGGCATACCGAGAAACCAGGCCACTTCGGGACCGTGCGCCGGAGAAACGACCTGGATGAGTATCGTGCCGCAGCGGTTCGCCGACGCCGACGGCGCCAACGCATGGTGCGACGTCAACGTGCCACCGGTCCGGGAGTGCGCCGCCCGCTACGTCGCCGGCCCGGGGGAACGTTCGAAGCTGCGATTGCGGCCATGATGGCGGCCGCCCCGGCGTCCGAGGGACCTCAACTGATCGTGGCGGAAGGCCAGCTCGGGACTCGGACCCGACTCGCCGCCGGCGCCAACGGCATTGTGTGGAAACTCGATCAGTACCGGCTGCCCGGCGACCCCCGCCCACTCGTCTTCAAACAGTTTCAGGGTGCCGCGCTCGCCACCACCCTGCCCGGCCTGCAGACCGTCGTCAACAAGCGGCTCCAGCTTCCGCCAGACCGCCGCGAGGTGCTCGACCAGCTCGCCGCGTGGCCGCTGTGCGCGGTCGTCGGTTCCGGGAACGCCCCTGTCGGCGTGCTCATGCACCTCATCGACGACAGTTTCTTCACGGACTTCGTGCTGCCATCGGGCAGCGCCGGACGCGGGCCCCGCGAGGCCCAGCACCTGATCTTCGCCGCGGAGGCCGCCCGCCGTACCGGCGTCGACGTCCCCGCCGACCGGGACCTGCATTCTCGCCTGCTCATCTGCGCGCACCTGGCCTACGCCATGATGATCATTCACGATGCCGGCCTCGTCTACGGCGACGTCTCCCTTCGCAACATCCTCTACCGCCTGCATCCCATGCCGGCGATCATGCTCGTGGACTGCGACGCGATCCGGGTGCGGGGCAGTGGCGCCGTCGTCACCCAGCAGAACAGCCCGGACTGGGACGCGCCGGAGCCCGGCCCGCAAAGCCAATACAGTGACCGGTACAAAGTCGCGCTCTTCATTCTGCGCTGCCTGACGCCAGGCCGCGGTTCCTCCACCAACCGCGACCCGGCCGCCGCCGCGTCCGTTCTCGACGCACGCGGCCGTTATCTCATGCAGACCGCTCTCACCGCGCCGCCACCGGACCGCCCCACAGCCCGCGAGTGGTCCTCGTACCTCCGCGACCGCACCGGCCAGCCGCCGTTGTTCGAACGATCGCCCGTCCTCCGCCCATCCGGCCGGCAGGGGCGGCGCCCGACCGGCTGGACCAAGCACCCCAACGGCCTCTGGGTCCCGTCCTGACCGGGCCGGCGTCGATCGTCGGCCGTGCTCGGTTCAGCTGTCCTTCTTCGCCGGCTTTTTCGTGGGGGTGGGCTTGGCTGGCTTGCGGGGTGGTGCTTCATCTGGCGTGCGGTCGCTGAACACCGTGGACGTCTGCTGCCACCAGACGGTGATCGGACGGGTGCAGGTGTCGGTCGTGGCCGGGCAACTGGTGAAGTTGCCCCATAGGACGGTGACGAGCAGCGCGGCCAGCATCAGCCATCTGCGGGTGCTTCTGTCCTCGAAGAAGCCGGCGAGCCCGGCAGCGCTGAGCCGGCGGCCTGCGAGCACAGTGTGTTCCACCGCGTCGCCGTACGCGAAGGCAAGTCCCCACGGGCTGCGGCCGGCCCGCCGCAGGAGCATTGTCGTCAGGTACTCCGGCAGCAGGAGCAGCAGCCCGGCCACGGTCGCGAGGCCGCCGCCGAGCAGTCGCAGGATGCGGTCGACGACGGGGAGAAGCCGTATCAGCACGCCGAAGGCGATCAGCAGCAACGCGATGAGCAGCGGGAGGGCGATGACGTCCCGCCAGCGTGCGGACGGAATCCAGGACACCAGCCAGTGGGCGGCGTCGAGCCCGTGCTCAAACATCGTCGGGCTCTGCCGCGTCGGTCGCGTCGGTCACTTCGGCGTTCTGCTTGGCGCTGATCGCGTCCATGCCGACCTCGACGGTGGTGTTGAGGGAGAAGACGCCGGTGTTGGGACGGGACATCATGCCGGCCACCACCCGGATCAGGTCCTGGCTCACGCCCTCCAGGTCTGCGCCGATGATGAGATTCTTCTCGATCATGTCGGCGAGGATCTTCGCCTGACGTTCCTCGGCGAGGGCCTTGTTGTTGATGATCATCTGGACGATCTCCTTGGTGTCGTCCGGATGCCGGCCGAGGTGCAGGGCGAGCACGGCCGCGTCGCCGCGCTGGATGGCGTCCATGAACAGCGTCGTGCGCTCACGTTCCCGCGCATCCTCGAGCTGGGCCTGCTCGCGCTCCATGGCGAGCTGCCTTTCCCGCTCCCGCCACTCGAACTCGGCCTTCCACTCGGCCTGCTGCTGATCGAATCGCGCCTGCCAGCTCTGCTCCTCACGGCGCCGGCGTTCCTCGCGCTCCTCGCGCTCGATCTGCTGGCGCCGCTCGAACTCTTCCTCCAGACGCTTGGCTTCTCGTTCGAACTGGTTCTTCAGCCTGGTGCGCTCGAGCTCCTGCGCGGCCTTCATCTGAGCGAGTTCGTCGTCGTAGCGCTGCTGTGTGGTGTCGTGGCGGTGCTGTGCGTTCAGCACTTCCGTGCGGCCCTCGACATCGCGGATCTTCTCCAGTTGGGCGCGTCCGGCGCCGTCGAGGCTCACCTCGGGAGAGACTGACTCGATCCACAGGCAGTTCCGGACGTCGCGGGCGTCCTGGCGGGTCAATACCTGCCGGATGCACTGCTCGAAGTCGAGGGTCTGGTCGATGCGGAACTGGCGGCCGAGTTCCTTGATGCGGTCGCGCACGACCGCGACGATGAGGCCCGCCCCGTCGTCAAGGCCCAGCCGCGCGACCTCCGCGGCGTTGCGCACCTGCCACCGGATCTCCAGGTGAAGCTGGAAACTGTACTTCTCGTCGTGCGTCTTGACGGGCATGTCGACGGGCGTGATCTTCGTCGTCATGTCGATCTCGTACTGAGTCGTGTGCGGGGCGAACATGCGCTCGCCCACGGTGCGCTGCCCGGTGATCGCCTCGAACCGTCCGCCGGAGGTCTCGACAACCACCTGCACCCCGGCGTGGGTGGGGATCCGGCTGCCGAACGTGAAGCGCTGCAACGGCGTCTTGGAGAGAATGAGTCCCACAGGGCTACCTTTCGTCGCGTTGGGGCTTGTCGGACAGCGCCGCGAGCACTGCCTCGCCCGTCCTGGGAGCGATGGCATCGTGGCCGGCGCGCCACCCGCGGGCCTGCTGGTGCACCACGGTGCGGGCCCGGGTGTCGTCCCGCGTTGCCGATGCGAGCAGGCAGGCCAACGCCTGCCGCCCGCGACTGTCCGGGTCGACGGCCTCAGCCCAGGCCTCGAGGACGTTTATCGCGTTGGTGTGCGAGATCGGGTGCACGAGCGCCGTCTTCCAGAGCCCTCCGACCACGTCGGCGATCTCGGCGTGCTGTTCGGCCAGCCACAGCAGGCCCGGCCACGCCGTCGCGTCGGGCCGATCGTCGACCGGGTTCACCAGCCTGACGTCAATGGCGACGCTGAGGAACGCGAAGTATGCGGCGAACAGGCGGAAGCGCTGGTCGTTGGCGCGTTCCTGCGGTGTGCTGTCGCGACGCGCACGCGACGATCCATCCGGCGGATCGAGCGCCGGATTCGTCATCCAGTACCGCAGCTGACGCAGAATCGTCACGGCCGATACTTCGTCAGCCTGAACGATCAGCGAGGCGATGCTACTCGCCACCACCTGCGCGTGATCGGCGTTCCCGGCGACCAGGTGCGCGAACGCGTCGAGTGCCTCGTCGAGGACGGCGAGGCCGAACGAGCCGTACGCGCGCGCGGCCGTGTTGCGCAGCGGCGCCTCGGACACATCAAGATGCCATTCATAGACCATCAGCCGTGTCGCGTTGCTGACGGCGGGGTCGCAGGCCGGTGCCATCAACGCGAGTGCCGCGGCCTGCCGGTCCAGGACGTTCGTGCTCAACGCCCAGGGCAGGATGACGTACCGGCGCACGTAGTCGAACGCCTGCACCGCGAAGACGCCGACCGCCCGCGCGGCACCCCGCCGGGCCGGGGCCACCGGATGTCGGGCGAGCATGCGCAGCCACTGCAGCAGGGCCTCTCGCGTCTGCGGATACTCGGTCCAGACCCGCTTCAGGATGCTGTCCGACAAGCTCTGGTCGATGAAGGTCACGACCTCCATCGGAGTGACGCCGTACCGGGTCGACACGGGACGGTTGCTCACCCGTGCGAGCACGGCGTCCAGGCGCTTGGAGCGCCGGGTGTGGAACGGATCGGGCGATGCCTCGCGCTGCGCCTCCGGTACCGGCGGCGTCAAGGTCCGTTCCAGGTCGACCGCCGCGTCGGAGACGATCTCGTACGAGAAACCGGGCAGCGTCGCCAGCGAGATCGCGAAGCACCGGTCGCCGTAGTCCAGGTCGTCGAACCAGGCCTCGAAGCTGGCATCGGCGACGCGCTTGAGCCGGTCGCGGATGCGGTCAAGGTCGAAGTCGCCCGCCTGCTCGGCGTCGGCGAGCACCCGGGCGAACGCGGCCGCGCGGGCGGCACGATCATCCCGGTCGGCCCACTCCGCGACCATTCGGACGACCGCCTCGTGCCCGACGATCTCCTCGGTGCGTTGCGCGCCGGACTGATGGAGACGCAGCCGGTGACGCAGGTGAGCGGTGAGTACGGCCACCGCCGTGGGCGGATCGGCCAGTACGGCGGTGTATTCCTGTTCCAGCAGCCCGGCCGGGATGCGTAGCGCCGGATCGACCGTGAGGACCATCCGGCTCCCGCGGTTCGCGAGTTCCTCACACAGCCGGGTGACCTCGAACTCCGTCAGCTCCTCGACGGTCGCGCGGGTCGCGTTGCGCAGGAGGTAACCGGCGCCGGTCTCTAACTTGTCGCCCGAGATCCGCCGCAGCGCCGCGTCGGGCGCCAGCTCCTTGACAACGGTGATCTGGTTGTCGAGCAGCAGACGGATCGCCGCGGTGCCGCCGCCCCGGCTGCCGGCCACCCGCAGGATCAGCAGGCGCTGCTTCATCGACACCTGTTCGAAGCCGCCCGGCGGCACGAACGCGTGCCGCACCTCCTCCAGCGTCGGCCGCCTGACCGTCAGGGGTGCCGGCTCCCGCTCACGCGACCCGCCGCTGAGGTAGTACGTATGGTGATTGTTGATCTTGTCGCCGATGATGGCATCCCGGTCGGCTTTGATTTCGCCGATCCGGTTGCTGGCGGTCATCACGCCCGGCTCGCCGTACGACTCGGCGGTATCGTCTCCCACGTCTGCCTGCAGACCGCGCGCGAGCGCGTCAGAGAGCTGCTGGTCACTCTGAACGTCCGCGGCGGCGGATTCCTCGCTCATGGCACCTCCACGCGGACCGGCGCGGCAGTCGACGCCGAGGTGATGACCGCGGCGATCATCACGTCGTATCGGGTGTGTTGGTCGGGGCAAACGCCCTGGAGCGCGGGGTCTGCGTCGGACGCCCGGGTCAACCACATGCGCATCGCATCCCTCCTGCTTCACCTGTCCTCTGACGGACACGAGGGACGCGGGCCGGGGCAGGGACGCGGCACCATGGTTCGGCCTCACGACCACCCTGACGGGATCGGTGGCGCGATAAGTGTGATGCGGAGCGATGACGGCGGTCGGGCCGTGGTGCCTGCGGTTGCTGCGGTCATGGCAGCCGGCCGTGGTGGCGCATGGTGCTCAGCACCGTCGTGAGGCCGTGGCGGGCGACCGCGTCGCGCACGGTGCGAAACCCAGCGCCGTAATCCGGGTCAGGGTCGGTCTCCATGGACTGACGGACCAGTGCCGCCCGTGGGTCGTCCTGCCGGCGCAGCCAGGAGAACGCGGTCAACTGGCACAGTCCTTCGCAGAGTGGCGAGGCCAGGTTGTCGGGAAAGCGATGCTGGGCCAGCCAGGCGTGCATCGCCTCGTGGCAGACCGCGGCGCCGAACCACATCAGCGGCAGGCCGGCGACGACGGTGAGGCGCAGGACCCGATCGCCTGAGCTGATCGTGAGTCCGGACGTGTCCCAGGGGCCGGCGAGGTCCCGCATGACATCCCGGGATACCAGCTCGACCTGGACAGGGGTGGACAGTCGGATGCCGAGGCCGTGCAGGCCATCGCGGATAGCCGGCAGCACCTCGCGCACCCGGCCCTGGTCGAGGACCCTGGTCGCGGCGCAGCCGGGGCAGTAGCGCTCCGACCCTGACGCTGCGGCCGGGGAGCCGCAGGTACGGCACCTCGGCGCCGACTCGTGGCTGACGCAGAAGACCTCGCCAAGAGCGTTGATCAGCCACTGGCGGCCGACGTTGTCACCGCAGAACGTGCAGACCTGTTCAGGTGCGGACCCAGACACCGTCGTCACCCTTCAGCCAACCGGGGGTGTTCTGGACCGGGATGCGCTGCCCGCCATCTTTCGGCTTGACGACGCCCGTACTTTGGCGGGACGGCAGCGGCTGCAGGCCGATCTCCTGCCGCAGGTACGACAGCCACTCCCGGGCCAACGGCCGGTCGCTCGGCGGACCGGTCAACGCCATTCGCATCAGCCGCCGGCCCTCCGGCTTCAGGACGGCGGCCGCGCTCGCCGGGTCACGGTTCAGCGAGGCGTTGCGGCCGGGCAGCAGGCAGCGAAGCACGAAAAGCGCCAGCTTGTACCGGTCACTCGCCTGCGTCTGTTGACCGCCTTCCGGGGCGTCCCAGTCGGGACTGTTCTGTTGCTTGTTCACCGCCGCGCTGCCCTTGACCCGCGCCGCGTCGCAGTCCACCAGCAGCACCGACGGCTTCGGACGCAACCGGTAGAGCACATTGCGGGACGACAGGTCGCCGTAGACCAGGTTGGCTCCGTGCATGAGTGACATGGCCAGCGCCATGCGCTCGCACACGGTGAACCGCGCGGCGAGGTCACGGTCAGCCGGCACGTCGACACTGTTTCGCCGGGCCACAGCCGGGTCGAAGATGAGGTGCTGGACCTCCCTGGGAACCATCGCCCGCCGGCCCGACGGCAGCCGCATGTTCTCCATGAAGTCACTGTCGATCAGCCGCATGAGCACGCCGAGCGGCGTACCCGACCTGTCGACCACGACCCGCAGCGGCCATACCGTCAGTTCGTCGAAAACGGTCAGCTGCCGCGGCGTCAGCCGCAGCCGGGCCTGCACGATGGAGGCGAGGCCGGCCAGCGACACACCCACCGCGGCCTGACCCTGGTACTGCTTGTAGACCAGCGGGCCCGGGGCGCTGGCGAGCTGGAAACCGGTCAGTCGCCAGATCGCCCCGTTGGCGCCGCTGTTGAGTCGGTCACGACGGCCCAGCCGGCCCTCGTCGACAGTCACCTGGTCGTAGTCGCCGCCGGTCACGACTACGTCCGCGGCCAGATCGCGACCACCGTCCGGTCGTCGTCGTAACTCTTGCGGCCGAAGGCCACCTGCTCGGCGAAGCGGAACACGCTCGGCGGCGTTCGCCACGCCTGTGCCAGCGCCTCGGCGACCTCCCCGTCGGCCGGGCCGAGCGGGTCGCCGACCCCGTCACTCATCAACAGCAACCTGGCATCCCCGGGAATGGACCCACAGCCCTGCGGCAGCTTGGCCGGGTCGTCCGGCAGCCGTGGCAGCGCGTGCACCGACGACTTGGCGACCTCCTGGCCGGCGTTCTTGACCTCGGTCATGCAATGCCAGTTGTTCGCGGGGTCGATACGCCATATCGGCGAATCACCCATCCAGGCGTACGTCATATACCGGTCCTGGTCCGGCGCCGGCGAGATCTCCACGACGGCGATCGTCGCCGTCGTCGCCATGGCGTCACAGACATCTTTCGGCGTCGGATTGACGGTGCCCTCGTCGGCGAGCATCTTCTGCCCGACGGTGACGATCCGTGTCGCCAGCCATGTGAAGACCCGGTACCAGTCGACGCGTACACCGTGGTCGACCTCTTCGAGTTCCTCGAGTACCCGGGCCGGAGCATGGCGGGCCACCAGTTGCGCCGCCCGATGCGACAGCCGGCCGGCCGATACGCCGTCGGCGACCACCGCGATGAGCCACCGCCCGTTCTGGGTCACCGCGAAGCCGTAGGAGTCCTGTCGCGGCCCGCCATTCTGCCGATGTGACAAACCGCGAACGCTCGCCGCGAGCAGGTGCACCGCGCCGACCGTACCGCCGTCGGCCATCGTGTCGGGACCTTCGGCAGCCTGGCCAAGGACCGGCTCGACCTCGGTGAACGCCCGCCCCGCATTGCCGATGGACCAGCGGCCGTCCTGGCCCAGGTCGTCCGCCGCCGATGCCGCGGCCCCCTGCGGCGCGGCCGCCGCCCGACCATGACCGGGGCCGGGCGCCGGTCGTGGCGAGGCCGTGGTCCTGGCGAGGGGAGGATCGTGCCAAGGGTTGTCCGTCGAGCCGAACGCCTCGGCGACGGCGACCGCATCCTGCTGCCCATCCGGGATGGAGTGCTGTTGAGACATCAGTTGAGCCAGTCGTCTTCGACGTCGAGGTCCGAGGACACCTGATCGGCGCTGGGCAGGATGAAGCCGGAGTTGCCCTGGATCGCGCTCTGCCCTGACGCGAGAACCGAGGAGATCAGTACCTCGGCCATCGCCTTGATCGCGGCTGCCGCGTCACCGCCGGCCTTCATCATGTACAGCTTCGACTTGGTCAATGGATGGACCAGTTCCCGCATGACGTCGCGGTCGGCCGTCTCGACACCGCACGGCACGACGACCGGGTGGTACCGGAACCCCTTGCCGGTGGACGAGTCCCACTCCGTCAACGCCTCGAAGTCACTCTTCCAGTCGTCACCAGGCTCGCCGTCGCTGAGGAAGAACACTGCCGGTCGGTGCACCTTGTAGCCGTCGGCTTTCAGTTGCGCGACGTCGCTCTCCAACTGCTTGCGCAGCAGCTTGAACGCCGCACCGTACGACGTGCCACCCCGCACCGACAGGCCCGGCAACTGCGTGGCCGTCGACACGTCACACAGCGGCAGCACCACGCGGGCGTCGTCCGAGAAATCGATCATCCCGAAGCGCACCTTGTCGTTCAGGATCGGGTTCTTCGCCAGTGCGTCAGCGACCTCCGGCAGGATGTTGTTGGCCATGTCGAGCTTGGCGCCGGCCATCGAATAACTGACGTCTATCACCAGATAGAACGGGAGCAGGACGCCGTTCTCGGTCATGTCAGTTCTCCTTTACTTGTTTCGGGAACGGGTTCTTGCTGCGGCTTCGGGACGTGCGTTGACGGCGTTCCCGGACGGGAGCGGCCGTTGACCAGTTCCTCGATGATTCGCTCGCGCTGTTCGTCCGTCATCTCGGGATAGAACAAGACGGATGCCACCAAGCGGCGGTGGTCGTTCTCAACCTCCCAGAGCCGCGCGCGGTGCACGCGAAGCTCCCGCCGCATGACGGCCGCGGCGCTCGACAGCAGAGCGAAAAGTGTGGCGGAGCCGGCGATGCCGGTGATGCTCCGGGTGGTCAGATGACCGAAGAAGCCGAAGGCGGCAGCCCCGATTGCCACGACGATGAACGCGATACACAACGTCGCGTACATGTTGACGCGGATGCGTTCCTGACGTTCCGCGGGCTCGTAGAAGCTGGTGATCCGCTCAACCTGCGCGACCTCGGTGGCGTCCTTCAATCGGCTGGCCAACGCGGCGAACTCGTCATCCCAGCGCTTCACCCGGGCGTCGTGCGCGTCGATCTGCTGTGTCGTCAATTTCTCGAGGTCGGTCTGGAGTTCGCGTAGTGATCGGCGAAACTCGGCGGTGCGGATCTCGTCGGTGTTTCGATGCCGAGCCAGGGCGTCGTCAACGCGCTTCAACTTGCGGTCGAACTGTGCCCCGGCCAGCGTCAGGATCTCCTGCTGGGCCAACAGGGTGAGGCGGATCAGACGTTCCTGCTCTGCGCAGTGCGGTTCGATCACCACCGCCAGTGCGGCAATGTCATCGAGAAGGCGGCCTATCCGTTCGTCGAGAACAGTGAATCGGTAGGTCAGGTCCTTGACCGTGGCCGCGGCTGTGCAGAGGTCGAGTTGCGGCTCGAGTTTGTCCAGCAGCGCCGCCCAGCCGTCGTCCGCGTCGTTCGGTGCGGTCGCCTGCATCTTGCGTACCCTGCTGAAGAGCACCTTCACCACCCCGACGGTGGGCGCGTGACTCATCCGCTCGGCATGGGAAATTCGGGCGAGGGCGCCGGCGAGCAGGTCGTCCGCCTCGGCGACGCGCTTGAGGCTGTCCTCGGACAGGATCGGCGTCATTGCGTGATCCGATTGACCAGCCGCGTGACCTCGTCCCTGAGCGGGGGAGCGGCAGCTGTCGTCGCGCACAGGGCGACGGCGGCGCGCGTGAGGCGGTTCTGGTCATGCGGACGGGCTGTGCACGCGACACGCAGCGCTTCCAGAGCGCGGTGGGCGGCAGCGGGGTCGGGCAGCAACGCGGCGTGCTGGTCGATGGTGGCGGCCAGCTTGGTCAGTTCGTCGTCCGTGCTCACCGTCGTGTTGGTCTGGGTGTTGTGGTCGCCCATCTGAATGTTGGTCGCGTTGACCGAGCCGATGCGGTACTCACTCATGGCATGACTCCCAGGATTCCTAGTTCAAGGCCCAAGGGGCCGGATCGTTCTGCGGCGGAGTGTTGTTCTGGACGTTGCCCGAGCCGACCTGCGCGTGTTGCGCGTTGACCGCACCGATCTCGTAGGTGTGGTTGTTGACGATGTTCGTCTGTTTCTGATGGAAATCGGCCGTGTCGACACCGTGCTGATCGAGGAAGTCCTCGATGGCGTTGAGAACCCGCCGTTGTAGGGCGTTAAGGTGCATGGATTCATCGGTGTAGGCGAACAGGAACACCCGTTCGTCGTTGGCCGCCGCGGCGCGGATGCTCAGCCCCGCGCCCCGGCTGACCGGCCGGTGCTTGCGGATCGCGCGGTGTGCCTCGGCGAGGTCCTTTCGGCGCCGGCGGGCGGCCCGCCGTTCCCACTTCACCTCGTGCCACATCCTTCGCGGCGCGCTGGTCGCGCCGAGCGCGTCACGTGCCGACCGGAAGATCATCTCTGCGGCGCCGGTGGGCATGTGGTCGATGGTGGTCAGTTCGGCGCGTAGCGGTAGCAGAACGAAGGCATGGCACTCGATGAACAGGTCGCCGCTGACCATCGCGGCGCGTAGGTAGAGATTGACGACCAGTTCGCCGCCCCACGACGTCTTCTCCACACACAGGTACGTGCGGATGTCGGGCCGGGGCTTCTCGATGCCGAGCCGTACCGCGTTTGAGGGCACCGTGGCGGCGGGGCGGCCGAACTGGTTCGGCAGCAGGCCGGGCACCGCGTCGGCGGAGTGACTCGCCACGAAGAGCCGGTTGTGCGCCTCAACGCCGGGCACCCCCGCCGTGCGGACCGCCAAGGTGACCGCCTTGTGCAGGTCGGCCGGCGTGAATGGCAGCACGGTGCGCTTGTTGCCGTTTGAGTCGGTGGCGGGCTTGGTCGCGTCGAGGCTCATCTGCCAGCCGTCCCGAAGCCGTCGGCCCAACGCCACGAACGTGTTGCCGCCCTCGAAGATGACGACATTACTGGCGTTCAGCGCGTCCAGGCGGTCCTCGTCGCGCGCCGGCAGTGGCGGCGCCAGATCGCGGAGCTGCGCCACCGGCGAGACCATCGCGCCGAGCGTGCGGTAGAGGGACAGCCGGTCGAAGAACACCGCCAGGTGGACGCCGGCCACGGCGATGATCAGTGCGAGGAGCAACAGAGTGGCCGACCGCACCGAGACCGCCACGAGCAGCATCATCAGGGCGCTGCCCAGTGCGGCGGCCATCGACCGCCGCAGTTGAGTGACACGGGCCCGGGCGGAACGGGCGTGCCGCCCCAGCGCGACCAGGTCGACGCCGCATGCCGGGGACGCGGCTCGCACCGACGGCTCGATCAGCTCGGCGAGCACGTACCCGGCGAAGCTGGGCGAGAGATGCGCGGACGAGCACAGGTACCGGTCCACGGCGACACTGTCGCCGCGGTTCCCCTGAGATACGCGTTTCGTCACGCCCGGATCTGACGGACAGCCCGTCGAGCGGTCCGTCAGAAGCGACGCGAAGGGAGGTGGTCGAGTGTCACGCGAGGGATTCGACGAGTTCGGCAACCCGCGGGGACGCGCCTTCGACCTGGGTGGCGGTGATGAGGGCCGGGTGCGGGGCGAGAACATCCTCTTCTACAGCAGCCTGTACCCCTACGACACGTTCGCCGAAGCGGAGATGCGCACCCTGATGGCCGAGCGGGGACTCGGGTTCGATGTGGTGCATGGCCCCTACTCGGGAGGGTGCACGCTGACCGGGGACATGCTCAGCAGGTACTCCCAGCTGTGGTACGTGTCCGGCGACGAGGAGACGCTGAGCGCCCAGCAGGTGCAGATGATCGTCAAGTACGTGCGCGCCGGCAACGGTCTGGCGATCTGGGCAGACAACGAGCCGTTCTACGCCGACGCCAACCTGCTTGCCGGAGCGCTGATCGGCACCCGGTTCTCCGGCAACGAGCCGGGGGACCGGGTGATGGTGCCCGGCCCCGTCGGCACCCTGGGCCGGTTCGTCGAACACCAGCTGACGCAGGGCGTCAACAACCTCTACGAGGGCAACACCATCTGCACCATCGCACCCGCGACCGGGGTGACCCTGCTGGGGCTGAGCCACGACGGCCAATCCTGCCTCGGCTGTTACGAGCGGGAAGGCCACCGCGTCGTGCTCGACGCCGGGTTCACCAAGTTGTACCGGGGCCTGTTCGAGAAGAGCGCCGGGCTCGGCCGCTACCTGTCCAACATCGCGTTCTGGCTGGCCCGGGGCAGTCGCGGAGTCAGCTACCAGTTGCTGACGCCCGGCCGTGAACGCATCGAGACGTTCACCAAGGGCGAGCCGCCCAAGGGCTACAGGTTCACGGTCGACGGTCCGGCCGAGGTCACGTGCATCCTGCAATGGGACGGCAAGGCCACGCTGGGGCTCGGCGTACGCGGGCCCGACGGCGCCCTGGCCGCCCGCCAGTCGTCGCCGCGCAGCCCGGTGCGTCTGAGCGTGACGGCCCGCACAGCGGGCACGTGGGTCGCGGAGGTGGAAGGTGTCGACGTCCAGGCCGATCGTGTCCCCTACGTTGTCACGCTCTCCACCGAGGGTGCCGGCACGTCCGGCGACGACCGTACGGCGCAGGTCATCCCGGTCTACTTCATCTGCGACGTGTCCGCGGCCGCCGCCGGCGACCTCGCCGACATCAGCGCGGTGCTCCGGCACATCCAGCGCGACCTGGCGAAAGCTGATACGGCGGTGAAGATCGGCGTGATCACCTTTGCCGGCCGCGCCCGCACGGTGATGCCGCTGGCTTCACCGTCCATGGCCACCACGCCCACACTGGCGCCCGGCGGCGACGGCCGCTCGTACGGGGCCGCCCTGCGCGAGTTCGAGCGGACGTTCGCCCGCGACCGGGCCGAGCTCGTCGCGGCCGGCGCGAAGATCTTCCGGCCCTGTGTGTTCTTCCTGACCCACGGCGAACCCGACGACGCGGACTTCGCCACCGCGATGCGCTCCACGCTGGGCTACGACCCGGCCACCAGGCAGGGCAACCGGGCCTACCCGCTGATCATCCCGATCGGTCTGCGGCGCGTCGCCGAGAGCACCCTCGCCAGGCTCGCCTACCCCGACTTCGGTGAGGCCGAGAAGCGGGGCCGCTGGTTCCTCGCCGAACCTGAGGCCGCCACCCGGCAGACGCTCAAGGGCGTCGCGGACGCCATCCGCACCGCCCTGCGCGACGCCCACGCGCTCGGCGTTGGCGGAGCGCGGACGTTCGTGCCACCGGCCTCGATCCCCGGAACGCGCGTCGGCACGGCACAGGGTGCGCCGGCGCGACGTTGAGGTCCGGCTACGTGACGGCCGTCCGGCACCGGCTCGCCGGACTCCCGACCAGCACCAGCGCGTCGGCGCCGGCCCGGTCGCCGAGATCCAGCTGGATGCGGGCATCGGTGAACGCCTCGTCGAAGCTGCGGCCGTTGGCGACGGCGGTGTGGAAGGCGCCGGCGAACTCGATAGCCAATGCGTCGGCGATGGCGCGGGACGTCCCCACGACGCACGGACCGTTGGCGGCGATCGCCTCGGCGAGGGGTCGCGTGAAGCAACCGTTGAGCACAACGCATCGGATCGTGGCGCTATGGCTGGCGAACAGGTCGGCCAGTGCCCGCGCGGGAACATCGAGCGGACGGCCGTTCCCGTCGGCGAAGACCAGCGAACCGGTCTCGGTGCCGTGCGTGCCGACGTGCACGACGACCGGGCGGTGGCGCTGCAGGTTCGGGCCCACCTCGTCGTAGCGGGCAGCCGGGACCTGGACAACGTCGAGATGGTCGCGATAGTCGCCCGCCCGGACGGCCCGGAGGATGGCGCGGGACTCCTCGTCCAGGCGCAACCCGTCCGTGCCGAACGGGTTCGCGAACACCGCGAGGATCACACCGCGGGGGTGCGCCGGCTCGGCACCGGAGTAGTTGAACTGGGAGTTGTGATCCCCGACCTGCACGTTGTCCGCGCGTTCGATGTTCGTGTGGAATGTCGACACGTCGTTGTCTGACGGACCGCCCGTCCGTCAGACAACGACGTGGGAGAGGTCTATGCGTTGCTGGTCGGCATCGAGCGCTACCACGATGCCGGCCTGCCGCGACTGTACGGCTGCCGCGCCGACATCGCCGACGCGAAGGGTGCGCTGGCCGCCCGTACACGTCGCTTGAACATCATGGAGCTGTACGACGACGAGGCGACCCGCGTAGCCATCGTCAACGGGTTCCGCACCCACCTCGCCCAGGCCACGAGCCGCGACACGGCGGTGTTCTGGTTCAGCGGTCATGGCTCCTTCACCAGGGTGCCGCGCGAACTGTGGCACCTGGAGCCCGACGGTCGCACGATGCAGACCCTGGTCTGCGCCGACAGCCGCGTCGACGGTCGGCCCGACCTGCTCGACAAGGAGCTCGGGCTCCTGCTTGACGAGGTCGCCGATAGCGGCTGCCACGTCCTCGTCGTGCTCGACAGCTGTCACTCGCAGGGTGCGACACGCGGCAGCGACAGCCGCGTAAGAGCCGCGACACCGTCCACACTCGACACCACCGGCCGAGTGCTGGCGAACCTCGTCGCCCACTACGCGCGCCTTCCCGCCGGCGCGCCGCCGCACCGTCACGTCACGCTGTCGGCCTGCCGGTCCTTTGAAACCGCCATGGAGCAGCCACTCGACGGCACACCACGCGGCGTTTTCAGCTGGGCGCTCGCGCGGGCACTGCGCCGGAGTCCCGCCGGGGCGACCTATCGCGAACTCCTGGCGCTGACCCGCACCGAAATGGAAGGTGTGGAGGCTTCCCAACGGCCGCAACTGGAACCGGCCACCTCGGGCGGCCAGCCGATCCTCGGTGGCCCGGCCGGCCCGGACCGGCTGATGATGCGATGGGGCCGCGACGGCTGGCAGGTCGAGTGCGGTGCCGCCCACGGCGCCGCAGCCGGCACGAGGATGACCGTCGCGGACCGGGGAATGGGCCGCGAGGTCCGGCTGACCGGAGCGGCCACCGGACACAGCCTGGTCGAGCCGATCGGTTGGCGGCCCGACCGTCACCGCGTCTACCCGGTCTGGGTCACCGCCGCACCGCTGGCCCCGGTGACCGTCGCCGGTATGCCACTGCCGGAAAGCCCGGCCGTGACGGTGGCCGACGACGCTGAGCTGACCATCATCCCCGGACCGCGACTCGTCGACGGCGACGGCACAGCCCTCCATCGCTGGCCACCCGGCACCCGTGCCACCCGGATCGCTCGCGATGTCGCGCACATCGCCCGCTGGCGACAGGTATGGCAGCTGGAGAACTTTGCCTCCACGTTGCGCGACCAGGTCCACATCGAGCTGGTGGGCACGCGGATCCGGCTGCGTAACCACAGCGCGAGAGGGCTGCACTGCGTGTTACTCGCGCTCACGGACGATTTCGCCATCAGCGCCGCGCTGTTCCCCGGGGCCACCATCGCCCCCTACAGCGTCGCCGCGGCCGCCGAGGGTGCGCCGGTCGAACCACGGGGCGGGCGCACCTGGCTCAAGCTCATCGTGACCACCGACGACCTGGACGTCACCGCGTACGAGCTGCCCCCGATTCACGAGGCGTGGCGCGACCTGCGTGGTGTCACCACCATGCCCACGAGTGATTGGTGGGCCACCGGACTTGAGCTACCGCAGCCATGATCGCCCGGGCGGTCCCGGTGTCGCTCACGCACTGAGGCCGAGCAGCTCGGTGCGGACCCGGTGACTGTCCGGATGACCGCGGCCGAAGCCGTCGGACCAGCCCGATCCACAACCCCAGCCCATCAAAGGAAACATGACCCTGGCCGTCATCTCGCGGCGGGCCGTCCACGCGATGCTCGTGTTGGCGTCGCTGGCCCTGCTGCTCTACACCATCGGCGCCCCCATGACGGAAGGAAGCTAGGAGCCATCATGAGAGTCCGCATCCTGGTGGCGCTGGTCTCGCTCGCCACCCTGCTCTACACGGTCGGCGCACCGCACGAGCACGGGGGCTGAGGAGTGCCGTGCACGATCGGCGCGCCTGATCCCTTCGCGTCGACATGCGGCGCGGGAAGCGGTGGTGGTGCCCGCACCGCGACGCCCTGTCCGGGCCTCACACGACCGGAGTGGCTGGAGGTGTCAGTCGAGCCACCGGGAGATGGTCGTCGCGATATCCACCGCGCGCTTGTCCCGCGTCTCGACGCTCCCGGTTGACAGGTGAAGCTCGTAGACCGTGATCTGATAGTCGCGGGCGTCCAAGTTGGACACCGTGCGGTACGTGGTCTCGTACGTCACGCCGCGCATCTTCGTGTACGGGATGGCCAGCCGGTGGCCGTACATGTCATAAATGCTCATCTGGCGCGTCGTCAGGATCACCGACGCCGGGAATCCCTGCACCAGCTTCACGATGAACTCGACATAGACGAAGTCCTTGTCGAACCGCAACCCGATCACCCGCTCGCTGGCGGCGAGGCGGTGCTTCGAGCGCGACAGGTTGACCCGGACCGGCGGCACGTCCTGCACCGGCCGGCAACCGAACGTCCGCAGGTTGCGGGCGACCCGGTCGGGCAGGTCCACCGGCGGGTCCGCGAACTCGTGATCCTCCAATGTCAGCACGTTGATGGTGTCGAGAGGCTCCGTGCTGATGCCGAGCCAGCCACAGACCTTCTTGAGTTCCCCGGCAGGGAGCGCGTCGAACAGCTCCGCCAGCAGGGTCCCGGTCAGGACGCCTGGACCATCACCGGGGTAGTGGTCACTCACGACGCCGATGACGTAGCCATCGACGAAGATCGGCGCCCCGGACATCCCGTCCCAGGGTCTGCTCACCACCTGGCCCGGCGGATCGACCGCCACCTCGACCGTCCTGGTACGAGCATTGGAGAGCGTCATGATCTGACCGTCGCGCCTGACCAGCTCGCGGAAGGCTGACGTGTCGCGCCCGGCCGCGCCCTCGGGCCTGGTCCGCAATTTGAACGACGGGAAGCCGGCCACGCCGCACGTCACCTTCCGGTCGACGCGGCTGATCCGCCCGATCCGCGCGGGCGTCCCAACCCGGACACTCTTGCCGCTGATCCGTACGACTCCGATGTCGATGCCGAAGGTGTCCCAGCCGGACCACCATGTCGAGGATTCCACGCGCCGGGGCTCACTCGTCGCGCCGACGAAGAACTCCACGGAGACGCTGACCGCACCGTCGAGCGCATGTCCCGCGGTGAGGACCGTATCCGAGTTGATCAGGTAGCCGGACGCCCGGAATTCTTCGTTGTCCGAGCGCACGACCCGGATCAGCGCCACCCGGTGCTGTTCGATCCAGCCGCTGGGCTCCTTGCGCTGAGCCGTCACTCTTCACCTGCCCGAGTTCGGCTCTGCGCGATGACGCCGTCATCCGGACTGTTCCGGCCATCCGCCAACGCGTGCTCCTGAGTCGTCTCCACTGCCGCTCGCCAGACAGCACGTTAGGACGAAGCGGTGCGGCGGCGGAATCGTCGGACCCGGCGGCAGAGCCGCCTGAACGGGCATCAATGAGCCTTTCCGTGCGACCGGGAGAGTGGAGGTTGGCCGGGTACATGGTTGATCTCTGTTCGTAAGCTCGTCGTCGAAGAGGAACAGTAGGTGTCGGCGGATCAGTCCCGCGTGTCCGGGAAACGGCCGTAGTCCTCCGTGAGCTACTGCTTCCACATCGGATGACCCCGCGTGCGCGGGGAGCAGGCCCACGTGGCGGACGTCTGGCGGCTCATCCGAGGATCACCCCCGCGTGCGCGGGGAGCAGAACTCCGTGGGTTTCCCCATCCGCAACATCGGGGGATCACCCTCGCGTGCGCGGGGAGCAGAAATTGCCGACCTTGATAAAGACAGCCCCCAACGGATCACCCCCGCGTGCGCGGGGAGCAGCCGCCGTACTTGCCTGCCAGCTGCGCGGCGACCGGATCACCCCTGCGTGCGCGGGGAGCAGACGATCGTGGTCAGCACGAACGGGCACGGCAGGGGATCACCCCCGCGTGCGCGGGGAGCAGGGTGGCCGGGCTCTGGCATCGCCGTGGAGGCCAGGATCACCCCCGCGTGCGCGGGGAGCAGGAGTTGGGTCAGATTGAGCTACCGGCTACTCATAGGATCACCCCTGCGTGCGCGGGGAGCAGCTGTCGAGGACGCGATCGATCCCCCGCCAGACCGGATCACCCCCGCGTGCGCGGGGAGCAGACGCTCACCGTCGACATGACCCACGCGGCCCACGGATCACCCCCGCGTGTGCGGGGAGCAGCCCTGAGGCGCTGCTATCCCTGCTTCTGCGACCGGATCACCCCGCGGGCGCCGGGAGCAGGCTTTGATTTCGGGTCTCACGAGCGCGCCCTGGGATCACCCCCGCGTGCGCGGGGAGCAGGCGGGCACGTCAAGCCGTAGGCGCAGGTACCGCGGATCACCCCCGCGTGCGCGGGGAGCAGGATGACCCCCGAGCAGCGCGACATCGTCGCCGAGGATCACCCCCGCGTGCGCGGGGAGCAGTCCCCCTTGCTTCCCATTCCGTCGTGCTGACCGGGATCATCCCCGCGTGCGCGGGGAGCAGCCGACAGTGCCGCCCAGGCGAGATGCACGGTGGGGATCACCCCGCGTGCGCGGGGAGCAGCCGCGGCACGAGGTGTGGACTTTGAGCTGATCGGGATCACCCCCGCGTGCGCGGGGAGCAGAAGTGACTGAGCACGTGCCCGACGAACGTGGACGGATCACCCCCGCGTGCGCGGGGAGCAGGCCGCCGAGCTAGCCGAACGGTACAACCTCGAAGGATCACCCCCGCGTGCGCGGGGAGCAGTACTCGGCCGCCCCGTCCGGCCCGGCCGCAGACGGATCACCCCCGCGTGCGCGGGGAGCAGGAGGGCACCACGGTGCGCGGGCTGTTTGGCCGAGGATCACCCCCGCGTGCGCGGGGAGCAGCACGTCGAGGTAGGTCGGCTCACCGTCGGTCCAGGATCACCCCCGCGTGCGCGGGGAGCAGTACTAGCATCGCGCGCACGCATGTTAGGAGAGAGGATCACCCCCGCGTGCGCGGGGAGCAGAGTCACCCACCCAGCAGACTCTAGCTGATGGAAGGATCACCCCCGCGTGCGCGGGGAGCAGACCGTCCGGCCAGGTTTAGGCGCGTGAATAACCGGATCACCCCCGCGTGCGCGGGGAGCAGGACGACCCGCCCGGCCGGCTGACCCGCATCGAGGGATCACCCCCGCGTGCGCGGGGAGCAGGCACCTGGACAGGTCGCGGTCGCCGCGTGCGTCGGATCACCCCCGCGTGCGCGGGGAGCAGACGATGACCGCCCGGGGGGTCTCGCTGTACTCCGGATCACCCCCGCGTGCGCGGGGAGCAGTGATCCTGGGTCGCTATCCGTCGGCGCGATGAAGGATCACCCCCGCGTGCGCGGGGAGCAGGACGACCGCGACGAACGTGACGCCTGTGAGCCCGGATCACCCCCGCGTGCGCGGGGAGCAGAGTTCGGCCCCTTTGAGTTTCGGCCCGGCGCGAGGATCACCCCCGCGTGCGCGGGGAGCAGACGATCGCCACGGACGCATCCCTTGGGAATCACGGATCACCCCCGCGTGCGCGGGGAGCAGGTCTCCCATCCCGGCTTCTGCGCGAAGTCCTTGGGATCACCCCCGCGTGCGCGGGGAGCAGATCCCCGCGTACGGGTACGAGCGGGGGTTGTGGGGATCACCCCCGCGTGCGCGGGGAGCAGGAAAAACCCCAGGATGACCAGCGCGGACGGCCAGGATCACCCCCGCGTGCGCGGGGAGCAGCGAGCCGGGGTGGTGGTCACAGTGGCTGACGGCGGATCACCCCCGCGTGCGCGGGGAGCAGCCATCCGGCGTGCCCGGCGTCCAACCCGATCGTGGATCACCCCCGCGTGCGCGGGGAGCAGATGATCCACGACGCGGCGGGTTTCGTCGATGTGGGATCACCCCCGCGTGCGCGGGGAGCAGGCAAGGTTGGTCCGGGGATGTCTTGGGTGGCGGGGATCACCCCCGCGTGCGCGGGGAGCAGGAGGAGCGAGAGCAGGTCGTGCTGTGGCGGAACGGATCACCCCCGCGTGCGCGGGGAGCAGTTGCCCTGGTCGCGCTGGTTGCGCTCACGGCGCGGATCACCCCCGCGTGCGCGGGGAGCAGCGCCGGTGGGCGAGGTCGCCGACGATGCCGCTGGGATCACCCCCGCGTGCGCGGGGAGCAGATCAGAGCGGTCAGGATCTCGACGGCGGCGCCGGGATCACCCCCGCGTGCGCGGGGAGCAGCAAGGTCGGCAACCAGGTGTCCTACGTCGCAGAGGATCACCCCCGCGTGCGCGGGGAGCAGGCGTGTCGATCCACACCACTGCCCTGATTCGCAGGATCACCCCCGCGTGCGCGGGGAGCAGCGGCAACGCGGAGCCGGTTTTCCTGACATCCGAGGATCACCCCCGCGTGCGCGGGGAGCAGAGGACCGTTGGAGCGTTAGGACTGTTTTCTGCAGGATCACCCCCGCGTGCGCGGGGAGCAGTCGGCCGCGCCTGCCTTGATGGTCCCTGGCCCCGGATCACCCCCGCGTGCGCGGGGAGCAGGAGCGCGGGTGGCCGTAGCGGGCGTCAGCCCGGGGATCACCCCCGCGTGCGCGGGGAGCAGCGCACCGACGATGCGGAACGCGCACTCGCCGGAGGATCACCCCCGCGTGCGCGGGGAGCAGTAGTCGCCGACTACCGGCGGCGGTTGCATGAGCGGATCACCCCCGCGTGCGCGGGGAGCAGTTACGCAGTCTGAATCGCGCGCGCCCGGACGCGGGATCACCCCCGCGTGCGCGGGGAGCAGACGCCCTCGGCGTTGATGACGATGCCGCGTACGGGATCACCCCCGCGTGCGCGGGGAGCAGACGCCAACGAGGGGATGCGCGACGGCCAGCACCGGATCACCCCCGCGTGCGCGGGGAGCAGGCCAGCTTCGAGCTGAACAACCGCGACGGCCGGGGATCACCCCCGCGTGCGCGGGGAGCAGCTGCTGTCCGCCGGCGAGCTGTGGGCCGGTTCGGGATCACCCCCGCGTGCGCGGGGAGCAGAAGCGGATCGCGCCGCGCACCGTAGCGATCGGCGGATCACCCCCGCGTGCGCGGGGAGCAGCCGACGCCGTCGGTGACGAGGACGCCGCGAACGGGATCACCCCCGCGTGCGCGGGGAGCAGGCGCGCCCGTTCTCCCACCGGTTGAGCGTCGACGGATCACCCCCGCGTGCGCGGGGAGCAGAGGATCGCGGCAGAGGCCTCCGCCTGGGTCTTCGGATCACCCCCGCGTGCGCGGGGAGCAGTTCAACCGGTCCCGGATCCGGGGCGTGCGGCTGGGATCACCCCCGCGTGCGCGGGGAGCAGGGCACGGCGGGATACAACGCCCTACGCAAGGCGGGATCACCCCCGCGTGCGCGGGGAGCAGTTACGCAGTCTGAATCGCGCGCGCCCGGACGCGGGATCACCCCCGCGTGCGCGGGGAGCAGGTCGTGAACGCGAGCGGCATGTCGCTGCCGCAGGGATCACCCCCGCGTGCGCGGGGAGCAGTTGTGCCAACGGGGGACGGGCTGGCCACACTGGGGATCACCCCCGCGTGCGCGGGGAGCAGGAGTAGATGCCCACGTGGCTGTTCGGCCGGCCGGGATCACCCCGCGTGCGCGGGGAGCAGGTGATGTTTACACGTTAGCTGTTATCCGGAACCGGATCACCCCCGCGTGCGCGGGGAGCAGGCACCCGGGTCCATCCCGGCCGTGCCCAGGACCGGATCACCCCCGCGTGCGCGGGGAGCAGGGAACGGACCGTCTCGGCCGCGTCAGCAGGTAGGGATCACCCCCGCGTGCGCGGGGAGCAGGTCATACCCGCTCGACGCGAGAAGCTCCTGAACGGATCACCCCCGCGTGCGCGGGGAGCAGTCGAGAACGCTCTCGATTTTGATGGCTTCGGGAGGATCACCCCCGCGTGCGCGGGGAGCAGATCGTCGCCACGATCGAGCGCGCCGCTGTGGTCGGATCACCCCCGCGTGCGCGGGGAGCAGCGATCCACCCGCGCCTGCTCGACGCCGACCAGCGGATCACCCCCGCGTGCGCGGGGAGCAGCCAGGGGCGGGCCAGGGTGGCCGGATCGCGCAGGGATCACCCCCGCGTGCGCGGGGAGCAGATCATTCCGGCCGCTTCCCGCGCAGCCCCTTGCGGATCACCCCCGCGTGCGCGGGGAGCAGACTTGTTGACGTGCAGCGTTGAAGATCAGTTGTGCTGATTTTCTTCACTTTGCTTGACCATTATTGAAGTCATGAAGCCTGTGAGTCCAGATTGCATGATCTGCCGATCGTAGCGGCTTGCCGTGTGGTGGTCGGACCGATTGTCGTGCGGTATCGGGCGTGTGCTCCTGGCGAACCTGTCCGCCTCAGGTCGGTTGGCCGTCGGAAGCGGCAGTGAGAACGGAACTGACGCACCGCACCCCCACTAGACTGGCCATATTGGAACTTTGCACCAGTTGTCGAGGTATTACTCCGCTGGGGTGAGAGTACCTGCGTTGAGGCCGGCTCGGATTTCCCGTGCCACTGTTGCGCCGAGTTTGGCGGCTGCGCCGAGACTTGACTGAAACTCAGCAAGCGTGCGAAAGGTTCGACCGTAGAGTTGCTGTTCGTGCAGTGACAGTACGGGAATGGTGAAGCGCCGGAGGTCCAGGCGTGTCGCGCTGTTGCCGGTCATGGAGGAGCGACTCGCGGGTCGCGTGCCGACGGCGCACGACAACACGCCTGCTACAAACCACGGGTCCAATCGCGTCGGGTCAACGGACATCACCTGCACGCCGGGCTCAAGGTGGACCTGCTCATGGTGGTCCGGGACCACCTGGAAACTGACTTCCTGCCCGACCACGGACGTAACGATGTCGCCGGGCCGTGCCTGGACTGCGGTTTCCAGGGGATCGGTCTCGGCCACCTCGATGGTGGATACACCGGTCAGACGTGTAGGCGTGGCGATGCGCCGTATCGTTATGCTGCCGGATTTGACCAGATCGGAGAGGCTTGCCTGTGGCGCGGCACCGAGGCTCGTGGCGCTGACCGGCTGTACGTTGGGCAGCGCCCGTGCCAGCGCGCTGAGCCTGCGTTCGAGCTCGCCGATCCGTGCCATCGTCTGCGCTGAGTCGCCGGGCTGTTCGCCCGGTCCGGGGAGATGCCGTTGCGGAGTGAGGTCGACCCGCTCGTCGACGAGTTCGATAGGCGCGATGACGCGGTGCAGGCCGGGAACTTCCTGGTAGTCGCCGGACTCGAACTCGCGCCACACCTTGCCTACCAGCGCTGCCGGGGGATTGTGGTGGGAGGCATCGAGGAACAGAATCCGGGCGTCGTGGGCATGAGCACCGTCGGGCTGGGTGAGTACCCAGACCTGCAGTCCGATGCCGGCTGGTGCCATGAGACCTGCGGGGAGGGCGACCACGGCGCGGAGCGCGCCGCGGCGGACCAGTTCGGCGCGGATGCGCCGTCCGGCGGGGCGCGCGGCGGCGGCGGGGGGCATGAGGACCACTGCCGTGCCGCCGGGCGCGAGGTGGGAGAGAGCGTGCTGGACCCAGGCGAGTTCCGGCTCGGTGCGAGGTGGCAACCCGAACGCCCAGCGGGCGTCATAGGCGAGCTGGTCGTGTCCCCACTCGTGGATGCCGAACGGGAAGTTGGCCACCACGACGTCGGCGCGTAGCTCGGGAACTGCGTCGGCGAGCAGGCTGTCCCCCACGTGTACGGCCGGAGCCGGCGCGGCCTGGTGGCCGGCCCGCTGAGCGCGCCGATGGACGAACCACAGTCGGATCAAAGCGATCAAGGCGTACTGGGTTTTGATTTCCTGCCCGTAGCAGTGGGTGGTCGTGCCAGCCTCCACCGCCTTGTGCGCCGCCATTCGCAGGATGGAACCGGTGCCGCAGGTGAAGTCGAACGTTTGCCGGCCGACGCCTGTGAGCGTCAGCATCACCTCGGCCACGCTGTCCGGGGTGCCGGCGAGGCCCGACATGGATTGTGCCGACGAGACGTACTGGTTGTGCAGGTACTCGAAAGCCGTCTCGGGATCCTTCTCGCCCGCTAGTTGCTCGACCGCCTGCACCACGTTCTTGAGTTGGTCTCTCCATTCGTCGGGCAGGACCGCGCGCAGTCGGGCGGCGAGGTCGCGGTCCAGGGTCCGCAGTCGGGTCACTAGCTGTCTTGGTGTGAGTAGTGCATCACCGTTGGCGGGTAGCTCGGATCGGACAAGCAGGTATGCGCCCGCGACGCTGAGCGCGTCGCCGATCTGGGCCGCCGGCTGGTATGTCTCGATGTGTCGCCACGTCCATTGTTCCGTGCTCGCGTGGCGCAGCTTGCCCTGACGCCGCAGCCACTGATCGACCTCGCGCGCGTCGAAGTACGGACTTGCCGGGGTGCCGCCAACCGGGGCCGGAAAATCCGCGTACCTGCGACGCCAGTTGCTCACTGCCGCCCGGCCGACGCCTGCCAGGCGAGCGATGCCGCTCGCGGTCAATGTGGCGTCCCCGATGACAGTACTTGGCTCCTCGGTCACGCGTGAACTCTAGCATGACGGATCAATCTGTAGACCGTGTTCACAAACCATGCTATCTTCACGCCGTACACAATCGACAGGGAGGGTGCAATGGGACGGCGCGGGCGCAGCACGACGATCGGCAAGTTCGCCAAGCTCCATCAGGACCGCCGCGTTTCTGAGATCCGCGTGTTCGGCGAGTATCTGCGGGATGAGCAGCGAGCTAGGAAGCAGGCTCAGCCGGCCGGCGCGGCGGACGACAGAATCGCCGCTCTGACCTGAGGCTGGCCAACCGCCCCGCGAGCGGACCATCCGGTCCGCTCTGCCCGACGACCGCTGAAGGAGGACCATGAACACAGTTGCTCAGTTCCGACCAGTTACCGGCGTCGCCGTTCGAGCCGGTGGGGTATCTCACCGCGGGGGCGCGGCGGTTCGGTAGTCACACGCGGGAGCCACACCAGTCGGTCTACCGACGGGTTCGCTTCGACCGGGAACTCGCCACGAGCATCGCGGACGCCTACCTGAGCGCGCCGGTGTGCGAGGAGCGTGCGTACGCCGCATACGCCGCGTTCTGCAGGGAGACGGTGCAGCAGTTTCACTTTCTCGTGGGTCGGCCTGAGTTCGGCGGCCTCGGAGTGACCGTCCGAGTGGTCGATGACGACCCGTACCCCGACGTCAGCGCCATGGTGGCCGACATCCGGAGGCGCCAGCTGCGGGTCTTTTCCACTGCCGCGAGCGAGAATCCCCATCCCTATCTGAGCGATGGGGAGAACGACATGTTCCGGGCGGTCCATGACGCATTCGGTCACGCCGCAAGCGGTCGGGGCTTCGATCCGCACGGCGAGGAGGCGGCCTGGCTCAAGCACTCCACTATGTACTCGCGCTTGGCCCGCCGGGCGCTGACGACCGAGACCCGCGGTCAGACGTGTGCCCTCGTCCTCCGCAGTCCCGATGGCCGGTTCCCGCGGCAGAAGGCGGCGTTGCTGCCGGCGCGGTTCAGCGATCCCCGGTCGGTACGCGTGAGCCGGTCGCCGTAGCGGTCAGCTCCTGTCGCCGAGCTGCTGGCGTAGATCGGCGATCTCCTGGCGAAGTTCGCGCACCGTGGCGTGGTCCGGTCCGACGGCCTGAATCTGTCGGGTCAGCACGGTTTCGAGCTGGCGCAGTGCCCGGTCGTGCTCATCCATCTGCAGGTGGGCGCGTGCGGCCTGGCGCCGCCACTCGAAAACCTTCGGATCATGCTCGCCGTGCTGCTGCGCGTACCGTTCCGCGAGCTGTCGCCACTGACGAGCCGCCGCCCGCGCCTGCCCGCCCGCAAGCAGCCGAGACGCCTCGTCCGCCTCGTGCTCGTAGCTGTTCATGCGCGGTCGGGGTGGCTCGATGTGGTGAGCCGGCGCTGGCGTCTGGCCGACGATCGCGGCCGCATACGCCCGCACCGCGTTCACGCCTTCATCAATGACGCCAGGGATGGGCGGCCGTGGGCTGGCGTAGGGGGTCAGGATCGTGTGAACTTCGGTCGCACTGCTCGGCCGCTTGCCGGGGTCGATCGACATGAGGTGATGTACGAGGTCGTCCAAGGCCGCTGGTAGATCCGGCCGAAGCGCGGCTGGTCGTGGAGGCTCATCGAATATCTGGCGGTGCGCGGTGGTGATCGTGGTGGTTCCGCCGAACGGCTCCTGCCCGGTGATCAGGTGATAGAGCGTGGCACCTAACGCATAGAGATCGGCCCGGTGATCCGTGGGTTGGGCGTTGATCTGTTCCGGGGCCATGTAGCCGACGGTGCCAGGACTCTCGCTGGTCTTGGTGATCCTGGAGTACCGCTCGTCCTGCGGCATAACCGCAAGGCCGAAGTCGAGCACCTTGACCGCGCCGCTCGCCTCGATCATGACGTTGCTCGGCTTGATGTCCCGATGCACAAGACCCAGCTCATGTGCCGCGATGAGCACGGCGCTGATCTGTGCGCCGATGGACGCGACCCAGGCCACCGGCAACTGCTCCTGCTCGGCCGCCAGATCCGCCAGCGTGAGCCCGTCGATCTTTTCCAGCACCAGGTACGGCCGGGTGCCCTGCAGATCCAGATCAAAGATGCGAGGTACGCCAGGATGGCTGAGCTTCGCGGTGAGCAGCGCCTCCCGTCGGAACCTGCGCAGGAGGTCCACATCGGAGACGGCGAGGACCTTCACGATCACCGGCCGGTCCAACACCGTGTCCCGCGCCGTCCAGACCTCGGCCATGCCGCTCCGCGACACCGGAGAGTGGCCTACCCGGTACCGGTCCTTGAGTGTCACGCCCGCAACCACGCGTCCAGCGTAGCCAGGCCACTTCGTCCGAATGGGCGAGGTGTTTGGGGGAGGACTCCTCATCCGCTCGTTCGTGAATGAATACAAAAAACGTCTAGCTTGTAAACACGGTTCACGTATACCATCCACAGTCGACATCGCGGGAAGGGCGGGGACAACCATGGGCGAGCTGGCCATCGACATCGCCTTCCTCAAGCGCTACGCCAAGTTGCAGCCGCCCGTGCGCCGGGCTGTCGACGCGGCTATCACGAAGTTCGCGGAGCACACACACGCCGGGCTGCACCTGGAGAAGCTGTCCGGGGCCCGGGATCCCAACGTGCGCACGATCAAGATCAACGACTTCTACCGCGGCGTCGTGCTCGCCCTGGGCGGGGCCCGGTACGTTCTGTGCGAGGTCCTACCCCACGACGACGCGTCAGCCTACGCGGTGAGCCGCAAGTTCGGGGTCAACCAGGCGCTGGGCGTGCTCGAAGTCCGTGACCAGGCTGGCATCGAGGAACTCGAGCGAAAGTGGCCCACCACTCCCGCATCAGCGGACGGCATTTTCGACAGCGTGGCGACGCGGGATCTGCTGCGCCTCGGAGTGGACGAGGACCTGATCCCCCTTCTTCGGCGGATCAGCAGCGACCAACAGTTGGACAGCCTGACCCGGCTGCTCCCACCGGCGCAGGCCCAGGTACTGACAGGGCTTGCGGCGGGCATCGGCTTTGACGAGGTCTTCAACGAGATCGCTGACCGCATTGTCTCCGGAGCGGATCCCGACGACCTGGCCGCTGCGGCGCGGCGCACCTCGGACCGGATCGCTTTCGTCGACAGCCCGGTCGAGCTAGCCGCGATCCTGGCGAAGCCGTTCGACGCGTGGCGGGTCTTTCTGCATCCAACCCAGCGCTCCCTGGCCTACCGCGAGACGTTCAACGGCCCCGCGCTCATCACGGGCAGCGCCGGGACCGGCAAGACCGTCACCGGTCTGCACCGGGCCGTCTTCCTCGCTGGCCGTCTGCCCGACGACGGCTCTCGGGTGCTGCTGACCACGTTCACCCGGGCGCTCGCCGACGCCCTCGGCAGGCAGCTGTACCGGCTGACCGACGACCCGGCGGTGCGGTCCCGCATCGACGTGATCAGCATCGACAAACTGGCGTACGAGATCGTGGCGGGTAATCGAAAGATCACGGTCGCCGATGACGACTCGCTCTCGCGCATGTGGGCGGCTGCCGCACAGGCCGCGCCAACGACGCTCAACCGAGCCGGGCAGGTGACCCGGCGCAGTGCCGCCTTCCTGCGGCGGGAATGGGAACAGGTCATCCTGGCGCAGCAGCTGACCACCATGGAGGCCTACCGCGACGCGCCTCGCAAGGGCCGGGGCGACGGGCTGCGCGCCCCCCAGCGCGAGCGGATCTGGACGGCGATCCACGGCGTCGTCGCCCAGCTAGCCGCGCAACGGTCGCGCACGCACCTGCAGATCGCCGACGAGGCGGCGGGGCTTGCGGCTCGCTCACCCGCCCGCTACCGGCACGTCGTGGTGGACGAGGGACAGGACCTTCACCCTGCTCAGTGGCGGCTGCTTCGGGCCCTGGTGGCGCCGGGACCTAACGACATGTTCCTGCTCGCCGACCCATACCAGCGGATCTACGACAGCCAGGTCTCACTGGCCCGGCTCGGCATCGAGGTCCGGGGCCGAACCCACCGGTTGACCGTCAACTACCGCACCACCCACGAGATCCTGCAGATGTCGGTAAAGGTCCTCGCGGGGGAGCCGACCATCGGCCTGGATGACGAGGCCGACACCCTGCGGGGATACCACTCTGACAACCACGGCGGCGCGCCGGAGGTGGCCGAGCACAACGACCGAAGTGGCGAGCTGGACGCTCTGGTCGATCGCATCGATGACTGGTTGGACCAGGGTGTTGAACCCCACGCCATTGGCGTGGCCGCTCGAACCGGGAAGCTCGTCTCCGACATTTCGAAGGTGCTGACGGGCGCGGGCATCGACGTCGCGGACGACAAGCGTGGCATCGACGGCGTGCGGGTCGCCACCATGCACCGGATGAAAGGACTGGAGTTCCAGTGTCTCGCGGTCGTCGGCCTTGACGCCGGCGTGCTGCCCGCGCCCAACGCCGTCACCTCGGTGACGGAGGACCCGCACGCGCACCGGGAGGATCTGCAGCGGGAGCGTTGCCTGCTCTTCGTCGCCATGACGCGGGCGCGTGACGTCCTTTATCTGTCGCATGCCGGCGCGCCCAGCACGCTACTGCCGGGCGGCGCCTCATGACCGCCCCGACGTTGAGCGGGCAAGCGTTGAGCGAGGCGGCCCGCAGTGTGTGGGGCAAGACCGACCGGAAGGGCACCTCGCCAGTCGGCTGGCTGCCGCTATGGCGGCACCTGGCGGACTCGGCGGCCGTCGCGGGTCAGCTCTGGGACAGCTGGGTGAGCCCGGCCGTGCGCCGGTTGCTCGCTGACCAGTTGCCCGGAGGAGATGCCGACGCCCGCACGTTAGCGGTCTGGTTGGCCGGAATCCACGACATCGGCAAGGCCACACCGGCCTTCGCGATCCAGGCACCGGCACTGGCCGAGCGGATGCGCGATCGAGGGCTGGCCTTCAACCGTGGGCAGATCCAGGTCGACCGCCGCCACGCCCGACACGATGTCGCGGGCCACGTCGTTCTCGCCGAGTGGTTGCGCGACCAGGGCTGGCCGGACCCTGACCCGTACGCCGTGGTCGTCGGCGGGCACCACGGCACCCCGCCGACCGACGAAGGGCTGCTGGCCGTCCTCACACACCCCCACCTGTTGGGAAACGATCCATGGGCGGAGGTCCAACGCGAACTGTTGGTCTGGATGACTGAGCGCAGCGGGGCGGGCGAGCGGCTGACCGAATGGCGCCACGCGTCGCTGACCCAGCCGGCGCAGGCCGCGCTCACCGGGCTGGTCATCGTCGCCGACTGGATCGCGAGCAACGAGGAGCTTTTCCCGTACACACTGGACCGCCCGGACAGCGACCGGCTGCGGACCGGCTGGGAGACACTCGACCTGCCCGCGCCGTGGGTACCCGTGACACCACCGACCCAGGTGGATGAGCTGTTCACCGCACGCTTCGACCTGCCCGACGGGGCATCGCCGAGGCCGGTCCAACGCGCCGTTGTCGGGCTCGCCTCCGTCATGCCCGTACCAGGGATGATGATTGTCGAAGCTGCCATGGGGGAGGGCAAGACCGAGGCCGCGCTCGCCGCGGTGGAGATCCTCGCTCAACGCAGCGGGGCGTCCGGGTGCTACTTCGCACTGCCCACCCGGGCCACGAGCGACGCCATGTTCTCGCGGTTGTTGTCCTGGCTGCGCCGGCTGCCGGACGCCTGGACCGACCGGGGTCATCGGGACGTGCGGCTGGCCCATGGCAAGGCGGCGTTCAATCCCGAGTACGACCGCCTGCGTTACGCGTCGCTGCCCAGCGCCATCGCGCAGGACGCCGGTGGCGCGGACATCGGCGTGCATACCTGGCTGGCCGGGCCGAAGCGGACGATGCTGTCGAGCTTCGTGGTGGGGACCATCGATCAGCTACTGTTCGCTGCCCTGCGTAGCCGTCATCTGGTGCTGCGCCACCTGGGCCTGGCTGGCAAGGTTGTCGTGATCGACGAGGCGCACGCCTACGACGTCTACATGAGCACGTTTCTCGATCGGGCACTCGAGTGGCTCGGCGCGTACGGGGCGCCGGTCGTCGTACTGTCCGCGACGCTGCCCGCGCGGCGCCGCGCCGAGATGATGGCGGCGTACGACAACGGGCGCCTCGGCCGGCTCACCCGAAGGGAACGCAGGAAACTCGCGACCGACCCGTATGCGGCGGTCCGCGACGACCTCCGTTACCCGCTGGTGACGGTGTGCAACGCGGAACGCGGCGCTACAGCCACCAGCTGTGACGAGTCCGGCCGGGGCGTGGCGGTCAGCCTGCACCGGCTGGACGACGACCCGGCCGCGCTGGCCGAGTTGCTGCGGGAGCGGCTGTCCGAAGGCGGCTGCGCGCTGGTCGTGCGCAACACCGTGGCGCGCGTTCAGCAGACCGCGGCCGCGCTGCGCGAGGCGCTCGGACCGGAGTTTCCCGTGTCCGTGGCGCACTCCCGGTTCATGGCGGTCGACCGCGCGGCCAAGGACCGCTGGCTGCGCGAGACGTTCGGGCCGCCCGGCGACGCCGAACGGCCGACCCGGCACATCGTGGTCGCCAGTCAGGTGGCTGAGCAGTCGCTGGACATTGACTTCGACCTGCTCGTCACCGACCTGGCCCCGGTGGACCTCGTCCTGCAACGGTTGGGCCGGCTGCACCGCCACCCGCGCGCTGACCGCCCGACCGGGGTGGCCGCGCCGGCCGCGTGGATCACGGGCGCGGACTGGTCGGCCGACCCGCCTCAGCCGGTGTCAGGGTCGCAGCGGGTGTACCACCGGTACGTGCTGCTGCGCGGCGCGGCCGTGCTCCTGCCGCACCTCGACGGCGCACCGCTGCGGCTGCCGGCCGACATCGCGCCGCTGACCCAGACGGCGTACAGCGATGAGCCGGTCGGCCCCCCGACCTGGCAGCCGGCCCTGGCGGAGGCGCGGGAGCGCTACGAAGACGAGCAGGCGACCAAGGAGGTCAACGCAAGGAGCTACCGGCTCGGCGAGGTGGCCGAGCCGGGAACACCGCTCATCAACTGGCTCGCGGGCGGCACGGACGCCAAGGACGACCGCATGGCACAGGGCCACGTCCGGGACAGTGACGCCGAGTCGCTCGAGGTGCTTCTTCTGGTACGGGCGCCTGACGGGCTCGTCCTACCCCCATGGATCGCGGGGGGTGGCGTACCCGTCCCCACTGCTGACGTCCCGCCCGGTTCGTTGCCACGGAGGATTGCCCGATGCGCCCTCCCACTGCCCCGGATGATGACCGCTCCCGAGGTCATCGATGAGGTGATCGGAGAGCTCGAGCGTCGCATCGACCTGACCGCTTGGCAGAGCAACCACTGGTTGGCTGGCGAGTTGTTGCTTGATGTCGACGGTGACGGTCGTGCTCGGGTCGGCCCCTTCGATCTTCAGTACGACGTCCACGAAGGTCTCCATGTTGTCCGAAGTTGACTACAAGGCATCCCCGCCTACGCGGGGAACATTTGCGCGATCGGGGCACGACCCACAGTGCCTTTCGGATCATCCCTTAGGAGGGATTGGGTGGTGCAGCTCGACCAACCTTACCTTTGTTGCGGATGTACGATGTGGACAATAACGGAGGTGTGAGGTGGAGTCAAAGGAACTGCACAACCCCTGTTTTTCGTTGCTCAGCGAGGATTGGCTGCCGGTGCTGGACGACGCCGGAAGGCGGCGCGAGGTCTCATTACTCGGCCTGTTCGAGCAGGCAGAGGACCTTCGAATGATCGCCTGCGAGCTGCCTACGCAGACGTTCGCCATCCTGCGGTTGGCCCTCGCCGTCCTGCACCGGGCGACGGACGGGCCGGCAGGCGAGGCTGCCTGGCAGCGTTTGTGGCGTTCGCCCGGCCTGCCGACCGCAGACGTCGCTGACTATCTCGGGGAGTTCCGCGACCGCTTCGACCTGCTGCACCCAACGCACCCGTTCTACCAGGTGGCCGATCTACGGACGGGCAAGGGCAGCGCGTTCGGCCTGGAGCGGCTGATCGCTGATGTGCCTGCCGGCCTTCCGTTTCTGACCACTCGCGCTGGCACAGGCATGAAGTCGATCAGCCCTGCCGAGGCTGCACGATGGTTGGTGCACTGCCAGGCGTATGACACGTCCGGGATCAAGACCGGTGCGGTGGGGGACGCGCGACTCAAGGGCGGCAAGGTGTACCCGCTTGGTGTGGGTCCACTTGGTTCGCTCGGCGGCGTCCACCTCGAAGGGGCGAACCTCCGGGAGACGTTGCTCCTCAACCTCATTCCGGTTGCTCCCAACTGGCGGAGCGAAGATTCCCGGGACATGCCGGCGTGGGAGCGCGAGCAGCTGTCCGTGGGTGAGGAGCACCCGAAGACTCGTGGTCCGTACGGAGTGCTCGGCCTATATACCTGGCAGGCGCGGCGGATCCGGCTGTTCGGCGACCGGGATGGCATCACCGGCGCGATGATCTCCTACGGTGACCCGATCGACTGGCAGGACCGCCAGAACATGGAGCCGATGAGTGTGTGGGGCCGCAGCGGACCGCGCGAGAAGCAGCAGAAGCGGATTCCGGTCTACCTGCCCCGGCCCCATGACCACACCCGGTCGCTGTGGCGCGGCCTCCAGACGCTGCTGCCATCCGCCGTACCTCCAGGGGGAGAGCCGGCACAACGCTTGTCCCCACTGGTCATCCGCTGGCTGGCCCGGTTGACGCTCAACCGAACCGTAGATCATCAGTTCCGGGTACGTCCACGCGCCACGAGCGTTACGTACGGCACGCAGCAGGCCGTCATCGACGAGGTGTTCACCGACTCCCTGACCATGAACGCGCTCCTCCTGGTGGAGGACTCGCCGCTGCGCAACACCGCGGTTGATGCCGCCGCGGACGCGGAGGCCGCGGTGCGGGAGTTGCGCAGCCTTGCGGCCGACCTCGTCCGTGCCGCGGGTGGCACGGCCGATACGAGCGGTGAGGCCGAGCGCGCTGCCGAGCGCGGCTATGCGCTGCTGGACAGGGCGTTCCGCGACTGGCTGGCCAGCCTGGGCCCGGACAGCGACCCCGTGGCCGAGCGTGAGTCGTGGCAGCGGCTGGTGAAGCGGGCCATCGCTCGTATCGGTGCGGATCTGGTCGCCGCCGCCGGCCCGACAGCGTGGGTGGGCCGGACCGTCGTCGACCGCAACGGCCGTGCGGTGCATTACTCGAGTTCGCAGGCCGAAGCGTGGTTCCGTTCCGGCCTTGCCAAGGCGCTGCCCATGGCCACCACCACAGAGGGGGTACCAGCATGACCACGGTCGCGGCTGATCAGCCGACACGTACGACATGGTCTCGTCGCCGAGGAGACGTGGGCGGTCATGTCGCCGGTGTCATTGGCGCACTACAGAGCAGGTTCCTGCGCGAGGCGCCTGATCCGGAGGCGGTCGGTGCCCTGGCCCGCCTGCGCCGTGGTATCGGACGAGAGCCAGGCTCCGACTACACGTTGGAGCGGTACCTCGGGGTCCCGGAAGCTCTCGTTCAGTTCGTTCCGGACGACCGGCCCGCAGACGTGGAGTACGCGGTCCACGATGCGGTGAGCCTGTACGCGCTGCACCAGCAGTCTCAGCGCAAGCCGATGCACCTTGATGGCGACGGCCTGGGGCGGGCGGTGTCGAGCCTGCTCAACAAGACCGATGGGCCCGAGGGGGTTCGCCGGCGCTTCGCCGCGCTTGGTACCGCGAGCACGTACCAGGAAGTCATCTATCACCTGCGCGGCCTGACGACCATGCTGCGCGGACACGCCGTCCCGCTCGATTACGGCCTGCTCGCCGAGGACCTGCTGGACCTGCGGAAGCCGTACGGAGCGGCCAAGGTTCGCGCGGCCTGGGGCCGGGAGTTCTTCCGCAGCCGCCGCACGGTCGAGGCCGACAACAGTGCAACACCCGCGAATGACAGCCAGGAGGAGAACGGATCATGACCCGTACCATCGTCGACGTCTACGCGCTGCAGACTGTGCCACCGAGCAACCTCAACCGGGACGACACCGGCTCGCCCAAGACCGCCATGTACGGCGGGGTACGCCGCGCTCGGGTCTCCAGCCAGGCGTGGAAGCGCGCAATTCGGCTCGCCTTTGAAGGCGTGCTGGCCGATGACCAGCTGGGCGAGCGGACCCTGCAGGTGGGCGAGTCGCTGGCGATGCGGATCCGGGCACTCGACCCGGGTGTGTCCGCGGAGGAGGCTTCGAGCCTGGCCGCCGACGTCTTTGCCACCTTGGGCTTCGGCAAGGCGGACAAGAAGAAGGGCGCCAAAGACTTCGAGTCCAAGTATCTGCTGTTCCTCAGCCACCGGCAGCTGGACAACCTGGCCGGTGAGGCGATCGGGGCGCACCGCGGAGCGCCGCTGGACAAGGCGAAGCTCAAGGCGCTGGCCAACACTGAGCACTCAGTGGACATCGCCATGTTCGGTCGGATGGTCGCCGACATGACCGACATCAACGTCGACGCCGCCTGCCAGGTCGCCCACGCGATCAGCGTGCACGCCGTAGAGACGGAGTTCGACTACTTCACCGCCGTCGACGACCGCAAGGAGGATGCCGACCAGGCTGGTGCGGGCATGATCGGCACCGTCGAGTTCAACTCCGCCACGCTGTACCGCTACGCCACGGTCGATGTCGACGCGCTGCACCGCACTCTTGGGGACGGTGCGGCGACCCGGGCCGCTGTGGAGGCCTTCCTCACCGCGTTCGTGCGGAGCATGCCCACCGGCAAGCAGAACACCTTCGCCAACCGCACGCTGCCTGACGCGGTGTTGGTCCGGATCCGGGACACCCAGCCGATCAACCTGGTCGGCGCGTTCGAGACGCCGGTTCGGGAGAAGGTCGGCGCCGGCCGGATCGCGGCGGCAGCGGCTGCCCTGGCGCAGTACACCGGTGCCGTCGAGTCCGCCTACGGCGAGCGCCCGGTGAGCAGCTGGGTCACCCAGGTGGGGGAGCAGACCGCGGTGCTGGCGGACCTCGGCAAAGCCGTCACGATCGACGAGCTGGTCGCCGGCGTCGGTGAGCAGGTCGCCGCGGCGCTCGGGCAGGCAGCATGACGGTCCTGCTGCTGCGGCTCGCCGGCCCTCTGCAATCGTGGGGGTCATCGAGCCGGTTCGCTCGCCGAGGCACGGAGGCCGCGCCCACAAAGAGCGGGGTACTCGGCATGCTGGCCGCAGCGAAGGGCATGCGTCGCACCGATCCGCTTACCGAGCTTCTACGGTTGGAGTTCGGCGTACGTATCGACCAGCCCGGCCAGATCATGCGCGACTTCCAGACCGCGCGCACGCTGGACGGACGCGACAGTATGCCGCTGACGTACCGGTTCTACCTGTCCGACGCCGTCTTCCTCGCTGCGGTCAGCGGTGAGGAAGAGCTGCTACGCGGCTTGGCGGAGGCGCTGGAACGGCCACAGTTCCCGCTCTATCTCGGTCGCCGCTCGTGCCCACCCGCCGGCCGGATCAGCCTCGGCGTCCACGGTGAGAGTCTCGACGAGGCGCTGACCGGATGGCCGTGGCTCGCCGCGGACTGGTACAAGCGGCGGGCCTCCCGATCGGTGCGGCTTGAGATCATCCGGGACGTCCGCCCGGGGGAGCTGAGCAGCGAAGTGCTGCCCGACGAACCGGTCAGCTTCGATCCCGCCCGCCGTGAGTACAGCTGGCGGTCGGTCGTGCGTGCGCACGTGGACGTCGACAACGACGATCCCGACCGGGCCGGCGTCACCGAACACGACCCGCTGAGTCTGCTGGGAGGCTGAGCATGTTCCTCACCCGGTTCCGCTTCAACCCGGCCCGCCGCGGCGCCCGGAAGCTCCTTACCTCGCCACAGGCCATGCATGCGGCTGTCCGGGCCGGGTTCGCCGACCCCGATGATCACCAACGCGGTGACGCCCGCACCCTGTGGCGACTGGACTCGTCGGGCCCCGGGGCCGTGCACCTGTTCATAGTCAGCCCCGGTCGGCCCGACCTGACACACCTGGTGGAGCAGGCCGGGTGGCCGACCACGGACACGTGGGTTGTCCGGGAGTACGACGGACTGTTGGACTCGCTCGAGGCAGGCCAGCGGTGGGCTTTCCGACTCACGGCCAACCCGACCCACAGCGGCCGCAAGTCCGCCGATGCGAAGGAGACGCAGCGCTTCGGGTACCTGCGCCAGGAGGAACAGGTGCGTTGGCTCCTGGGTCGGGCCGGCAAGCTCGGATTCGTCGTGGCGCCGCAGGCTGACGGAGCGCCGAACGTGGTCGTAGGTCGCCGTGAGACGGTCACCTTCAAACGGGGGATGGGAACGGTCACCCTCACCACGGCCACCTTCGACGGCGTACTGCAGGTCACTGACGGGGACGCTTTCCGCCGCGCCCTGACCGGGGGCATCGGCCCCGCCAAGGCGTACGGCTGCGGCCTGCTCACCCTCGCTCGGGAATGAAGATCCCTGGCGTACCTCCGGCCGAGATCCCCGATCTCGTACGCGCAGAGGACCGGATCAGCTTTCTGTACCTGGAACGCTGCGTCATCCACCGAGACAGCAACGCTGTCACAGCGACCGACGACCGCGGCGTCATGCACATACCGGCGGCAACGGTAGGGGTCCTGCTACTCGGTCCGGGCACCAGCATCACCCATCAGGCCATCGCCCTGCTCGCCGACCACGGCGCCACCGTGGCCTGGGTCGGTGAGCGGGGCGTGCGCTACTACGCACACGGCCGCTCGCTCGCGTCCTCCAGCCGGCTGCTCATCGCTCAAGCGAACGCTGTCAGCAACCGCGACCGGCGACTCGCCGTCGCCCGAGCCATGTACGCCATGCGATTCCCCGGCGAGGACACCTCACGCCTGACCATGCAGCAACTGCGGGGAAAGGAAGGTGCACGGGTACGCCGCACCTATCGGGAACATGCTGAGCGGACAGGCGTCGGCTGGAACCAGCGGGAGTACGACAACGGCAACTTCGCCGCCGGCGACGCGATCAACCAGGCGCTCTCGGCCGCACATGCGTGTCTGTACGGGGTCGTGCACGCGGTCATCGTCGCCCTCGGCCTGTCGCCGGGGCTCGGCTTCATCCACACAGGACACGAGCGCGCTTTCGTTTACGACATCGCCGACCTGTACAAGGCGGAGGTCACCATCCCGGTCGCGTTCGATGTGGTCGCCAGCGGTGCGGCCGACATCGGCGCCGACACGCGGCGCGCGGTGCGCGACCGGATGCAGGACGGGAACGTCCTGGTCCGGTGCGTACGCGACGTTCGCACGCTCCTTCAGCCACAGCCGAGCGGACCGATCGATGACGACGAAGCCGGGTCGCTCGGGCTATGGGATGAGCACGGCTTTGAGGTTGCGGCGGGAAAGAACTACGACGATGCGGGGGACATCGACTTCTGATGACGGTCATTATCCTGACGGCGTGCCCAGTCGGCCTTCGAGGACACCTGACCCAATGGCTGATTGAGCTGTCCGCCGGAGTGTACGTGGGACACATCAGCTCCCGCGTCCGCAACCGGCTGTGGGCTCGCGTCATCGACATGGCCGGACCGGGAAGAGCGCTCATGGTGTTCCAGACGAAGGGTGAACAGCGGCTGTCGTTCAAGGTGCATGACCACCACTGGACGCCGGTCGATCTGGACGGAATATCGTTGATGCGAAGGCCGAGCGAGCCGGTTTTCAACGCTGCTATGCCGAGCGGATGGAGCAAAGCAGCACGCCGCCGCCGGTTTGCAGGACGTCGTTCGTCCGAGTAGCCGGGCACGGTTCCAAAGTGAAGAAAAACCAGACTCTAGATCTTCATCACCGCAGGTGAACAAGTGTGCTCCCCGCGCATGCGGGGGTGATCCCTGCCGCCGCCCCGTGGGCTTCAGCGCGAACGGGTGCTCCCCGCGCATGCGGGGGTGATCCCCACCCGCGGCCGTCCCGACCTGGTCGGCCGGGGTGCTCCCCGCGCATGCGGGGGTGATCCCCCGAAGTCCCCGTCGAACGACGAGGCCAGGCTGTGCTCCCCGCGCATGCGGGGGTGATCCGCGCGATCCGCTCGGGATCATCTACGACCGCACGTGCTCCCCGCGCATGCGGGGGTGATCCCAGAACGGCCAGGACAACGACGACGAGCCACCAGTGCTCCCCGCGCATGCGGGGGTGATCCCAGGTCCCAGTCGGGGTGCTCGTAGGGCAGCGCGTGCTCCCCGCGCATGCGGGGGTGATCCTGATCGCCCGGCTTGAGGAGACTCCGTGAGCGTGTGCTCCCCGCGCATGCGGGGGTGATCCAACTCGAACTCCGCGACACCGTAGGCGCGCGCCACGTGCTCCCCGCGCATGCGGGGGTGATCCCCCCTCCCACGACCCCGGCGTGGCGAGCTACACGTGCTCCCCGCGCATGCGGGGGTGATCCCGGCGCGGCGGTGAAGATCCTCAACGCCCTGATGTGCTCCCCGCGCATGCGGGGGTGATCCGCGACTGCAGGAACGCCACGAGCCGGGAGATCCGTGCTCCCCGCGCATGCGGGGGTGATCCCGCCACGATCGCCCAGTCGGGCAGCGTGGCGGTGTGCTCCCCGCGCATGCGGGGGTGATCCAGCGCGGCCGGCCATCGGGCAGCAGCTCCCCGAGTGCTCCCCGCGCATGCGGGGGTGATCCCCCTGCGCGAGATCGCAGACGAGTGGGAGGACCGTGCTCCCCGCGCATGCGGGGGTGATCCCCGCAAGCTCGATCTCGTCCGTGCGGTAGCCGGGTGCTCCCCGCGCATGCGGGGGTGATCCTGGATATCGCTGTGATCGAAGTCGCAGCGTTCGGTGCTCCCCGCGCATGCGGGGGTGATCCTCCCGCGCGGTGCGTATGTCCGCAGACAACGGAGTGCTCCCCGCGCATGCGGGGGTGATCCCTCGGCGAGGTACAGCTCCCGGGCGACGTCCTCGTGCTCCCCGCGCATGCGGGGGTGATCCCGACCAGCCCGTGGGCTGGGCGCGGCACGACGAGTGCTCCCCGCGCATGCGGGGGTGATCCCAGGTCGGCGTCCGCGCGCAGCCCGCCCAGGACGTGCTCCCCGCGCATGCGGGGGTGATCCCCAGGTGCCCGGCGCGCGGTTGTCGATTTTCAGGTGCTCCCCGCGCATGCGGGGGTGATCCGCCGAGCTTCCACCAGTGCGTGCCCAGCTCCTCGTGCTCCCCGCGCATGCGGGGGTGATCCCTCGGCGCAGCCGGGCGCGGTGCTGTGCTTGAAGTGCTCCCCGCGCATGCGGGGGTGATCCCGCCACGAGTGCGCCTTCATCAACGCCCCCGTCGTGCTCCCCGCGCATGCGGGGGTGATCCGCGGACTTGGTTGAGTTGCAGGTCATCGGCGGCGTGCTCCCCGCGCATGCGGGGGTGATCCCTACCGGCCGGCGACGTACCGGACGGCGTACACGTGCTCCCCGCGCATGCGGGGGTGATCCCGTCGTGGTCGATCGGCTCAAGAAGCTGTGGAAGTGCTCCCCGCGCATGCGGGGGTGATCCGCTGTTCGTGGCCTTGACCTTGGCGCCGCCCTCGTGCTCCCCGCGCATGCGGGGGTGATCCCTCGCGGCCGTACCGGCGGAACAGGCCGCTGTTGTGCTCCCCGCGCATGCGGGGGTGATCCGGACTCCGACTTCATCGGCCAGATCCTCGGTCTGTGCTCCCCGCGCATGCGGGGGTGATCCGGTGAGGTCCGACTCGTTGGAGTTGACCAGCTCGTGCTCCCCGCGCATGCGGGGGTGATCCGCCCTGCTGTGACTCGTACTGCGTGGACGCGTTGTGCTCCCCGCGCATGCGGGGGTGATCCGATCCCGGTCAGCGACATGAACAAGAGCTGGGAGTGCTCCCCGCGCATGCGGGGGTGATCCCAGCACCGACGCGTGGCACGGCTGGTCAAGCGGGTGCTCCCCGCGCATGCGGGGGTGATCCCGCGGCCACGATCCGCGACTACCTGATCGAACTGTGCTCCCCGCGCATGCGGGGGTGATCCAAGCACAACGGCTCCGGCTTCCACGCTGACCGGGTGCTCCCCGCGCATGCGGGGGTGATCCGTCCTCGTGGCGGCCCATGTGGTGTCAGTCCCTGTGCTCCCCGCGCATGCGGGGGTGATCCCGACACGACCGTCTTGCACACGTCCACCAGGTGGTGCTCCCCGCGCATGCGGGGGTGATCCCGACCTCGCGCAGCCGCTCGTGCGCCTTGGTGTGTGCTCCCCGCGCATGCGGGGGTGATCCGGACATCCACCGGGCCACTAACATCCCGCCGAGGTGCTCCCCGCGCATGCGGGGGTGATCCCGGTACGTGGTGCGGCAGCGCGCGGCACGGCTGGTGCTCCCCGCGCATGCGGGGGTGATCCTCGCTCGTCCTGAAGCGCCGTCTCATGCGCCGCGTGCTCCCCGCGCATGCGGGGGTGATCCCTCGCCACGTCGTGGGAGCCGCTCGCGATCACGGTGCTCCCCGCGCATGCGGGGGTGATCCCGACGTCGAGGTGACGCGCAACAACGGCGGCACGTGCTCCCCGCGCATGCGGGGGTGATCCCCACCCTCCATTCCGAAACCGCTGACGCGGTTTGTGCTCCCCGCGCATGCGGGGGTGATCCCTCGTACGGCGTCATCACGTGGCACGGGAGTTTGTGCTCCCCGCGCATGCGGGGGTGATCCCCACCACACGTGGGCGCGCACAGCGCCCAACACGTGCTCCCCGCGCATGCGGGGGTGATCCATAATCTCTTCCCGCTCGGCGGGGCCGGGCGGCGTGCTCCCCGCGCATGCGGGGATGATCCGTCCATGCCCATCGACGCACTCCCGGCCGACGGGTGCTCCCCGCGCATGCGGGGGTGATCCCTGGGCCGGGTCGACCCCCTCGACCTCCGCAAAGTGCTCCCCGCGCATGCGGGGGTGATCCCGCCATCAGGTGCCGGCCCACGCCGGTACGCCAGTGCTCCCCCGCGCACGCGGGGGTGATCCTGGATGACGCGGCGGCCGCCGCGGGCCCGCCGCGTGCTCCCCGCGCATGCGGGGGTGATCCCGCGGAAGATGAGCCGTCCGACTCCGTGCTGATGTGCTCCCCGCGCATGCGGGGGTGATCCGGCGTTCAGCGGCAGCGGCCAGACCCGCTGGTCGTGCTCCCCGCGCATGCGGGGGTGATCCCCGGTGGGCGTTCCAGTACGCGTCCGCCGACGGGTGCTCCCTGCGCATGCGGGGGTGATCCGTCAAGTTCGGGCGGGGCTTTACGACCACGTCTGTGCTCCCCGCGCATGCGGGGGTGATCCCTGCCGACGATCACGCGCGGCGGTGGCGCGTGAGTCCTCCCCGCGCATGCTGGGGTGATCCGGGTGCATGGGATGTTCCCGACAGTGGTCTGATGTGCTCCCCGCGTATGCGGGGGTGCTCCCGCGTCGCGGACCTCGGCCATGACCTGCTGGTCATTGCTGTTAACGGGCCAGCACCGCACGGGGACGCCCTCCTTAGGTCACGGCCAGACCGATGACGATCCGCGGCGGTGGAGTGCCCGAACCCGCGGGCACGTCTTCGCTGTCACGTTCGGCGTACGCGCTGGTGGTGTCGGGCGTTTCGGCGGTCACGCGGCGCCGCCCGGCGGCCCGGTCATGATGTCTTGTTCAGGGCTCCGTCAACCCAGGTGCGCAGCGCGGCTGCCGGGGCGGCACCGGCCTGGCGCGCGACGACCTGCCCGTTCTTCAGCACGAGGAGCGTCGGTACCGCCTGCACCCCGAACCGCGCGGTCAGCGTGGGCGACTCGTCGACGTTGACCTTCACCAGCTTCACCGCGCCGGCCAGGTCGGTGGCGACGCGGTCGAGTGCGGGGCCGACCGTCCGGCACGGTGCGCACCACGGCGCCCACAGGTCGACCACGACCGGGACCGGGGACTGCTCGGCGACCTCGGCGAAGTCGCCATCGGAGGCACTCGCCACCCACGGGAGTGGGCCATGGCAGTTTCCGCACGTGGGCGTCCCGCTGGCGACGGCCGGCACCCGGTTCCTCTGCCCGCAGGCTGGGCACCGCACGATCTCGGTCGCCACGTCACTCCTCGGGGGAGTTCTCGTAGGTGACGGTCAGCTCGTCACCCGCGACGTCGATCCGGATCAGCGCGCCGTCGAGAACCTCTCCCTCCAGCAGCGCCCGGCCGATGCGCGTCTCGACCTCCCGGGCGATGTAGCGGCGCAGTGGCCGCGCTCCGTACACCGGGTCGTAGCCACGCTTGGCGATGAACCGGCCGGCGTCCGGGGTCAGCTCCAGCCGCATCCGCCGCTCGGCCAGCCGAGCGCGGACGTCGGCGAACATGAGCTCGACGATGAGCTCGATCTCGGCCTGGGTCAGCGGCTTGAAGAGCACGGTATCGTCAACGCGGTTGAGGAACTCGGGACGGAACTGCGCGCGCAGTTCGCCCAGCACCGCGCCGCGGGCCTCCTCCGTGATCTCGCCGTCGGCGGTGACGCCGTCAAGGAGGTACGCCGACCCGATGTTCGAGGTCATGATGATCACGGTGTTGCGGAAGTTGACCGTGCGGCCCTGCGCGTCCGTGAGGCGGCCGTCGTCGAGGACCTGGAGCAGGGTGTTGAACACGTCCGCGTGCGCCTTCTCGATCTCGTCGAAGAGCACGACCGAGTACGGCTTGCGGCGTACCGCCTCGGTGAGCTGCCCGCCCTCCTCGTATCCGACGTAGCCGGGCGGCGCCCCGACGAGCCGGCTGACCGTGTGCCGCTCCTGGTACTCGCTCATGTCGAGGCGCACGATGTTCTCCTCGGTGTCGAACAGCGCCGCGGCCAGCGTTCTGGCCAGTTCGGTCTTGCCGACCCCGGTCGGCCCGAGGAAGATGAACGACCCGATCGGCCGGCGCGGGTCCTTGATGCCGGACCGGGCGCGGATGATGGCGTCGGCCACCAGTTGCACGGCCTCGTCCTGGCCGATCACGCGCTCGTGGAGGATCTCGTCCAGCCGCAGCAGCTTCTCCCGCTCGCCCTCCGTGAGGCGGGCGACCGGGATGCCGGTCCAGCGGGACACGACGTCGGCGATCTCCTCCTCGGTGACCACCTCACGCAGCAGTCGCTGGCCGCCCTGCTTGGCCGACAGTCGTTGCTCCTCGGCTTCCAGCCGGCGTTCCAGCTCGGGCAGCCGGCCGTGGCGCAGTTCCGCGGCCTGGTTGAGGTCGTACCGGTGCTGCGCCTCCTCCGCCTCGTGGCGGACCTGTTCGATCTCCTGGCGCAGCTCCTGCACCCGCTTGAGCGCCTGGCGTTCGGCGTCCCACTGGGCGTGCAGCGCGTCGGCCTCCGCGCGCAGGTCGGCCAGCTCCCGGCGCAGCTGCTCCAGCCGCTCCTTCGATGCCGGGTCGTCCTCTTTGGAGAGCGCGGCGTCCTCGATCTCCAGCCGGGTCACCCGCCGGCTCAGCTCGTCCAGCTCGGAAGGCATCGAGTCGATCTCGGTACGCAGCATCGCGCACGCCTCGTCGACCAGGTCGATGGCTTTGTCGGGCAGGAAGCGGTCGGAGATGTACCGGTGGCTGAGTACCACAGCGGACACGAGCGCGTTGTCGACGATCTTCACGCCGTGGAAGACCTCCAGGCGTTCCCGCAGCCCGCGCAGGATCGAGATGGCGTCCTCCTCGGACGGTTCCTCCACGAGTACCGGTTGGAACCGCCGCTCCAGCGCGGCGTCCTTCTCGATGTTCTTGCGGTACTCGTCGATGGTCGTCGCGCCGATCATGTGCAGCTCGCCCCGGGCGAGCATCGGCTTGAGCATGTTGCCCGCGTCCATCGAGCCCTCGGTCGCCCCGGCGCCGACGACGGTGTGCAGCTCATCCACGAACAGCAGGATCCGACCCTCGGCGGCGCGCACCTCGGCCAGTACCGCCTTGAGGCGTTCTTCGAACTCGCCCCGGTACTTGGCCCCGGCCACCAACGAACCCATGTCCAGCGCGAAGATGACCTTGTCGCGCAGGCCCTCGGGCACGTCGCCGCGGGTGATCCGCTGGGCCAGCCCTTCCACGATGGCGGTCTTGCCGACGCCCGGATCGCCGATGAGGACCGGGTTGTTCTTCGTCTTGCGGGACAGGAGCTGCACCACCCGCCGGATCTCGCTGTCCCGCCCGATGACCGGGTCCAGCTTTCCGGCGGCCGCGTCGGCGACCAGATCCCGGCCGTACTTGGACAGCGCCTCGTACGCGACCTCCGGCATCGCGGACGTGACCCGTTGGTTGCCGCGGATCCCGGTCAACGCCTCCAGGAAACGCTGGCGGTTCAGCCCCTGGTCCTCCTGCAGCAGCCGCCCGGCGGCCGTTGCTGAGCCCTCCTCAAGCAATGCCATCACCAGGTGCTCGACCGACACGTACTCATCCTTGAGTCGCTTCGCTTCCCGCTCGGCGGCGTCGAACAACCGGGACAGGCGCTGGGTCACGTAGACCTGGCCGGGCGCGGCGCCCGGCCCGCTGACCCGGGGGCGGCGGCCCAGCTCGTCCTCCAGCTGCGCGCGCAGCTTGTCGGGATCGGTGCCGGCCGTGTCGAGCAGCCGGGGGACCAGGCCCTCGGGCTGGTCGAGCAGCGCCAGCAAGAGATGTTCCCCGTCGACCTCGGTGTGCCCGTAGCGCAGCGCCTTGGTCTGCGCGTCGTGCAGGGCCTCCTGCGACTTCTGGGTCAGGCGGTTCATGTCCATTGCCGGCCTCCGGCGGGTCTTGGTGGCGCCATCCGCAGCTCGCGTTCCAGCTCGGTAACGCGATCGAGCAGGTCGAGGACGACCCCGACGGCGGCGTAGTTGAGGGCGAACGCGCTGCGCAGGCGCTGGATCCGGGCCGCCAGGGCGAGCTGCGCCGGCGGGAACCAGAGCCGGCCGGCCCGGTCGCGCTGCGGTTCGAGCAGTCCGAGTACCACGAGGCGACGGACCATGTCCGGATGGAGCCGGGTCGCGCGGGCGAACGACTCGATGTCGCGCCACCCGAGATCCGGGCCGCGGCCGGCGAGCGTGGGCGACGGGACCAGGGGATAGCTCACCGCTGCCTCCTGGGGTCGAAAGTGGACACCGCGGCGAGCTGCTCGAACAACCGCCGCTCTTCCTCGGTCGGCGTGGCGGGCACGATGATCCTGGCTTCGGCGTACAGGTCCCCGGGCTTACCCCGGGGGTGCGGAAGGCCCCGCCCGCGCAGCCGCAGCCGCCGCCCGGACGACGTGCCTGCCGGTACCTTCACCTTGGCCTCGCCGCCCGGGGTGTCGATCGCGACCGACGCGCCGAGCGCCGCCTCCCAGGGCGCCAGGGGCAGGTCGACGGTGATGTCCCGGCCGTCGACCCGGTACCGCGGGTGTGGCGCGAGGCGGACGACGAGGTAGAGGTCGCCCGGCGCGGCGCCGTCGGTACCCTGTCCACCCTGGCCCGCGAGACGGATCCGCTGGCCGTCGGCGACCCCGGCCGGGATCGTGACGTCGATGTCACGCCCGTCGAGCGAGATCCGCCGGCGCCCGCCCCGGTATGCCTCGTCGACCGTGAGAGGGAGCTCCGCCTCCTGGTCGGCTCCCGCTACCGGTCCCCAGCTTCGGCGGCCGCGACCGCCGAAGATGCCACCGAGCAGGTCATCGAGATCGACGTTGTCGCCGGGACCCGTCTCGAACCAGACGTCCGGACCGGCGCCCCGGCCGCCGCCGCGACGCGCGCCGGCCCCCGCCCGGGCACCGGCGCCCGCCCGGCCGCGCGCGGCCCACGCCTGCGGGTCCACGTCCGGTGGGACCTGGCGGAAGTCGGGGCCGAACTGGTCATACCGCCGGCGGGTCTCCGGGTCGGACAGCACGTCGTACGCCTCGGAGATCTCCTTGAACCGCTCTTCCGCAGCCGGGTCCTTGTTCATGTCCGGGTGGTACTGGCGGGCCAGCTTCCGGTAGGCCCGCTGGATCTCGTCCCGGCTGGCGCTTCTCGGCACCCCCAGGGCGTCGTAGAAGTCGCGTCGGGCCGCCATCAGTCGCCCTTCGCCACGACCACGGCCGTCGGACGCAACAGGTGCTCACCGTCGCCGTACCCCGGCCGCACTACCTGCACGATGGTGCCGGCCGCCGTGTCCGGGACGGAGACGACAGCCACCGCCTCGTGCAGGGTCGGGTCGAACGGTTCCCCCACGTCGGAGCGCTGCGGGAACCCGAGCTTGGCCAGGACGTCGAGGGCCTGCTTCCGGACCGCCCGGACGCCCTCCACGATCGCGGACGGGTCGTCGGCCGCGTGTTCCAGGGCGAGGTCGAGGTTGTCGACGACGGGCAGCCATAGCCCCGCCACCCGGGCCCGCTCGGCGTCCCGCTGCGTCGCCGACTCGCGAGCGACCCGCTTGCGCAGATTGTCGAAGTCGGCGAGCGCGCGCCGCCACTGGTCCTCCAGCTCAGCGACGCGGGCCTGCAGTTCGCCGATCTCGGCCGACTCTTCGGCCGGCGGGCCGGTCGCCTGCTCGTCGGTCATCACCCTCACCCCGTGCTGAACTCGGCATCGATGACGTCGTCGTCCTGGCCGCCACCGGCCGGGCCGCCCGGCTGGCCACCGGACTGGGGTGGCGGGCCGCCCGCCGCGCCCAGGCTCTGGTACACCTGCAGCAGCTCGCCGGTCAGCGACCGCACGCGCTCCAGCGGCGCCTCCTCCTTGACCGCCTGGCGGGCATCGGCGACGAGCGTCTCGGCCCGGGCCTTCTCGTGGACCGGCACCGCCTCACCGAGCTCACCCAGCCGGTGCTCCACCTGGTAGGCGGCCGAGTCGAGCTCGTTGCGGGCGTCGATGAGCTGGCGCAGCTGGGTGTCGGCGTCGCGGTGCCGTTCCGCGTCGGCGACCATGCGCTCGATCTCGGACGTGTCCAGGTTCGAGGTCTCGCTGATCGTGATGCGCTGCTCCGCCTCGGTGTCCTTGTCCCGCGCCGTCACGTTGAGGATGCCGTTGGCGTCGATGTCGAACGTGACCTCGATCTGCGGTACCCCACGCTGAGCAGGCCGGATGTTCTCCAGCCGGAACCGGCCCAGGACCCGGTTGTCGGCGGCCCGCTCGCGCTCGCCCTGCAGCACCACGATGTCGACGGCCGGCTGGTTGTCCTCCGCGGTGCTGAACACCTCGGTCCGGCGGGCCGGGATCGTGGTGTTGCGCTCGATGACCTTCGTCATCAGGCCGCCCATCGTCTCCACGCCCAGCGACAGCGGCGTGACGTCCAGCAGCAGTACGTCCTTGACCTCACCCTTGATGACCCCGGCCTGGATAGCGGCGCCGAGCGCGACCACCTCGTCCGGGTTGACCGTCATGTTCGGGTCCTTGCCACCGGTCAACCGGCGCACCAGTTGCTGCACGGCCGGGATCCGGGTCGATCCGCCGACCAGGATCACCTCGTCGATGTCGTTCGCGGTGATCTTCGCGTCGGCCATGGCCTGCTCAACCGGGCCGAGGCAGCGTTCGACCAGGTCCCGGGTGAGCTCGTCGAACTTGGCCCGGGTCAGCGTCATGTTCAGGTGCTTGGGCCCGTTGGCGTCGGCCGTGATGAACGGCAGGTTCACCGTGGTCTGGCTGACCGAGGACAGCTCCACCTTCGCCCGCTCCGCCGCCTCGAACAACCGCTGCAACGCCTGCGGGTCGCGGCGCAGGTCGATGCCGTCGGAGCGCTGGAACTCGTCGGCCAGGTAGTCGACGATGCGCCGGTCGAAGTCGTCCCCGCCCAGGTGGGTGTCGCCGGCCGTCGCCCGTACCTCCACCACGCCGTCACCGACGTCCAGGAGGCTCACGTCGAACGTACCGCCGCCCAGGTCGAACACCAGAACGGTCTCGTGCTGGTGCTTGTCCAGCCCGTAGGCCAGGGCCGCCGCGGTCGGCTCATTGATGATCCGCAGCACCTCCAGCCCGGCGATGCGACCGGCGTCCTTGGTCGCGTGCCGCTGCGCGTCGTTGAAGTACGCCGGGACCGTGATGACCGCCTCGGTCACCCGCTCGCCCAGATACTTCGAGGCGTCCTCCACCAACTTGCGCAGTACGAGCGCGGAGACCTCTTCAGGCGCATAGAGCTTGTCGCGTACCTTGAACCGCACGGCACCGTCCGGCCCCGCCACCACGTCGAAGGTGACCGCGTTGAGCTCACTGGCCACCTCGTCGTACCGCCGGCCGATAAAGCGTTTCGCCGAGTAGATCGTCCCCTTGGGGTTCAGGATCGACTGCCGGCGAGCGAGCTGGCCGACCAACCGCTCACCCTGCTCGGTGAACGCCACCACCGACGGCGTCGTCCTGGACCCTTCCGCGTTCGGGATAACCGTGGCCTGACCGCCCTCCATGGTGGCGATCACCGAGTTCGTCGTACCGAGATCGATACCTACTGCCTTTGGCATGGTCGTACCCTCCGCGTCCTAGGGCGCCCGTCAGTGGTGGTCAAGACCTTCCGCAGCCGTCCTGCCTGTTTTGAAGATGTCGAAGCCGTGTTCCCGCCTCGTCGAGCGGCAGGGTGTGGGCGGTGATCCGGGTCGGGCGATCTCGCCGCGCTCGGCGCGTCGCTGCAGCTGCTTCATGGAGCGCTGCGCGTTGCGCTGGCCGGTGCGCGGGGTCGGCGACCAGTTCAGCCCCGCGCCGGCGGGAAACGTGCCACGCCCGGACCCAGACTCATCCGGCCGAACCTCGCCCCGCCGCGCCGCTGTACCTCGTCTGCCTGGCCGTCACTGCTTCTCAGGCCGTCAGTCGAGTCACGGTGGCTTCCGCATCGGATCGATAGCATTCGAGCGTGCCGTCCCTGGCAACCCAGATGCCGCTGACCAGAGCGAGCTACCCACCGCAAATCCACCTAAACCAGTGGCACTCCCACGGTTCCGGTGGGACTACCGCGACGCCGACTTGGGGCGCAATGAGAACATAAGAGGGTTTTGCGATGATTTGGCGTTCTCGCTTGGATCGCCAGGGCGGCGTACACCTGACCGGCCCGGACGGCGACCCAAGTCCTTCCGGCCTGATCGCGTTGTGCCGCGGGCAGCCTGCGCTATTGCGGCGTGCACACCCGGTTGAGGGGAATGACGAAAAGATCCGTCGAGCCGCTCGGAGGGCCGGAAAGAGCACGGTAGTTGGAGTTGATGTCCTTGCTCAATGCCGCGCTCGTGGTGGGATCGAGCAGCGCCACGTGAGCATAGCGGACACCGACATTGGCATCCTCGGTCTTATCCTCACGTCCCAGCGTTATTCCGGCCACATAGAAGGTGCCGTTCGCGCGGTCGATTGCCGCCGGCCACGGGTACCAGGCCGTTCCCTCCTCGACGAAGATCCACATTTCGTCACGCTCGCCCTGGTGAGCGTCCGGACCGGTGATGGCGACCCTGGCTCCGACCGACAGCGGAGGCGAGTTCCTGGTGAACAGCTCTGCCTTGACGGTCACCATCTCGCAGTTCGGGCCCACCGTCGCCTGTGCGGAGGTGGAGGCGGCCGTGGGAGTAGCAGCGGTGAGAGGAGTGATCACTGTGGCGGGCGGCGAGCCTTCGGCGGGACCGGGGCTGGGATTGCGGGCATAGAAGTAGATCCCTGCCGCCAGCAGGGCCACGCCCACCACTGCGGCCAGGCCGCTGAACCATCCGCGTTGAGGGCCTTCGGCGGCACCATCAGGAACGAGGAAAACACGAAAGCCGAGAGCGCCAGCGAGGAACGCTGCTCCCGCGATAACCAGGGCAGCGGGAACGTTTGCGTCACTCAGTGACATGGTCAGATCTCCAACGGTCATGTGCCGGGACACCTAACTGTCTGGCACAACCGCACCCGATGGAAACTGTCCTTCCTGTCGGCCCGCGAAGTCATGCCGCCAAAACCCAACCGCCGCCGGACGAGAATGTGTACCCGGATAGCTGGTACATCCACCGCGTCACACCGCGCACCGGCTGCCAGGCCGGGTCCGCGCCGTCAGGGACGCGTAGAACTCCAGGTGACGTTGGGCGGCCGCGGCCCACGTGTGGCGGGCGGCGAGTGCCTGCCCGGCAGCGCGCCGGGCACGGTCGTCACCGCCGTTCAACGCTTCGCGCAGCGCCGCCGCGAGACCGGCCGGGTCGACGGCGAAGCGGGCGGCGCCGCCGAACACCTCGCGCAGCACCGGCAGGTCCCGCACGACCAGGGGGACGCCGGCGGCCAGGGCCTCCATGGCGGCCAGCCCGAAGCCCTCCTTGACCGATGGGAAGGCGAACGCGGCCGCCCCCGCCACCAGGTGCGGCAGGTCGGCGTCGTCGACGGTGCCGAGAACGACCGGCGCGACGTCCAGTTCGGCGGCGCGACGCTCCCAGCGCGCCCGGTAGTCGCGGTAGTCGAAGAGCGTCTCGCCCCCGGCCACCACGAGCCGGACCGACGGATCGGCGGCACGCAGCAGCGCGTACGCCTCGAGGAGGTCGAGCGAACCCTTGCGCGGCTCGATGCCGCCCACGGTGAGCACGTAGCGGCCGAGGCGCTCGCGCCAGCCGGCGCCGTCCGCGCCCGCGAACCGGTCGAACGCCACGCCGTTGGGAATCACCGACGCGGTCAGTCCCCAGCCCGCGCGAAGCTCATCCGCGACGGCCGCCGAAACACAGATATGGGCGTACGGCGTGACGATCGCCCGCTCGTGGCACTCGGCCAGCTCGGGAGTGGTGAACTGGTCGAGGTGGTGCACGGTGCGCACGCACTCGCCGACGGCGTTCGCGCTGATGCAGTCCTGGGCGTGCACGACGTCGTACGGGCGGGGATCGAAGGCGGCCCGCAGCGTGGCGATCGACCGCAGGACCCGCTCGCCCACCGTCTCGTCGGGCGGCCCGTCGGGGAACGGCAGGACACGCAGCCGCACCGCCGGATCGACCGGGCGGTAGAAACCGGTGTCGCCGCCCCGGCCGAGCGTCCAGACGGTGACGTCCTGGCCGGCGGCGGCGAGCGCCTCGGCCAACGCGAGGGTGTGCACGACCCCACCGCGCGGCTTCGTGGAGTAGCTGAGCAGCGCGATCCTCATGGGTGCGTCCGGTAGGCGGCAGAGCGCAGCTCGTCGAGGTGGTTGAGGATCCGGCGGGCGCGGTCGAGCTCTCCGGCGACGTCGACCTCGGCGACCGCGAGGCCGGCCTTGCCGAACGTACGGGCCAGGATCTCCCCGCCCGGGCCGACCACTTTGGACTGGCCGAGGAAGCGCAGGCCGGCCAGCGTGCCGGTCTGGTTCGCCGACGCGAGTACGACCTGGTTCTCCGCGGCGCGTGCCTGGTCGTAGAGGTCGAACAGCCGGGCCTGGCGGTCCTGCGCCATCCGGGGGGCGCGGTTGGTCACGCTGGTCGGCCACGCCGACAGGCACCCGATGATCTGTGCGCCGTCGAGTGCCAGACTGCGGGCGGCCTCCGGGAACGTCTTGTCGTAGTCGATGAGCATGCCGAGCCGGCCCGCCGGGGTGTCGAACGCGTCGAACCGGTCGCCGGGCGCGTACGCGACGGTCTCGCCGGCGGGCAGGTGCACCTTACGGTGCCGGCCGAGGACGCCGTCGCCGGTGACGCAGACCGCGGCGTTGTAGCGGACGTGGCCGTCCGCCTCGCAGTAGCCGACGCAGACGGTCATCTCGGCGGCGAGCCCAGCCACGCGCGCGATGAGCGGGTCGTCGGGCTTGAGCGCGGGAGGCAGCGCGTCGGGGTCGGGGTGGCGCAGGTCCGCCAGGTAGCCGCCGAGTGCGGCGTTGGGGAGGACGAGCAGGTCGGCGCCCTGCGCCCGGGCGTCGTCGATGAGCTTGCCGATCCGGGACAGGCAGAATTCGAGGTCGCGCCCGAAGTGGGCGGCCGCGGCCGCGATCCGCACCGGTCGACCGGTCATGCCCCCACCGCGTAGGCGTCCGGGCGGCGGTCGCGCAGGTGGCCCATGGCGCGGCGGGCGGTCTCCAGCGCCCGGGCGACATCGAGGTCGGCCACCGCCATCCCGGCGCCGACGCCCGTGTCGGCGAGCACGTCACCACCCGGCTCGACCACCTTGGCGCTGGCGACGAAGCGCAGCGTGCCGAACGTGCCGGCCTGGTTGGCGGACAACCAGACGATCTGGTTCTCCAGGGCGCGGGCCCGGTCGAACAGGTCGAAGCGCCGCTTCCAGCGGTCCTCGGCGAGGTCGGCGGGGGCGTTGGTGCGCGAGCCCGGCCACGCCGAGACGCAGACGCCGATCTGCGCGCCGTCGAGGGCGAGGGCCCGCGCGGACTCGGGGAACGCCTTGTCGTAGCAGATCATCATGCCGATCCGGCCCACCGGCGTGTCGAAGGCGCGGAACTGGGCACCGGAGGCGTAGCTGGCGTCCTCGCTGAGCGGCTGGTGGACCTTGCGGTGGTTGCCGAGCACGCCGTCGCCGGTCACGCAGACCACGCTGTTGTACCGCAGGTCGCCGTCCGCTTCGCAGTACCCGGCGACGACGGTCATCTCGCCGGCCAGCGCCGCCAGCCGGCGGATCTCCGGACCGTCGACGGCCAGGGCGGGCGGCCCGTCGTCGAGGTCGGCGCCGTCGTCGAGGCTGAGCAGGTACCCGCCGAGACACGCCTCCGGCAGCGCCAGCAGGCGGACCTCCCGGGCGCGGGCTTCGGCGACCAGGCGCGCCACGACCTGGAAGTCGGCCTCCAGGTCGCGGCCGAACGCGGCGGCGACGGCGGCCATCCGCATGGCCGTCATGCGCGTCCCAGCCCGGTCACGGCGCTGACCGCCTCGGTGATCTGACCGTCGGGCCAACGCAGGCCGACGCCCGTACCCGGGGTGAGCTCGCCGCAGGCGGCGCTGACCGCCGGCCCGGCGCTCGGCGCGGGGCGGCCCGGCACGTCGGCCGTGACCATGGCGTAGCCGGGGAAGCAGGTGAGCCAGTCGCCCACGGTGGCGGTCGCGGGACGCGGCACGCTCGCCACGTCGAGGACCGCCGCGCAGCCACTGGCCTCGGCCAGCATGCCGAGGGTCCCGACGATGCCGGCCATCGAGACGTCCTTGGCGGCGGCCGGGCGGGCGGCGGCGACCGCCCCGGTCATCGCCCGCAGGTCGACCGTGCGGCGGTGGCTGGTCGAGTCCCACTGCCGGCCCCGGTAGCCCGGCCGCCAGCCGCCGCCGAGGTCGGCGGTGAGCCGCACGGCGTGGCCGGGGCGCCCGCCCCCGCCGGGGACCGGGTCGGCCGTGCGGCCGAGCGCCGTGACCGCCAGCGCGGCGGGCACGCCGAGCTGCGTGTGCCCGCCGAGGACGGGCACGTCCCAGGCCTGTGCGGCGCGGCGCAGGCCGGCGAGGATCCGGGCGGCGTGCGAGCGGTCGCGCGCGCCGACGGCGTCGAGCAGTCCCACCGGGGTGGCGCCCATCGCGGCGAGGTCATTGACGTTGACCAGGACCGAGCACCAGCCGGCCCACTCCGGGTCGCTGTCGACCATGGACGGCAGGATCGCGTCGCAGGCCGCGACCAGGTCGCTGCCGGGTACCGGCGCCCCGTCGTCGCCGACGAACCCGGCACCGCCCGGCGCGAGGCCGGCCAGCAACGGCCCGAGCGCCGCCTTCGTGGCGCTGGCGTGCGCGCGGATGCGCCCGATGGGCCACCGGACCAGAACGTGCGGGGTGCCGGCCACGACGGTCGACCGGATCGGGATCCAGCCGAGCCGGCGGAACAGCACCTCGTTGCGGGCCTGCACCCGCGCCTCGAAGCGCAGCACGCCCTCGGACTCGGCGCGGGCGCACGCGGCGCGGACCAGCGCGGCCCCGACGCCCCAGGTGCGACGGGCGTCGCGGGCGACGACCAGGCGACCGCCGTGCCACCAGCCGAGGTCCGGGCCGCCGTCGACCGGTCCGAGCCGGACGCCGCCGACGACCCGGCCGCTCGTGTCGCGGGCCACCAGGACGACCGTGCGCGGGTCCTCGTCGCGGTCGTCGAGGTCGTGCCCGGCGAAGATACCCTGCTCGTCCACGAACACCTCGTGGCGCAGGCGCCGGTACGCGCGCTCGGCGGCGGGGTCGGCCGGCTCGATGTGGAACGCCTGGCGACGTTCGGGTGCTCTCCGGTCTCCCTGCGGCAGCAGGGTCTCACAGATCTGCATGGTCATCCGCCGGCGGGCCGCAGGACACTGCAGGCGCCGCAGGCGGCACAGCCCGCCTGCTGGTCGACGCCGGACATGCCGGCCGCACGCAGCCGGGCGGCCACCCGCTCGGTGACGTACGCGAGCACGGCCGGGTCGGGCGCGCCCACCCCGTCGCGGGCGGCGAGGGTGCCGCGCATCGGCCGCAACGGCACCACGAACGGGTACACGCCCCGGTCGATGAGCCGGCCCGCCCCGGCGATCAGCTCGTCCGGGTCCTCGCCGAGCCCCACCAGCAGGTACGTGGAGACGCGGTTGCGGCCGAAGACGCGTACGGCCTCGTCCCACGCCTCGTCGTACCGGGCCAGTGGCACCGTGGACTTTCCCGGCATCCAGGCGCGGCGCACCCGGTCGTCGAGGCTCTCGGCGTGGATGCCGATCGCGGTGGCGCCGGCCGCGTGCAACTCGCCGATCCACGCCAGGTCGGCCGGGGGTTCACACTGGACCTGGATCGGCAGCCCCGGCACGGCCGCGCGGATCGCCCGCACGCTTCGGGCGAGGATGCGGGCGCCCCGGTCGGGACCGGTCGTCGTGCCGGTGGTCAGCACCATCTGCTTGACGCCGTCGAGGCGCACCGCCGCCTCGGCGACCTCGGCCAGCTGATCGGGCGTCTTCGCGGCGACGGTGGACCCGGACGCGAGCGCCTCCTCGATCGTGCAGAAGCGGCAGCGGTCGGCCTCGGCGTACCGGATGCAGGTTTGCACGACCGTCGTGGCGAGCACGTCCGAGCCGTGCAGCCGCGCGATCTTCTCGTACGACACGCCGTCCGCGGTCGTGAGGTCGTAGAACCGGGGCCGGCGCACCGGGGTCAGGGTGAGGCCCGTGTCGTCGTCGCCGAGCCAGACCCGCCCGTCGCGTACGGAGTATGGGCTTTCGGGGTTGGTGGGCAGCGCGGCGTTGGCACCGTCGACGAGTACGTGGTCGTCGCCGCTGGGTCCCGCGCCGTCCGGCCGGCGCAGGCTGTCCACCCGGACGCCGTGCAGGGCCAGTTCGGCGCGGGTCAATATCCGCACATCCACTCTCGTGCCGGTGCCAGCGCTCACGGCGACTCCTAGAACATGTAGGTGGAGTTGATGATCGCGCCCTTGCGCGCGTAGTGGATCAACGCGTCCTGCACGTCGAGCGGGTGCGTGGGGATGACGCCCTCAATGAGGTCCTCCTCGCGCGCGCCGTGCAGCGACAGCCCGAACCGGCAGCAGAAGACCTTGCCGCCCTCGGCGATGAACGTCTTCAACGAGTTGTTGATGTTGTGCTCGCCCGGGAAGGCCGAGTTGCCGGTGGTCGGGAAGCCGCGGGTGGCCAGGCAGTTCAGCGAACCCGGCCCGTAGAAGTAGATCGCGGACTCGAAGCCCTTCCGCAGCGCGCGGGTGGCCTGCAGGATCGCCACGAAGCTCACCGACGACTCGTGGGCGATGCCGTGCACCAGCGTGAAGTAGGTCTCCCCGTTCTCAGCCTTGTAGTCGGGGAACACCTTCGTGGAGCCGTAGATGTTGGAGCCGTCCGGCAGCGACGGGTGCGGGATCTCGTCGAGGCTCTGCTGCTCAAGTTCGCTGAGCTCGGTCACGTTCTCTCCTTCGGGTTGATTCTCATCAGGGGTAGAGCGCCGCGAACGTGTCGCGGAAGATCAGGTCGCCGAGGGCGCCGCCGCCGGTCGCGGCCGCCATCCGGGCGTACTCGCCGGCGAAGTCGCCCCACGGCTGGTCGCTGGCGAACAGCACCCGGTCGCCGCCGATGCCGCGCCGCTCGATCTCGGCGGCCAGCCAGTACGGGGTGAAGCCGATCGCCCACGACAGGTCGGTGTAGACCCGCTTGCCGGCCGCGATCCAGTCGAAGAACCGGGAGCCGGCGAGCTTGATGTGCCCGCTCATGCCGCCCCCGAAATGGACCAGATGCACGGGTACGCGGTCCGCGTACCAGTCGACCAGGTGCCCCACCTCGTCGACGTCCGACGCGGCACCGGGCGAGGTGTGTACGTGAACCACGAGGTCGTGCTCCCGCGCCGTGGCGAAGATCCGGTCAAGGTGCGGCCGGCACGCGGGATCGGTGGGCCGGCCGCCGAGCAGGAAACTGACCTTGAGCGCGCGGACACCGTCCTCGCCGGCCAGGGCCAGGGCACGTGCGGTGCGGTCGGCGTCCTCGGGGCGCGGCGACACCCACAGCCCGGCGCGGATGCGATCGTCGCGCTGGGCGGCCTCGATGACGAGCTCGTTGAAGCCGAACGCGACGTCCGGGTCCGGCACGCCGTAGTTCGGCAGGACCAGAGCCCGGTCGGTGCCCTCCGCGTCGAGGTCGGCCAGCAGCGCCCTGATGGTGGCCCGGGCGGTGGTGTCCGGGTTGACGGGCGGCCCGCCGTAGAACGGATAGGCCGGCAGGACGCCGAGGTGGCGGTGTGCGTCGGAGACCATCGCGTCACCCGACCGGCAACGCGACGTTGAGATCGGCCGGCGCCCCGGTGAGTACGCCGCACACGTCCGCCAGCCGCCGCGAGGCGTCGATGTGGCCCGCCAGGAACTCGGCGTCGCGGCCCACCGCCTCGAACCGCCCCGAACCCCAGCTGTGCTGCCACGGCAGGCCCAGGAAGTACAGCCCCGGGCAGCTCGTGGCACCGCGCCGGTGCATCGGGTACCCGCGCCCGTCGAAGGCCGGCACCTCGATCCACCGGTGGTCGCGGGTGAACCCGGTCGACCACACCACCGAGGTGATTCCCGCTTCACCCAGGTCGAGCGTCCGAGGATGATCCCGCTCGGGCCGCCAGACGGGCGTGTAGCGCGCCTCTTGCGGAGCGGTGATGCCCTGCCTTTGGATATGCGCGTCGATGGCGTCCTTGATGCCGTCGGCGACCGCGTCGGCGTGGTCGAGGTTCGCGGCCAGGTCATTGGCGAACGACAGACGGGTGTTGGCGATGCCGATCAGGCGGCCGTAGAGGCGCATGCCGTCGCGGGCGAAGGCCCGCAGGTCGATGTCGCGTCCACCGTCGCGGCCGGTGACGTAGTGGTTGGCCCGCACGCGCACGGCGTCCGCGTCGGCGAACTCGTCGATGCCCTTGGCGTAGTGGCCCATGTCGTCGAGCCACGCCACACAGTCACGGCCACGGTAGAACCGGGCGACCCGCGGCGCACCGCCCACCGCCAGATGCACCTCACGGCCGGCCAGGTGCAGGTCCTCGGCGATCTGGCAGCCCGACTGGCCCGTGCCCACCACCAGCACCGCGCCCGGCGGCAACAGCGCAGGGTCGCGGTACTCGCTGGAATGCAGCTGCAGCACGCCGTCGGGCAGGCGCTCGGCCATCCGCGGCACCGACGGCATGTGGTACGGCCCGGTGGCCACCACGACCTGGTCGGCGGTCAGCTGGCCGGCGGTCGTGACGAGCTCGAACACGCCCCTGGGATCCCGGCGCAGGCGCGTCGCGCGTACTCCGGAAATGATCGGCGGATCGAACGAGGCGGCGTAGTCCTCCAGGTAACGGACGATCTCGTCGCGGAGCATGAACCCGTCCGGGTCGGGTCCCTCGTAGGGAAAGCCGGGCAGCCGGCACTGCCAGTTCGGGGTGACCAGGCAGAAGCTGTTCCACCGGCGGGTACGCCACTCGTGCCCGATCCGGTTGGCCTCGATGACCAGGTGGTTGATGCCGCGCTGGCGCAACCAGTAACTCATGGACAGGCCGGCCTGGCCGCCGCCGACCACGACCACAGGGTGATGCGTGCCCGCGACGCTCACGGTGCTTTTCTTTCGTTCGCGGTGGCAACGCCGTGGGCGTCGGTGAGCGCGGTCACCGTGACCGTCGCGTCCGGTGGGTACGCCGCGGCCGCGGCCTCGATCTCGGCGAGCTGCTCGGCGGCTGACGTGCACCCGAAGCCGTACCGGGCGCGGACCCGCTCACTCGCGATGGCGAGCGCCTGCCGGCTGCGGTCCAGAAAGGCGGCCACCGGGTACGTCCCGCCCGGGACGAAGAACTCCTCGACCACCGTGGACGGGGAATAGCAGCGCTGGTCAGCACCGTCCGGCCAGCGAACCAGGAAGTACATCTCAGGCATGGCGACCTCCTGAGAGTTACTTCAATGGCTGACCGTTTCCGACCAACGTCATCCGGAACAACGCGCCGTTACTTAGTCCTCACGGGGTCCGTAGCCGGATCACATCGCCCTGACCAACCACCAGGTGGCGCCGTCCACGTGGGACTCCTCCGTTGGTTCGCTGGCGCCGACCGGCCCTGGTCACCGTCGAAGCGCGACTGTGGCCGCTGTCGCACGACTGTGGCCGCTGTCGCACGACGGTGGAACGCCGTGGCGAGCTGCGCCAGCCCGGGGCACGTTCTGGCGGCGCGGTCAACCCGGATCCGGCCGTCCCGGGCCGCTCCGTCGGTCAGCCGGCGCGTCGCGCATCAAACTAATGTGTCACGCAGCCATGCAAGTTTCCTCACCCGCCGCGCACTTGTTGATCAAGATGCTAGCTGCGCCGGGGAGGCGATCCACTGTGGATGGTGCGTCGGTTGAAGCAGGCGGGGGCCAAGGGGGCGTTGCGATGCAGGTGACCGCCGGCAACGACACCGACCGGGGTGGCCGCCGCGGAACGGCGTCTCCGGGCCCCCGCAAATGCGCAGGTTAGAGGAAGATATGGCGAAATAGGGCCCGCCGGGCGCGGACACAGGACGCCTCCACCCGGGGATTTGTTTCAGCTAGCATCTGCCCGTGATCCCTCATCCAGTGCGGCCGATGTCTGCCTGTCTGACAGCGGCCGACGCGACCCGTGGACGGCGCGGGTGACCGCCACTACCACCGCCGAGGCGGACACATCCGAACCGGTCCACGACGCCGCACCTCGACGACTGTGGTCATTGCTGCCGCTGGTGGCCCTCGGCGCGGTGTTCGCCGGGCTGATCGGCTTCGTGGCGACCCGGGCCGGGGATTACGGCCGCACCTTCGATGAGCCCTTGCAGGACGCCTACGGCGAGAGCGTCTTCAAGTGGTACCGCACGGGTGGCGCCGACCTGTCGTTCCAGGACTTTCCCTCGTACTGGTACATGCCGGAGCACGGCGTGTGGTGGGAGACGGTCATCGCGGCCTTCCAGCACGCGTTCGATTCGCACTGGTACACGAGGTCGGTTCTCGGTGGCGTAATCATGATCTTGGGCGTCGCCGCCGTGGCCGCCTGCGGCGCCGAGCTCGCCGGCCGCTGGGGCGCCCTGGTCGCCGCCGTCGGCATGGCGCTGTATCCCCGCTACACCGGCGCCGGCTTCACCAACTCCAAGGATGTGCCGCTGGTGGCGCTCATGGCCTTCGCAGCCTGGGCCATCCTGTTCGCGATGCGCCGGTGGAACGGTCGTCTCGGCTGGCGCCTGTTTGACTGGGTCCTCGTCGGTGTCGCCATCGGGCTGGCCACCTCGCTGCGCATTGTCGCCGTCATCTGGTTCCCGGTCCTGGGCGCGGTCTGGCTCGGTTGGTGGGTCCGCAACTTCCGCGGTGCGCGCGCCGAGCGAACCTGGGCCGCGGCCCTGTGGCGGCAGGCCGTCGCCGCGGTGGTGGTCTGCGTCGTGGCCTATGGGACGATGCTGGCCACCTGGCCGTACCTGTTCCTGAACCCGGTGCACGGCCTGTTCGACGCGTACCAGGTCATGTCCCACTACGACTGGCAGGGCACGGTCCTGTACCTGGGCGAGGACCTGCAGGCGGCGACCGAACTGCCGTGGCACTACCTGCCGGTGTGGTTCGTGATCGGCTCGCCGCTGCCGACCATCGTGCTGTGCGGCCTCGGCCTCGGGTTCATCGTCGCCGACCTGCTGAGGCGTCGAGTGGACGCGCGGCTGCTCGTCGTCGTGGCGCTGCCCGCGATCACCATCGCCACCATCGTCATTACCCGCCCCACCATGCTGAACGGGTTCCGGCACACCCTGTACGTCGCCGCGTTCCTCGTCCTGCTCGCGGCGTATGCCGTGGTGCGGACCATGCGGGCGCTGCACCGCCACGGCCGGCGGGCCGCGTTCGTCGCCGCCGCCGTCGTACTGGTGGCCAGCCAGGCGGAGGTCCTCGTGTCGGCCCTGCGCCTGCATCCCTACGAGTACATGTACTTCAGCCCCGTCGTCGGCGGCTACGCCGGCGCGCACGAGGACTTCGAGACGGACTACTGGTTCGCGTGCCAGAGCCCGGCGCTGGAATGGCTCATCGCCCACCACAAGGAATACTCCGCCAACCCGGAACCGAGCGTGGACGCGATGCAGGCCGCGGTATGGGGGTTGCCGGAAAACAACTTCACCAGCTCCGACACGCCTGACTTCGTCGTCAAAAGCGGGCGCGATATGCCGGCCCCGGAGTACCGGGTGATCCACACCGAAGAGATCCAGGGCGTCACGCTGTGCAGGGTCGCCGTCCGCAACGGCTGACCCGATCCGGCTGCCCTGGGCTAAGAGCCAATAGTCTGCATGACTCCTATTCGAAAGTAGCGGGAACACTATCGGAATACATTGACGGTTTTGACTTCTCATCCGGAGAATGCGGCCAGCGGCAAGTTCCTACGTCCCGCCGCCATTCTGTAGGGGAGAACAGTCATGCCTCGTCATCTCGGCCCACCCGACAAGATTCCGAGTCGTCTTCGAACGCTGCTGGTCCTGAGCGCGACCGCACTTCTCGGCACGACTCTCGCCGTGACGATCCCCACCTCCGCGAATGCGGCGACCAGCCTCGGCGCCGGCGCGGCCCTGCGCGGTCGCTTCTTCGGCACCGCCGTCGGTGCGACCAACCTCAACGACGCGACATACAGCTCCCTTCTGGCGACCGAGTTCACCATGGTGACGCCGGACAACGAGTTGAAGTGGGAGTTCACGGAGCCGAGCCGTAACCAGTACACCTTCGTCAAGGCCGACGCCATCGCCGCACGGGCCGAGGCCCTCGGGGTACCCATGCGCGGGCGTGTGCTCGTGTGGCACGCGCAGCTGCCGGCGTGGGTCAACGTCATCGCCTCGCCGACCGAGCTCACCGCCGCGATGCAGAACCACATCAACATCGTCATGGGCCACTACAAGGGCAAGATCCACTCTTGGGAGGTGGTGAACGAGGCCTTCGCCGACAACGGCAGCCTGCGTCGCAGCGTCTGGAGCGCGACGCTGGGCAGCAACACCAGCTGGATCGAGACCGCGTTCCGCACGGCCCGGGCGGCCGACCCGGCCGCGAAGCTCTGCTATTCCGACTACTTCATCGAAAGCTGGGACAACCCCAAGACCCAGGCCGTGTACGCGATGGTCCGCGACTTCAAGGCCCGCGGCGTACCGATCGACTGCGTGGGGTTCCAGGCACACTTCACCTCAACCTGGCCCGTACCGGGCAGCTTCCAGACCACGCTGCAGAGCTTCGCCGCCCTCGGCGTCGATGTCCAGCTCACCGAGCTCGACGTCGCAGGCTCCGGCGCCGTGCAGGCGACCAGCTTCAGCGCGGCCGTCGCCGCGTGCCTGGCGGTGTCCCGCTGCACCGGCATCAGCGTCTCGCAGATCCGCGACTCCGACTCCTTCTACAGCAGCACCACGCCCTTGCTCTTCGACCGGTACGGCGCCAAGAAGCCGGCGTACGACGCGGTCCTGTCCACGCTCTACCCCGGCCCCGTCACGCCGCCCGCGCCGAGCACCTCGGCCCCGGTCACCAGTCCAACGGTCACCAGCCGACCGCTCACCTTCCCGCCGGTCACGACCGAGGCGGTGCCCACCACGTCGGCGTCGGGTCAACCTGGCGGGTGCACCGCAACGTACCGCCTGGTCAGCGCATGGCAGGGCGGCTTTCAGGCCGAGGTGACCGTCCGCAACAACAGTGCCGCCACCATCTCCAGCTGGACCGTATCGCTGGGACTTCAGAGCGGACAGTCGACGAACAATCTCTGGAACGGCGTCCCCAGCGCGACATCCGGAACCATCGCCGTTCGCAACGCGCCGTACAACGGCACGCTCGCGGGAAGCGGCACGACCACGTTCGGATTCGTCGCCACCGGTCCCAGCACGCCCGCGCCCATCCTGAGTTGCAGCACCCCTTAACCGGGCACACTTCAGATCGAGCGAAACTGCCGCCAACCGGGCTCGCCCGGTTGGCGGCAGTTTCGGCTGGCCGGTGAACCAGTCAATGCCAGGAGACGGCATCATTGGGTACTCCTGAGGGACGATAAGCACGGCGCCACGCCGCAGATCAGATCGAGATCGGCGGGTGGGGAGCCTTGGCATTCGAACCGTTCGCCGATCACCGCCCCGGGGGTATGCCGTCGCGACGCTGTCGGGCCGAGGGCGCGATATCTGCTTCAACGCACCAGGTCATTGAAAACTGTTATGTGGCGCATGGCTATACGCTCGCGTCCCATATGGCCCAGCCATTAATTGACCGTGCGCTGCGCCGAGCTTATGGCGTTTCCCGTGGTCAGGCGCCCAGGGTGCGATACCGGTAAAGCCATTTGGATCCGCTGCGGCTGCTGCCGTCTTGAGTAATGGAGAATCCTCTGGCAACATCGCCAGATATCAATGCAAGGCGTTTTTCAACGTCATTTGCCCGTGTAGGGCGCGGGTGACCTCTGTAACACCCGTGTACGGCCCACACATGCAGGAGGAGTGATGACGCTCTCTCGTCCCAGAGCGCTCCGAGTGGCAATTCTGACCTTCGCGTTCGTCGTGGCAAGCACAGCCGGCGTCATGACCGCGACCACCGCTCAGGCGGCGGCCGGCTGTCGGGTCAACTACACGATCACCAACCAATGGCCGGGTGGCTTCGGCGCCAGAGTGGACATCACCAACCTCGGTGACCCGCTCGTCGGCTGGCAGCTGACCTGGACGTTCACCGCCGGGCAGGCGGTCACCCAGCTGTGGAACGGCACCGTGACGCAGTCCGGCGCGCAGGTCACCGTCACCAACGCGAGCTACAACGGCAGCCTCGCCACCGGTGCCACCACGAGCTTCGGCTTCAACGGCAGGTGGACCGGCAGCAACCCGCTGCCGGACAACATCGTGCTCAACGGCACCGCCTGCAACGGGATAGCCACCGGCCTTCCGCCGACGAGCGCCCGGGCTACGAGCGCCCAGCCGACAACCGGTGGGCCGACCAGCGCACCCCCGATCACGACGCCTGTCCCTCCATGCTCCCTTCCATCGACGTACCGGTGGACATCGACGGGCGTGTTGGCCGAGCCGCAGCCGGGATGGTCGACGCTCAGGGACTTCACCCACGTCGTCTACAACGGCAAGCACCTGGTTTACGCGTCCACACACGATGGCATCAACGCGTGGGGTTCCATGAACTTCAGCCCTTTCACAAACTGGTCCGACATGGGTTCAGCGAGCCAGAACGCGATGACCCGGGCCGCCGTCTCGCCCACGCTGTTCTATTTCGCGCCCAAGAACATCTGGGTGCTGGCCTACCAGTGGAGTACGACCCCGTTTGCCTACCTGACGTCGACCGACCCGACCAACCCCAACGGGTGGTCAGCGCCTCAGCCGCTGTTCACCGGAAGTATCTCCGGCTCCGGCACCGGCCCGATCGATCAGACCCTCATCGGTGACGGCGAGAACATGTACCTGTTCTTCGCTGGTGACAACGGCAAGATCTACCGGTCCAGCATGCCGATCGGGAACTTCCCGGGCAGCTTCGGCTCCTCGTATACGCAGATCATGAGCGACACGGCGACCAACCTGTTCGAGGCCGTCCAGGTCTACAAGATCCAGGGCCAGAACCGGTACCTGATGATCGTCGAGGCGATCGGCAGCCAGGGACGTTACCTCCGCTCGTTCACGTCATCCAGCCTGGATGGCTCGTGGACGCCGCAGGCAGCCACCGAGAGCAACCCGTTCGCCGGTAAGGCCAACAGCGGCGCCACCTGGACCAACGACGTCAGTCACGGCGACCTGATCCGCAGCAACCCGGACCAGACCATGACCATCGATCCCTGCAACGTGCAGCTCCTGTACCAGGGGCGACCCATCAACCCCCCGCCCGGCTACGGCCTCGCGCCCTACCGGCCGGCGTTGTTGACCCTTCAGCGATAGCGGGTGAAACAGCCCTGATCTGGCGGAGGCGCGGGGCGGGCTCGATGTAGCCGAGTCCGCCCCGCGTCATTTCCCAACAAAAAGGGTGCATCACTACAATTCCGCGACCCATTCGTGCTCGCGCGACTCACCTCTGCCGGCCCACTGAAAGACCAGGCTTAACGGTGCAACGGAGAACCGTTACGCCGTTAAGGCGAAAGTCCCGGTCCTGGAGTCAGTTGTCGGCCGCCCAGAAGCGGACCCGGAACTGCTCCACGCCCACGATCGGGATGGGGTGGCTCGGTAGACCTTGGATTCTGCGGAGTTCGGCGCGACCGGTGACGCTCACCTGGGCGTGGTAGCGACCGGGCGGGCCGACGGTCAGACTGCGGCTCACCGGAAACTCCAACATGCCGGAGACGTGCACGGTGCCGCCGCTCAGAGTCAGGGTGACCTGCTTCTGGGCCTCCGCGTCCTGGCCGTTGTCGGGCGGGGCGGCAGCCCATGCCTCAAGCACGACCTGGGCCACGTGATAGGAACCGGAGGCGCTCATCAGGTACAGGATGTCGTCCGCGGCATAGCAGAGCGCCTTGGGATCGAGGGGCTGGTCCAGAAACTCGGCGGCCGCCCCCGCAACGATGACGATGTGGCGATCGGGCGGGAGCAGGGCTTCGACACTGTCAGACGGTCCAGTCATCACACTTCATGACGGTAGTAACCGATGGTTGTGGGCCGCCGGCGGCCGGCGGCCCACAACCCTGAGCTACGTGGCTGGCAGCGAGGTCCGGCGCGTGGTGTGGAGAGACGTGCAGCGCCCTCCGACGCGGATGGCTGCATGCGTCGGAGGGCCAGGTCCCTGCCGGCCGTCGCACGTTGGACCGTGGCCGTCGCACGGGCCGGTCGGCGGATCCCGTTACGACGGCGGCGCGCGAGGCGGCAGCATCGCGGCCACGCTACTTACTGGTGCTGCCGCAACACCGACCTGGGCGTTCGTCGGAGTGCGCCAACAATGACTGTCGACTCGTGACCGTCCATTGAGTAAGAATCTGCTCCGGCTGCAGCATGGTCTGGGGAGCGATGTGAAAAACCGGCGCGTGAGCCTGCTGGACATTGGGCTCGATGCCGCGTTCGACGCGGCAATGGTGTTTGTACAGGCAACCATTGAGAGCGTCAACGCGGGGTGGGAGTCGCCGATCGTTGACATCGACTTCGTTCGTTCCCGCGACCCAGACACGGTCATGACGGCCTTCACGGCCTCCTGCGACGTGCTGCACGTCATGGCACACGGCGACCATGCCATCACGCCCACGTTCAGTAGCAGCGATGATCAGACCATCATCTCCCTCGCCGAGCTGGGCGAACGTGCCGCGGACAATGGCCGGGGCATTTCGGCGGGCGCAATCTTGGCCGACGGCTGCACCACGGGGACCGGCGCCTGGCAGAAGGCTGTTCGGGACTGCCTTCACTCTGAGATCACGTACATCGGGACCTCCTCGCAGATCGGATGGCACGAGAGCACGGTGTTCTGCTCCGCCTTCTACGGCGCGATGCTGCGAAACAAGGGCCGAGGGATGACCATCGCAGAGCAGGCGTACGATGCCGCCGAGCGAGCTCGTACCGCATACGAGGCGATTACTGACAAGAAGTGCCCGTACAAGGTGACGATGTTGGCCCCAAGTCGGCGCGCTCTCGCAGCCCTCGCCTGACACCTGCGCTCGACCTACAGCGATGGTCAGTGCTTTGCGGGTGTGCGGCGAGGACGACGAGTTCCGATAGCGCGGCCCCGAGGTCGCTCATCGACATCACGACCACGTACTCCTGGTTTCCTCATGCATTTACAGGAGTCCGGCGGCGATTGAGCCGCCGGACTCCTCGATGCTGCTGCACGTTGTCATCCGTGTGCGTGTGCGACGGGATGCGGCTCGCCAGTGAGTGCGGCAACCGCGCCTGCGACCTCGCCGAGGTCCGCCCGTACGTACACGGCGGTGCTTCCGACCTCTCCGTTGCCGGCTTTGCTGTGTCCGGCAAACGCCTCGGGCACCAGTCTGAGGCGGCTGGCATTGTCGCTCACTTCGGGACTGTTTGGCATTGTCGGACACTTCGGCACCGGGTCGGCGAACTTGGGTCTCTGGGCCGTGCGCCGATGACGAGACCGGCAGCAGACCCTGGCGTCGGTGGTAGTTGACCCGCATTGTCGCGGCATGTGTAGAAGCCTGATTACGCGGTCTGAGTCTGCTGGAGCAGACGCTCGGCTTCGTCCGGCCGGCCGAGCTTGGTGCGCAGCACCTCGGCTAGCTCGGCTAGCTCGGCCAACGGCATAGCGCTGTCAGCTAGGTCGCCCGTATCAAGCTGCGCGATCCGGTCGTCCAGCCAGGTCCGCACGTCGGATTCGATGTCGACTGGATGGCGTAGGGCTAGGGTCATGTCGTGGGTGGCATCGTCACCGCCGTTGAGGAGTTCCCAGACGAGGAACTCCGGCCGGATGCGGCTGTGCCGGCGTCCGGCCGCGGCGATGAAAGCACGACGGGTGGCCCGGGCTAGCGGGACGTGACCCGGCGAATCGTCTAAAGTGATCGTCCGGGCCGGGCGGAGCGCTGTGCGGATGCGGGCCGGGTCGGCAGGGCATTCGGGGCAGTGCCGCCTGATGCCGACGAAGAGGGCGACGAGCAGGTGCCACGGCTGGATAAGCGCTGAACCGTTGGCGCGGGCTTCGTCCTCGGCTGTGCTGAGCGCTCGCAGGAGATGAATGTCGCACCGTGCGAGCACACTCGGCGGCCGCAGCCGGGCGCCAGCTTCGGCAGCGACGGCGCGCAGCCGCTCGTTCCGTGCGCCCTGATCGCGTCCGTTAAAAACTAGTCGCTGGGCGGCGGCCCGGCCCTCCGCATAATAGACCAGGTTGACCTGGTGCACGAGGTGTGCGTCGACGACGCGGGGAAGCGGCAGCTCGTTGTCCCACGCGCGAAGCGGATGGACCGGGCGCGAGTACCAGTCGAGCAGCTGGCGATGCCGGAACTGGTAGACCTCGCCGGAGCGCCGAAAGATTCCGGCCGTATAGCCGTCGGTCAGGAAGGCTTCGACCGCGGCCGGCCAGTTGCGGCGCGTCCGGGCGGTGCCCACGGCCTGATCAAGGTCTGGGGACGGGACCGTCCAATTGGCGGAGATGCCCTCGGCGTGCGCGGAGATTGAACGCTGCTCAGTAGCGCGCTGCACCAGCTGCCCATACCACACCTCGAACCGGCGTTTCGTCGAACTTTGCAGGCCGGCCGCAACGCCGGTCGGCAGCGCAACCACTAGCCCGGCGATCAACGCGAGACGCAGCGCCTGGCCCGCGCCCGTCACAGGCCAGACAATCACGAAGATGACCAGGGCCACAAAACACATCTGCAGCAACCCGCCGAGCAGGACCCCGCTGACTAGCACGATTCCACTCTTGAGTGCCTGGATGCTTCTGGCCCACGCCGGCAGCCCTGGCATACGCAGTGATCGACGGGTCATGCGGCTTGCGCGCGGCACGCCGTAGCCCACGGCTGCCAGGATCGCCAGTCCGGCTAGCGCAGCCGCCAGGACGGCTGTCGGGGAGTTGGCCACGTTGTGCAGAGCCGACTGCACGGCCCGCACAATCGCAGTGCCGGCGACCACGTCGACGAGCCACGCACCGAGCGTCAGCACGCCGAGACCGAACCAGACCTTGAGGTACGCCACTGTTACGGTCAGGGCGCGATGAATCAGCTCGCTCGCCCAGGCCCGCTCCGCCGAGTAGTGCGTCATGATGTCCTGCCGTGGTCCGCCGCGGGCGACCTGCGCTTCGAGGTCCTCCGCGATCACCCGGCACCACGCGTCTGCAGTGTCACTCGCTGCGATTGCATGCAACCGTGCCCGCGCCGGGGCGAACGTCCCGACGAGCAGATCGCGCACCCTTCGCCGGTACTGCACGCCGTCCTCGGTGCCCTCGGGGATTAGCCGGCGCATGTCGTTGTTGTCGCGGAAGTATGTGACCGCCAAGGTCAGCTGCCAAGGCGTGCTCAGAGCATCGATGACATCGGAATGGCCAGCCTGGACCGCGTCGAGCACCATTTGCCAAGCCATACGGTTCACCGTCCGACCGCCGATGGCATCGTCGACGTAACGGACAATTTCCTCTGCTGTCAGCGGCAGGATGGTGATCTCGCTCGCAGGCTCGATGTCCCGGCCGAGGTCGGAGTAAACGCTGCTGCGACACGTGACGACGTACCCCGTCTGGCCATGGTCGGCTACGAAAGCGTTGACCGCCCGGACCGCGGCATCGAGGTCCTCCCGCTCCGCAGAAATCTCGTCGAGCCCGTCCAGGACTGGCAGGACCGCACGATCGAACAGCAATCCTCGAGCCGCAGCGGCCGCGATCCCGTAACGGGACCCGAGCTCCGACACGAGCCAGTCGCCCAGGTCAGCACTCGGGTCCCAACCGACCAGCTGAAAGCGAACTGGCACTGGGTCGTCGGCACTCAGCCTGCCAAGCAGCCCGAGGATCAGCCCGGTAAGCAGGACGCTCTTGCCTGCGCCGGCGGAGCCGAGAACGACAAGTTGGCGCTTGGCAGGGCCGGTGAAGAAGCCCTGGATGTCGGTACGGACCGCCGGGCCGGCCGCGCCCTTCTCGCGAAACCGTGCGGTGTGCTCGACGGCGTAGTCCACCTCGGCGGCAACGGACCGCTTGATATCCAGACCCAGGAGATACGCTCGGTCCTGCGACTCCTGCGCGCGAACACGGCGAAACAGCTGCCGTTTGGCCGCCGGCCAGGCACCGACCACCGATGGATGATCGCCCGCCGGCTCTAGGCCGACGCGTGGGATCGCGTCGAGCCGCTTGGTGTCATCTTGGCGGGTGTACATGACCGGGCGCACCAAGCCGTCCAGTAACGGCAGCAATTCCTCGACCCGCGCGACCCAAACCGTGCCGGACAACCAGTCGTCAGCAGCGTTATACCTGCCCGACACGACTCCAACCACCGCGTCGTCGGTCAATCGCCGTACCGGGCCGCCGCTCATCCCAGGCAGCACGTCCTTCGAGGTGAACCGTCCCAATGACACCGTTTCATCGCGGGTTGTGCCGGACTTCCATCGCCCGGTGGCGGCCAGCCACCGATACTGCCGCTCCCCGTCGTCGACCTGCACCACCCCGGCCACGACTACGCCGGCCAGCAATGGCACCTCATCAGTCGCAGCCAAGCCCACCACCATCCCCGGCAGCGGTGCATCTGCCACGAGAACCGCCAGATCACTCGGTGGAGCGACCCGGAGCACCCGTGCATCACTAGCAGCGATCCCGCCAGCCAATGCATCGACTGCCACCACATCGCCGGGGCCTCCCGCCCCAAGGGCGGCCAACACATGCCACGCCGTTACCAACACGCCGGGCGACACCTGAAAACAGGTACCCACTGGTGCCCCGTCAGAGTCGAGGACCCGTCCGAGATAGTTAGGTACGCGTGAGTCAATGCTCACGGCGTCCTACCCGCCTCGTCATGGACTTGGTTTTGGTCCTCATCCGGCTGGCCAGGCGCGGTCGTAGCGGCAGCACGATCGGGGTCGTAGCCGACCATCACCTTCAGCGCCACCTCGCCCGATCCGCTCGCCACGATCACGTCGCCCTTAGCCGTAAACTTGAGCCCGAACTCCACCTCAACCCTGTCCGGTCGGGCACCTGCAGCTACCAGCCGCCGCACCGTCGCGGCCACCTTCGTCGACACCGCGACGATCGTGTCCTGAGCTCGCTCGAATGAATCCACGACGTTCTGTTGCATTCGTTCACCGACCGATGTCTGCTGCGTGCCGACCACACGGGTCGTCCCCACCTCCACCAGAACGTCGATGTCGTCCATACGCACCGTGATCACTTGGCCACCCATAGACCGTCACCATGCCAGTCCTCGCCCTGTCCTCCAAAACAAGTTCCATAAGTGCGGCCGAAATCGTTCCACAATCACCCGCGCGACCGTAGCGCTGACCAAGTCGCCGGATATGCCATCGACCAAATGGCCCACCTTTCTATCTCGTTCAATGAGGTGATCTCAGCAAGGATGTCAATCCGCTGAAAACGTGGCGTCCTGGTGGCTGGTTGGATAGCTGAAACACAGGCCGAGCGCAGCAACGCCCTCGCACTTACTAACCTGCGTGATTCACGGTGATCACGATTGTGGGCTGGTTGCCGGCGTGTAGATAAGCGAAAGTGCCTCTCCCGCAAGGGAAACTGTGATTGCGACATCGACAGTTCTCTTGACGGAAGGGGCACCTTCGCAGTGCAGTCTACGGCGTGGTCGAAGGGTCTGCGGGTCACCGCGGACGGGACGGGTGTGGTGTCGCACGTGGGTGCGGCACTGCTGCGGATGTTGGCCGACCGGGTCGGTCTGACCGGGGCGTTGTCGACCGTGTTGACCCGGCGGGAGTGGTGGCCCGGCCATGATCGGGGTCGGGTTCTGACCGATCTGGCCGTGATGATCGCCGACGGTGGCGAAGCCATCTGCGACATCGACGTGCTGCGCCATCAGGGTGAGGTGTTCGGGCCGGTGGCTTCGGCCGCAACGTGCTGGCGGGCCCTGGACGAGATCGACGAGGTCCGGCTACGGCACATCAACGTTGCGCGGGCGAAGGTCCGCGCCCGGGTATGGGCAATGCTGGGCCAGCTGCCCGTCGCGCGGGCGGCGGGGCGCGACATCGGCGCCGGCGTGGTGGTGCTGGACGTGGACTCCACGATCGTGATCGCGCACAGCGACAAGGAAGGCGCCGCACCCACCTACAAGCACAGCTACGGGTTCCATCCGATCCTGGTCACCTGCGACAACACAGGCGAACTTTTCGCCGTGCGACTGCGGCCGGGCAACGCCGGCGCGAACACCGCCGCCGACCACCTTGATGTGCTCACCGACGCGTTCGCCCAGGTCCCTACCGCGCACCGGCGCCATCTACTGGTTCGCGGCGACTCGGCCGCCGCCACCCACGCCGTCCTCGACTGGCTGACCGAGAAGGGCCGCAAGCGGGGCCGCACCGTGGAGTATTCAATCGGCTGGTCGATCAGCGAGAACGAACACGACGCGATCACCACGCTGCCCACCACGGTGTGGTCACCCGCGTTGGCGGCCAACGGCGGGGTGCGCGACGGCGCCGACGTCGCCGAACTCACCGGCCTGTTGACCCTGCCCGGCTGGCCGGACGGGATGCGGGTCATCGTGCGCCGGGAACGACCCCACCCCGGCGCCCAGCTGTCACTGTTCGAGGAGCGTGACGGCTGGCGCTACACCGCCTTCATCACCAACACCCGCACCGGGTCCCTGCAATGGCTCGAAGCCCGCCACCGCGCCCACGCACGAGTCGAGGACCGCATCCGCTGCGCCAAAGACACCGGCCTGGGCCGGTTGCCTTCCCGCGAGTTCGCGATCAACACCGCCTGGTGCGTCGTCGCCGCGATCGCCGCCGACCTCATCGCCTGGCTCCAACTCCTCGCCCTGCACGGCGACCTCGCCACAGCCGAACCGAAACGGCTGCGCTACCGCATCCTGCACACCGCGGCCCGTCTCGTGCGCGGCCAGCGCCGCCAGTGGCTACGCATCCCGAAGTCCTGGCCCTGGGCCGAACAGATCACCGGCGCGTTCAACCGGATCGCGGCCATCCCCGCACCCGGCTGACCAGCACAGCCGCCGCCACGACGACCGGAGGAACTTCAGGAGACCACGCCCACCGCCGCGACAGACGGTTCTCCACCCTGCCCACCAGCCGAATCCATCAACCAATCACGATGCGATCGGATCGGGGCGCCCAAGCCACACACCGCGCGAATGATCGAGGCTAAGGCAGCCGGCCCGCGTCAGCCGTCCGACGGCCAGTTCAACATCGAAGAGATCACCGAGCTTCTCGATCGGCTCGGCAACATGATCACCGTGCTTGAACGGGCCCCGCCTGAACACAAGACGGAGGTCTACCAGGCGCTCGGGCTCAAGCTCACCTATCGCCCGGAAACGCAAACGGTGCACGCCGAGATCGATCTTGGCATGCACCGTTGGGATTCGGTTCGTGTCGAAGGGGGGACTTGAACCCCCACGCCCGTTAAGGGCACTAGCACCTCAAGCTAGCGCGTCTGCCATTCCGCCACTTCGACGTGTCAACCATGGTACTCACGCTGGGAACTTGCGTCCCCGGTGAGCCCTTGGCGCACGAGGGAACACTGTACACGGCCGCGCAGCCGGGGTGCGAGCGGGATCCACAGGTCGCCGTTGGGACGTTCTACTCGTCCACAGGACAGACCGTGAGGGTGGCGCGACACGGCGCAACGAGGCAGCATGGCGGACATGCCTGGGGAGCCCTACCGTGTCACGCCTGCCGAGCCGCTGGCCGGCGTGCTCGCCGAGGCGCGGCGGCGGGCGGAGGCGGGCGATCTGACGGGGGCGCGGTCGGCGCTGGAGGTGGGTCTGGCGGCCGCCGAGGCTGATCTTGGCCAGTTCCATCCGGACCTCACCCACGCTATGGTCGATCTTGCGACCATAGCCCGTGAGCTGGGGAACCTCACGGAGGCGCAGCGCCAACTGGGGCGGGCGCACCGCATCCTGCTCGCGTCGGTGGGTCGGGATCATGTCCGTACGCTCTCGGTGGAGGACCGGCTGGCCCGGGTGAATGTGGATCTGGGCGACCCGACGGACGACCTCGACCGGCACCTGGCCGATGCGGGTCCGCGGTTGCTGGGTGAGGACAGCGCCGCGGTGCGGGACGCTCGCGCCCGCCTCGGCGCCGCGTCAGCGTCTTCCGCCTGGGGCACGCCGCTCCCGCCCGGCGGCGAGCCGTTCCCGCCCGGCACCGAGCCGGCGGCACAGGCGCAGCCGGGGGCAGCACAGGCGCAGCCGGGGGCAGCGCAGGCGCAGTCCGGGGCGGCGCAGGCGCAGCCGGCGGCGGCGCAGGCGGAGCGCGGGGCGGCCTCGGCGTGGGCCGACGCGGGGGAGTGGTCGGACCCGACGGGCTGGTCCGGCGCGGGATGGACCAGCACGGCGGGAAGCGAGCCCTACGCGCCGGTGCCGGGCGCGCCGGGCGTGTTCGGGCTGCGCCCACCGGCCGCGGGTGGCGCGGGGCAGGGGAGCGCGCCCCGATCGGTTTCCCCGATCCCGCCGGACGCGCCGCTGTATGTGCCGGAGGAGTACGACTCCGGTGGGTGGGCGGCCCCGGCCAGCGACGAGGCCACGCACCCGCAGTCGTGGGGTCCTCCGGCCCCGGGCGGGCCGCGGTCGTGGGAGCCGCCGGCGTGGGAGGAGCCGCCGCGGTCGCGGGGGCGTCGGGTGGTGATGATCCTGCTGTCGGTCGCCGGCATCGTGGCGCTGACGGCCGGCACGGTGGTCGCCATGCAGGCCCTGCCGCCGTCGGCGACCGGGGTGAAGCCGCCCCGGGTGGTCACGGTCGCGCCGAGCGCCCCGGCCGCTGCGCCGTCGAGCGCGCCGGCCCCGACGTCGAAGGCCCGCACGTCGGCGCCGGCACCGACGACGGGTGCGGGGGGCGTGGGCGCGCCGCCGACCCGGCTGCGGCTCACCGACGACGGGACCTCGGTGACGGTCACCTGGCGTGATCCGTCCGACGGCACGGTTCCTTTCATCGTGGCGGGCGCCCGATCGGGTGACGAGTCGCACCCGATGCAGAGCATCCCGGCGGGACGCACGCGATCGACGATTCACGGGCTCAACACGCGATACGACTACTGTTTCACGGTCGCGGCGGTGTATTCGATCGACGTGGTGGCCCGCAGCACGCAGGTGTGCACGCACCGGCTGTCCACAGCTGACACGCCATAGGCTTTCGCCTATACCGACGTCACCCATATGATGGGCGGCGCTCCTGGGGGAGGACCAACGAGTGAGGGCCCAGACATGAGCGACCTGCGCGAAATCGACGACGTCCGAGCCGACGACGCGCGCGCGGACGACGGTGTCCCGCCCATCGACGACGGGGCCGCGGCGGCGAAGCCGGGCTGGCGCGCCGGCAAGGGCGGCCTGGTCACCCTCACCACAGTTATCGCCCTGCTCACCGCGACCGGCCTGACCCTGCTGGGCCTCGGCGCGGCCGACAACGCGGTCGCGAACTACGACGCCAACTCCTGGGTGTGGAGTTCCGGCAAGGGCGAGGTCGACCGCATCAACGGCATCACCGCCAAGGTCGACACCCGTCAGCAGGTCAAGGACGCGCGCAACCACGATCTGCAGATCACCCAGAACGACCGTTTCCTGATCCTGCGCGACCTGCAGACCGGGCAGGTCACCGCAATGGACCTGGCCACCCTTCAGGTCGGCGCGGTGATGAAGACCATGCCGGGCGTCGGCGTCACGGTCGTGCTGCACGAGGACGTCGCCTTCGTCGTCGACACGACGCTCGGGCAGGTGCGCCAGCTCGACCCCCGCACGCTGGCGCCCACCGGTGAGATGCTCGCCTTCCCCCGCGGCATCACGTCCGGCGACTTCGATGGCAAGGGCCTCCTGTGGCTCGCGGTGCCGCAGGAGGGCACGGTCGTGGCCATCACGGCGGGCAGGGACGGGGCGGGCCCCAAGGTCACCCGCACGGTCAATGTGGCCCCGCCCAACCACGACCTGGTGCTGACCGTCCTGGACAGCGGCGTCGCCGTGCTGGACAACACGGCCGGCACCCTTACCCGCGTGCCCGGCGAGGGGAACGGGGAGAAGGGCGGCAGTGACAGCGCCACCCCGTCGGCTCTGCCGCTGACCGGCCCCGGCGTGCTGCCGCCCCGTTCCAGCGGCGGGCCCATCCCGGTGACCGTGAGCGCCGAGCGCCACGTCGTCGTCCTGGACGGGGAGCGGCTCGTGGAGTTCGACGTGCCGGGCACCGGGCCGCTGCAGCCGGTCGTCGCGTTCGCCGGCCACTTCTACTGCGCCGACCCGGCCACGGGCGTCGTCTACGAGTTCGACGGCAATGGTCAGCAGGTCAAGGAGATCCGCATCCCGGCCGCGGGTGGTCCCCTTGAGCTGGAGGTGCGCGAGAACCACCTGTTCATCAACGCGCCCGACGGCTCGACCGCCCGCGTCGTCGACGACAAGCACAAGGTCAGCAACGTCGACAAGTACCAGAACGAGATCCTCGGCGGCGATCCGCCGCCGCCCCCGCCGAAGCCGCCGGCGCCCCCGAAGCCGACCGTCACCGTGCCCGGCCCGCCGCAGCGGGTGAACGCGTCTGCCGGCGACAAGTCCGTGCGGCTGACCTGGCGCAAGGCCCGCGAGAACGGCGCGGCCATCACCAAGTACGTCATCAGCGGCGGCCCCGGTGAGCCGATCACGGTCGGCGCGAACACGCGGTCCGTGCTGATCGAGGGCCTGACCAACGGCGAGACGTACCGGTTCAAGATCCATGCCGTGAACAAGAAGGGCGCCGGACCGGACGCGACGAGCAACCCGGTCATGCCGACCTCCGACGTGCCCGACCCGCCGACCGAGGTCGTCGCCAAGGAGCAGCCAGACGGCACGGTCGACCTGACGTGGAAGGCCGCCAACGGTCAGGGCCGAAAGATCGTCCGGTACTCCGTGACGGCCGTGGCGGGCGGCACCCAGACCCCGGTCGGCGACGTGAAGACCAACAAGATGACCATCGCGGCCGGCACGTTGGAGTACGGCACGCAGGTCGCCTTCACGATCGTGTCCGTCAACGACAAGGGCGGCGGCAGCGAGCCGTCCGAGGTCAGCAACGTCGTCATCCCGTACGCGAAGCCGGGCGCGCCCGGCAACGTCAGCGCGGCGACCGTGGCCAACAAGAAGGGCTCCGTCCAGGTCAGCTGGGAGCGGGCCGACGAGAACGGCCGGCCGGTCACCAAGTACGTGGTGACGGCGAACGGCGCCGAGACCGAGGTGACCGACACGTCCGCGACGCTGGACGGGTTCGGTGACGACCAGGCCGTCACGGTCACGGTGGCCGCCGTCAACGAGGCCGGGCCCGGCCCCACCGGCACGGCCACCGCCCGCACCATCGGCAAGCCGACCGTGACGTTCACCCGCGACACGTCCGACTACAACTCGGTGTCGGTGACGTTCACGCCCAACAACAAGGGCGGCACGGCGACGTGCAAGGTGGCCGTGAGCGGCGAGGGCAGCAAGTCCGCCAAGTGCACCACGGCGGCGGTCACGATCACGGTCACCGGCCTGTGGCCCAACGAGTCCTACGACTACACGATCACGATCACCAACGCGGCCGGCTCGGCGTCCGTCAAGCGGACCAAGAAGACCAGCACGATGAGGGCCACGGTCACCTGCAACGTCGCCAGCTACTGCAGCAGCGGCGTGTGGGCGTACTCGGTGCCGTCGCAGACGAACGAGAGCAACGCCGTGCGCTCCTACCAGGACGGCGCCCAGATCACGCCGCAGTGCCGCGCGACGGGGGACAAGTCGGTCAACGCCAAGCCGTGGGGCGGCAAGGACAACAACAAGTGGCTGGGCTACACCTACGACGGCAAGCGCACGTACCTGCCCTGGGCGTGGGCGAAGCTCGACGGCGGCGACGACATCACCATGTTGCCCGCGTGCTGACCCGCGTCAGGTTTCGGTCATGATCTTGCGTGGTTGGCCGGCGGGCAACTAGCCTTCGGCGCCGTGTCGTCCACCGTGGACGGCCCCACCAGGAGGATTCCATGCAGGGTGCGGAGCCCAAGCTCATCAAGGCGTGGCACGGCAAGTCGGCGCAGGAGCTCGCCGACGCCCCCGTGACCGCGATCTACGGCGTCTCCGAGGGTGACGCGGAGCTGCTGGCGAAGGCGTTCGGCATCAAGACCGTGCGTGACTTCGGCACGAACAAGCAGTTCCGCGCGGCGCAGGCCATCACCGCCCTCGCCGACTGACGCGAGCGGCCCCACCGGGCACCGGACGCGACACCAGTCACCGTCCGGTGCCCGTAGTGTGTCACCCGGCCGTGTCGTTGATCACGTCCACTGTGGATGTATAGCTGATTGTGTGCGTGTCGCTACGGGTGGCACAGTCTCCCGAGCAGCGCCGACCACCTGAAGGGGTGACCGACCATGATGGGCTCGTCCCACGCACTGTCCGGAGCCGCCGTGTGGCTCGCCGGTTCGTGGGCCCTGGAGGCCACCGGGGCGATCAACCCGCAGACGCCGCTGGAACTCGCCGTGGGTACGGCCGTGTGCGCGGGCGGGGCCCTCCTGCCGGACCTCGACCTGTCCGGCCGGGTCACCACCGGGCGGGGCGGCGCGACCGTGGCGCACACGTTCGGGCGCGTCACGATGTTCCTCGCCGAGGTGATCGAGAAGTTCTCGCTAGGCGTCTACAACGTCACCCGGCTGCGCCGCGACCCCGAGCGGCACAACGGCCACCGCACCCTCACCCACACGATCATCTTCAACGTCCTGGTGGGCATCGGCACGTGGCAGCTCGCGCTGCACTACGGCAAGTGGGCCGTCATCGGCATCATGTTCTTCATGGTCGGCCTCGCGCTGCGTGGGCTGTTCGACAAGTGGGCCGCCCGCGCCGGCTGGGTCATCGTCACGCTCGTGTCCGGCTGGGCCGCCTTCTTCGTGTACAACAACATGCACGGTGACCGGGGGTACCCCCTGCTCGGCGTCGCGGTGGGCGTCGGCGGGCTCGTACACCTCGCCGGCGACGTGGTGACCAGCCACGGCTGCCCGCTGTTCTGGCCCGTGCCGACCGGACCCGGCCGCCTGTGGCGCAACATCGGCGTGCCCGACCCCTTCGTCGTCGAGGTCGGCGGCAAGGTCGAGACGGTCGTCCTGCGTACGATCTTCACGATCGTGTCCCTCGTCTGCGTGGCGGGCCTGTCCGTACCCTTCCTGATGGACAGGTTCAACATCGAGTGGTGAGCCCGGGTGGCGGTAATGTGTGCCCGGCAGGCTCGGTGACCATCGGGAGGCTTCGGTGAGGGTGCCGTGACGGCGGGGCCCCACGGCGACGGGGAGGTGCCCGCGTTCTGGCGTGGGCTCGGCCTGCCGGGTCTCGCTGACATCCACGTGCACTTCCTGCCGCCGCGCATCCTGCAGCGCATGTGGTTGCGCTCCGACGAGGACTCGCTCGCCGGGGGCCTACTGCCCGCGTACGTGTACCGGTGGTCGGACGAGGAGCGGGTGGCGCACCTGCGGGAACTGGGCGTACGCGCCTTCACCGCCTTGGCGTACGCGCACCAGCCGGGCATGGCCGACGGCCTCAACGCCTGGACGATGGACTTCGCCGCGCACAACGACGGATGCGTACCGTCGGCGACGTTCTATCCCGAACCGGGCGTCAACCGGTACACGAAGGCGGCGCTGGACGGGGGCGCCCGGGTGTTCAAGGTGCACGTGCCCGGCGGCGGCTTCGACCTCACCCACGCCCGGCTCGACCCCATCTGGGGCATGCTCGCCGAGGTGGGCACGCCCGTGGTCATCCACGTCAACAGCCTGCGGGAGGAGGGCCGGCTCGGCAGCCTCGACCCGCTGGAGGTGATCCTGCGCCGCCACCCGACCCTGGCGGCCGTCATCGCGCACCTCGGCGCCCCCGACTACGAGCACCACGTCGCGCTCGCCCAGCAGTACGAGCGGGTCTGCCTCGACACGGCGGCGATCTTCACGCCCGGCTACGAGACCGCGTCCGGAACCGTGCCCGGCAGGCTCCTGCCGCAACTGCGCGACCTGGGCCTGGCCGGCAAGGTGCTGCTCGGTTCGGACTTCCCCACGATGTCCTACCCGTACGCGGAGCAGCTCGCCGGCCTGGCCGCCCTCGACCTGGGCGACGACTGGCTGCGGGCGGTGTGCTGGTACAACGCCGCCCGCCTCCTCCAGCTGGAATAGTTCAGCTTTCCGACCTGCCGCGCCGCCAGTAACCCATGAAGGCCGCCGTCTCGCGGGTGAACACCCCGTCGGCGAGCAACTGCCTGCGCAGCGACATCACCACGCCCGACTCGCCCGCGATCCAGCCGTAGAGCCGGCCGGTCGGCTCGCCGGGAACCTCCCACAGGATGTCGTGGTCGAGGTCCGGGTCAACCACCGCCAGGTCGGCGGGACCGCCCGCGCCGACGCCCGCCAGCGCCGGGGCGAGCCGGGCGGCCGCCGCCGTCACCGCCGGGACGAGCAGCTCACCGTGCGGGCGTTCGCCCCGCGCGAGCCACGTGACCGTCAGCCCGGGCGGTGCGGCGACCGGCAGCGCGTCATCCGGGTGGGGGACCTCCAGCAGTGCCGTACCGCTCACGCCGTGCGGCAGGCGCTCCACGATCGACAGTACGGCGGGTACGGCGGTCTCGTCGCCGGCCAGCAGCACGCTGGCCGACGAGAGATCGGCGGTGCCGACCTTGCGGCTGAACTCCAGGCCGCCGTGCTCACCGTCGTACTCGGCATTGGGTCCGATGATCGCCACGGAGTCGCCGGGGCGCGCGGACAGCGCCCACCGCGAGGCCGGGCCGATCTCGCCGTGCAACGCCAGGTCGACGTCGAGTTCGCGCGCGGCGGGCCGCACCGCGCGCACCGTGTAGGTGCGTATGGGCAGGCGCCGCTCGTCGGGCAGCGCCCGCCACTGCGCGAACCAGTCGGGACCCATCGGCATGTCCGCGATGTCGGCGCCCGGCAGCGGGATGACCAGCTTGATGCGCTGGTCGAAGCCGTTGTCGGCGAGCTGGTCGAGGTCCGGGCCGGTGAACGTGGCCCGCACGAACGTCGGGCTCAGCCGGGTCATCCGCGCCACGCGGACGACGAAGAACCGCCACGACTGGGTCACTGCAACCTCCGGGTCAGGTGATGTCGACGGCGTTGCGGCGCGAGCGCCACAACAGGTAGATGAAGTACGGGGTGCCGACCATCGCGGTGACCAGGCCGGCCGGGATCTGGGCCGGCGCGATCACCGTTCGACCGAGCGTGTCGGAGAGGCTGACCAGCAGTGCGCCGAGCAGCGCGGCCACCGGCAGCAGGCGGGCGTGGGCGCCGCCGACCAGCGCCCGCGCGATGTGCGGCGCCACCAGGCCGACGAAGCCGATCACGCCGACCGCCGAGACGGCCGTGGCCGCCAGCAGCGCGGCCGCGCCCAACGCGACCAGCCGGCTGCGCTCGACGCGTACGCCCAGCAGCCGGGGGGTGTCGTCGTCGAGCTGCATCAGGTCCAGGTCGCGGTGCGTGCTGGCGATCAACGGGGTGAGCACCACGAGCGCGACCAGCACGGGCACGATCTGCCCGGCCGTACGCCCATACGTGGAGCCGGACAGCCAGGTCAGCGCCTTGCCGGTGTTCCACGGGTCCGTCGCGATGATGATGAACGTGATGATCGCGGTGCAGGCGTACGAGACGGCGACGCCGATGAGGATCAGCCGGTCGGCGTGCAGGCCGCGCCGCCAGGCCAGCCCGTACACCAGGGCGAACGCCAGCAGCGCGCCCACTCCGGCGACGCCGGTCATGGCCCACACGCCGGCGGTCGGCACGAAGCTGATGAGCGCGACCGCGCCCACCCCGGCGCCGCCGGTGACGCCCAGGATGCTCGGCTCGGCCAGCGGGTTTCGCGACACCGCCTGCACGGCGGTGCCGGCGACGGCGAGCGCGGCGCCCGCGAGCAGCCCGGCCGCGACGCGCGGCCAGCGCGCGTCAAGAACAAACGTGTACGCGGGACCGGTCTGGTCGCGCAGCCAGTTGACCACGTCGCCGAACAGCACCCAGGTGTCGCCGGCCAGCATGCCCAGCGCGCCGGAGGCGACCACGGCGACCGCGCACACGACCGTGACGCCGGCGGCGAAGCGGCCCGAGCGCAGCTTGGCGGGGCGGGTGCCGGCCGCGCGGGCGCTGCGGCCGGAGTCACGGTGGCGGCGGGCCAGCCAGATCAGGACGGCGGCGCCCGCGATCGTGGTGACCACGCCGGTGGGGATGTCCACGCCGGCCTGGGCGCCCAGCACGGCGCGCAGCAGCACATCGGCGGCGATCATGACGAGCATGCCGGCGAGGCCGGCCAGGGGCAGCAGCACCCGGTGCCGCTGCAGCCCCGGTGCGAGCGGGGTGGCGAGCCGGGCGATGGCCGGCGCGCACAGGCCGACGAACGCGATCGGCCCCACCAGCGTGACCGCGCTCGCGCACAGCAGGACGGCCAGCAGCACGGCGAACACCCGCAGGCGGCGCACGTTGAGCCCGAGGGTGGCGGCGCTGTCATCGCCCAGGCGCAGGATGTCCATGCGGCGCCCGAGCAAGAGCATGCCGATCATGGTGATCCCGATGACCGGGGCGACCAGTGCGACGGCGTTCAGGTCGGCGAGGTTCAGCGAGCCGTTGCCCCACGCGTACAGGCCGACGGTCTCCTGCTCGAACAGCAGGAACAGCAGCGTGGTGAGCGAGCTGAGCGCCAGCGTGGTGGCCGAGCCGGCGAGGATGAGCCGGGTGGGCCCGGACCGGCCGCCGGCCGACAGCGCCAGCACCAGGCCGGCGGCGGCGAGGCCGCCGAGGAACGCGAGGCCGCCCGCGGCCAGGAGCGGCAGGCTCAGGCCGAACGCGGCCGCGACCGTGACGGCCAGGTGGGCGCCCGAGGTCACGGCGAGCGTGTCGGGCGACGCCAGCGTGTTGCGGGCGATTGACTGCAGCGCGGCGCCGGCGACGCCGAGGCACAGGCCGGCGACCAGGGCGGCGAGCAGTCGCGGCAGGCGGGAGGCGAGCAGGACCCGGACGGTCTCGTCGCTTTCGCCGCCGGCGAGCAGGCGGGCGAGGTCGGCCACGCCGACGGTCGAGGTGCCCTGGGTCAGGTGGACCGCGGCGAGCAGGGCGACCGACGCCACCGCGACGGCGAACACGACCGTGAGCCGGGTGCGCCCCGCCCTCGGCTGGGCGGCCTTCGGGGCCGGCGCGAGCGCCGGCCCCTGGGCCACGGTGGCGAGCTGGCTCACGCCCCGTACGCCTTGACCAGCTCGTTGATGTACTGCATGCAGGACTTGGGGCCGCCGAACGTCCAGATGCCGGCGGGCAGCTTGGTGACCTGCTTGTTCTTCACGAAGTTCAGGGACTCCCAGATCTTGTTGCCGGTGAGCCCGTCGGCGAACACGTCGTTGCCGTCGGAGGCGTTGTAGAAGAACGTCGCGTCGGCGTCCTTGACGGCGAGCAGGCCCTCGACGTCCGTGGTGCCGAGGCCCCACGCCGCGTCGACCTTGCCGGTCCACACGTTGGTCAGGCCCACGGCCGTGGCCAGCTCGGAGACCAGGGCGCCCTTGCCGTACATGCGGACGCTGATCGCGCTGCCCTGCTTCCAGCCGTCGGCCATGGCGTAGCCCTTGCCGGCGTTGCCCGCCGCCTCGATCTTCGCCTTGCCGTCCGCGATGGCCTTGTCGAGCTCGGCGAGCAGGGCCGTGGCCTTGTCGGTCGTACCGGTCGCCTGGGCGATCATGTTCAGGTCACTGCGCATGCGGCCGAGGTTGTCGCTCGCGTCGCTGCCCTTGGTCACGATGACCGGCACGTACTTCTCCAGCTGGGTGACCAGCGGCGCGTCCCGCTCGGCCTCCATCACGACCAGGTCCGGCTGCAGGGCCACGATCGAGTCGACGCTGGGCTCCTGGCGGGTACCGACGTCCTTCACGTCCGCGGGCAGCGGCGCGGCCGTGACCCATGTCGCGTACCCCTTCGGGTCGGCCGCGCCGACCGGCTGGATGCCGAGGCTGACCAGCATCTCCAGCTCGCCCCACTCGAGGCCGACGACCCGCTTGGCCGGGGCCTTCAGCTCGACGGCCTTGCCGCGCGAGTCCGTGACCGTGACCGGTCCGCTGCTCGTGGCGGCGGGCGCGCCGGTGTCGGTCTTCTCCTCGGTCGTACCGCAGGCGGCGAGCAGGCCGGCGGCCGCGGCGAGGGCCACGGCGGCCGTAAGGGCCCGGGTCCGCAGTCGGTTCATGATGATCTTCTCCTGGATGGGGGCGCGCGGCATCGCCGCGACTGCTCAGGGCAGCAGCCCGGTGGGGGTTGGTTATGGGTTAAGCGGCTACAGGCAGCAGCCGCGTGGTGTGTCTCCCGACAGGTCGGGTCGTCACGTGGCCGGTGTCGGGGTCGACGCTGACCTCGATGCGAATCCCGTACGTCTCGGTGAGGGCGTCCTCGGTGAGGACGTCGATCGGGGAGCCGGTCGCGCGGACGCGCCCGGCCTGAAGCAGGACGACCTCGTCGGCGATGGCGGCCGCCTGGTTCAGGTCGTGCAGCACCACGCCGATCGCCACGTGGTGGGCGTCGGCCAGCTCGCGGACCAGATCCAGCAGCTCCACCTGGTAGCGCAGGTCGAGGAACGTGGTCGGCTCGTCGAGCAGCAACACCGACGTCTGCTGCGCGAGGCACGTGGCGAGCCATACGCGCTGCAGCTCGCCGCCGGACAGCTCGTCGACCGGCCGGTCGGCCATCGGCGTGACGCCGGTGACGTCCATGGCGTGCGCGACGGCGGCCGGGCCGTCCGCGTCCGCGCCGCTGAACCGGGCGCGGTGCGGGTGGCGGCCGTAGCCGACCACGTCGCGCACGCACACGCCGCTCGGCGTCGGCCTGCTCTGCGCGAGCATGGTGACCTTCCGGGCGTACGCCTTGGCGGGCAGCTCGTGCGCGTTGCCGTCGGGGAGGAGCAGGTCGCCGCTGTCCGGCTTGTGCAGGCGGGCGAGGGCGCGCAGCAGCGTCGACTTGCCGCTGCCGTTGGGTCCCACGAGCGCGGTGACCCGGCCCGGGCGTAGCGTCACGTGTGCCGAGTCGACCACGGGCTGGCCGTGGTAACCCAGACAAAGGTCGACGCCGCTGAGCAGCGGCATCGCGGCGACGGAGGTCGGCGACATGCGGTTAGGTTAGCCTAACCTGTAGTCCTGTCAAGCGGCGCCCGCGCTGGTCGCGAGCTGTTTAACGATGTGTGCTTTTGTGATCACGCGGCGTACGCGTACCTTCTTGGATCTTGGCGGCAAAGGCGCCTTTTCGGACGCCTCTGCCGCCACGATTCGGTGCGTTGTCAGGCGAGCGAGATGATCAGGATCACGATGAGGGCGATGGCCACGACGGCGCCGACCGCCCAGGGGACGACCCGCCGGGCCATGCCGCCGCCCGCCAGTGCCAACAGGTCGACCGGCTCGGGCTCGGCCGGCTTGCCGGCGCCCGTACCCGACGCCGACGGCGCGTCGCCGGCCGGCGACGCGGCCGCGTCCACAGTCGACACGGCGTCGGTCGCCGGCTCCGCCGGGGCGTCGGCGGCCGCCGTGGCGTCGGGCGTACCCGTGGGGACGTCCGACGGTGCGGTCGCCGCCGGCGCGGGTTCGGTGAGCTTGCCGGACAGGCAGCCGACGAACTGGTCGAGGAGCTTGCCGCTGACGTCGCCGATCATGTTGCGGCCGATCTGTGCCATGCGGCCGGAGATGTTGAGATCGGTGACGACGTCGACGCGGGTGCCGGCGTCGGTGGGGTTCAGTTGCGCGACGACGGTGGCGTTCGCGGCGCCGGCGCCCTTGCTGTCCTGGCCGGACGCGGTGAAGGCGAGCTTGCGGGCCTGCTCGTCGCGCTCGGTGAAGTGGCCCTTGCCCTTGAGGCTGAGGCTGACCGGTCCGATCTTGACGCGTACGGTGCCGGTGAACGCGTCGCCGTCGTAGCTGGTGAGCGCCGCGCCGGGCATGCACGGGACGATGGTCTCCAGGTCGCCGAGCACCTCCCAGGCGCGCTCGACCGGGACGGGCACTTCGAAGCTGTGTTCCAGCCGCATGCTGAGATCCTCCACAATGGCGGGGTGGCGGGGGGCAACCAGTGGAGCGGATCATAAACCCGTCCGCCGGTGACGGCACCCCGCAACTTCCGGCGCCAGGCGGCCCCTGACCACTGGACCTAACGCTGGGCAAGCGCATTCTTGACGGCATCGATGAGCGTCGCTAACGTCGGGCCGTCCTGGTGTGACACGAGCGTTGCGGCGTACTGACCTGCCGATTGTGACGTCACATCTTCCTCCACCGTACGGAGTGAGGCTCATGGCACAACGAAGGATGCGGCGGGCCGCGATCGCCGGCACGGCGGCCCTCGCCGCGGTGGCGGCGGGCACGGTCGCCGCGGTCAACGCCTACGCCGCGGCCGGGTGCCGCGTCGACTACGCGATCGCCAGCCAGTGGGGTGGCGGCTTCGGCGCCAACGTCACCATCACCAACCTCGGCGACCCGGTCAACGGCTGGACGCTCACCTGGTCGTACGCGGCCGGCCAGACGATCACGCAGGCGTGGAACGCCACCGTCACGCAGTCCGGCGCCGACGTCAGCGCGACCAACGTCAGCTACAACGGGTCGATCGCCACGAACGCGACCACCTCGTTCGGGTTCAACGGATCGTGGAACAACTCCAGCAACCCGGTGCCGACGAGCTTCGCGCTCAACGGCACCGCCTGCACCGGGTCGACGACCACGCCGACGAGCGCGGCGCCGGTCACGTCAGGCCCGCCGGTCACCAGCGCCGCGCCGACCAGTGCCGCGCCGACGACGGCCGGACCGACCAGCGCGGCGCCCACCTCGGCGGGCCCCACCGTCAACCCGCCGACGAACCCGGCCAACGCCAGCAGTAAGCAGGTCGAGGACCTCAACCGCGGCCTGATCTCGGTGCGCAGCGGCAGCGACAACTTCGTGTCGTGGCGCATGTTCGGCTGGGAGCCGTCCGGGGTCTCGTACAACCTGTACCGCAACGGTTCCCGGGTCGCGACGGTCACGAACTCGACGAACTACCTCGACGGCGGCGCGCCGTCCGGCGCGTCCTACACCGTGCGCGCCGTCATCAACGGCGCGGAGCAGGCCGCGTCGGAGGCCTCGTTGAACATGGGCCAGCAGTACCTCGACGTGCCGATCCAGTCGCCGGGCAGCAACTACTCCGCCAACGACGCGTCCGTGGGCGACCTCGACGGCGACGGCCAGTACGAGATCGTGCTCAAGTGGGACCCGTCCGACGCCAAGGACAACTCCCAGTCCGGCTACACCAGCAACGTCTACATCGACGCCTACCGGCTCAACGGGCAGCGCCTGTGGCGCATCAACCTGGGCCGCAACATCCGGGCCGGCGCGCACTACACCCAGTTCCAGGTCTACGACTACGACGGCGACGGCCGAGCCGAGGTGGCCATGAAGACCGCCGACGGCACGGTCGACGGCGCGGGCGTGACCATCGGCAACGGCGGCGCCGACTACCGCAACAGCAGCGGTTACATCCTGTCCGGCCCCGAGTACCTGACGATGTTCAACGGGCAGACGGGCCGCGCCATGTCGACCGTCGACTACGTGCCGGGTCGCGGCACCGTGTCGTCGTGGGGCGACAACTACGGCAACCGGGTCGACCGGTTCCTCGCCGGCACGGCGTACCTCGACGGCCAGCGGCCCAGCCTGATCATGGCGCGCGGCTACTACACCCGCGCCGTCATCGCGGCGTGGGACTTCCGCAGCGGCAGCCTCGTGCGCCGCTGGACGTACGACTCGGGCAACAGCAACGTCGGCGCGTACGGCCAGGGCAACCACCAGCTGTCCATCGCCGACGCGGACGGCGACGGCCGCGACGAGATCATGTACGGCGCGGCGGCGATCGACGACAACGGCGCCCTGCTGTGGCGCAACGGCAACGGTCACGGCGACGCCTACCACGTCGGCGACCTGAACCCGGCGCGGCCGGGCCTGGAGTTCTTCAAGGTCTCCGAGGACGGCAGCAGGCCGACCGACTACATGGCCGACGCCCGTACGGGTCAGATCATCTGGTCGCACCCGGCGTGCAACTGCGACAACGGCCGGGGCGTCTCCGGCGACATCTACGCCGGCAGCCCCGGCGCGGAGTCGTGGTCGTCGGCGGTGAGCAACCTGACCAGCTCCACCGGCGGCACGCTGGGTCGCAAGCCCAGCTCAGCGAACTTCCTCATCTGGTGGGACGCCGACACCACCCGCGAGCTGCTCGACCAGACCCGCATCGACAAGTACGGCACGTCGTCGGACACGCGCCTGCTCACCGCGAGCGACGTGCACTCCAACAACGGCACCAAGGCCACCCCGTCGCTGAGCGGCGACATCTTCGGCGACTGGCGCGAAGAGGTCATCTGGCCGACCACGAACAACACCGCGCTGCGGATCTACACCACGACCAACGTGACCACGACGCGCATCCACACGCTCATGCACGACCCCATGTACCGCGTCGCGATCGCCTGGCAGAACACCGCCTACAACCAGCCGCCGCACCCGAGCTTCCACATCGGCAACGGGATGGCGACCCCACCCACGCCCAACATCTACGTCCGCTAGTCGCGTACGGGGGCCGGCCGCGCGCCGGCCCCCGTACGGTCTCAGTCGTTGCGGGCGGTGTCCGGGCCGGTGACGCGTCGCAGCCATGGCAGCGTCGAGGCGATGATCGCCAGGGACGCCGCGAGGCCGGCGACGACGGTCGCGTAGTAGCCGGCGCCCGGGGCCGTGAGCGCGTAGTCCAGCTGCGCCCTGAGGAACAGCGCGGCCGCCCCGAACCCGGCGCCGATCGCCACGACGGCCACGAGAAGCAGCGGCACGGCGCTCTCCAGGGCGACCACCCGACGCAGCGTCCGCAGCCGCACGCCGGTCAGCCGCAGCAGGGCGAACGGGCGCTTGCGTTCGCTGAGGCCGGCCGCCACGCTCACGGCCAGGCTGCAGCCCGCGATCGGCAGGCTGGCCAGGATCACCACGTTGGCCAGCTGCTGCCAGCCGGCCAGCGTCCTGGTGAAGTCGTTCTCGATGTCGTACTGCGTCGCTGGCGTGCGAAAGCGGTCCGGGTACGCCGCCATCAGCACCGTGCGGGCCCGCTCGATCGCGGCCGTGGACCCGTCGGTGTTGACCACGTATGCCATCGCGGGCAGCCCCGCCACCTGCGCGGCCGTGTACGGCGCCGCCGGCCACACCGTGTGCGCGCCCGTCTTCTCGCGGTACCCGACCAGGTCGCTCCACACGTAGGCGGCGGTCGCGCCGTCCGCGCACCGGCCGTACTCCGGGGCGCGGGCCAGGTCGGCGCACGCCACGACGCCCGGCATGACACCGCCCTCGCGGTCGGGGTTCTCGCGGACCAGCGTCGCGCTGCGTACCCCCGGCACGGCGAGCACGGCGGGAGCCGCCTCGTCGTCGGGCTCCGTCCACATGCTCAGGGTCGTGTCGGTGAGGCTGCCGGAGTGCTGCGGACCCCGGTTCGCCACGATCGTGGTGATCACCCCGACGGCCACACTCGTCACGAACAGCGCGAGGACCAGGCCGCTGACCGCCCGGAACGCGGCCTGCGGGTTGTCCGCCAGCCGGCGCGTCGCGATGATCGTCGCGGGCCGGTGGGCGCGCCGGGCCAGCAGCCGGGCGCCGACCAGGGTGAGCCACGGTCCGGCGATCACCAGGCCCACCATGATGAGCAGGAACCCGGGCAGGAACGCCGCGATCTGCCCGGTGGACGTGTCCGGCCGGCGGCCGACGAACCAGGCCAGCTCCCCGACGCCGGCCAGCAGCGGGACGAGCCGCCAGGCGCGCGGTGGGCGCGGCGTCACGCGGCGCGTGACCCCCAGCGGTGAGACCCGCACCCGGCGCAGCGCCAGCCGGGCCGCGACGCCCGCCGCGACCGGCACCCCGATGGCCACGAGCAGCGCGTCCGTCGCCGTGAGCGTCAGGTCGGCCGGGTAGAACGGCACCCCGGTGAACGGCACGGCCGCGAGGGGTCCCCGCAGCGCGACGAAGACCAGAAAACCCACAGCGGTACCGATGGCAGCGGCGGCTGTCGACTCCACGGCGGCGATGACGCTGACCTGCCTCGGGGTGGCGCCCACCAGCCGCATGGCCGCGAACCGCTGCTCGCGGCGGGCCGCGGTGAGGCGGGTGGCCGTACCGATGAAGATGAGCACCGGGAAGATCAGGGCGCCGGCGACCACGCTGAGGATGAGGGCCATCGCGTCGGTCGGGTTGCCGGCCACGCACCTGGCGCACGTGGCCGGGTCGCTCACGCCGATCCTGGTCACCTGCTTGGCGCCCGCGGCCTCGAGGTCGGCGGCCGTGCGTCCCACGACCGCGATGAGCGACTCCGGCGACGGCAGCGCGGCGTCGCCGAGCACGCCGACCTGGCGACCGGCGAAGCGGTCGCCCAGCTGGTCGGCCGGGGTCCTCGCGATCAGGTCACGCAGGGCGGGGGACACGTAGAACTCGCCCGCGGCGGGGAGCCGGTCGACGCCCGGCGGTACGGGCGACGTCGGGCCCGTGGCCGCCACGTCGAAGCGCACGATGGTGCCGCCGTCGAAGTAGGACTGGCTCGGCTGCCACCACAGCGGCGCGGCACCGGTCTGCGGCTGGGTGTCCTCGAAACCGGTGTTGAACCAGGCGTACCGCTTGTTCTGTTCGTCGACGGCGTTGATGCCGGCCAGCGTGGCCAGCAGGAGACCGACGCCGAGGGCCACGGCCGTGGCGATGATGACCAGCCGGCCCACCGCCTCCCGCCCGCCGGCCATGGTGAGGCGCAGCCCGAAGCGGATCACGACAGGACCTCGACGAGCGCGTCCACGCGGCCGTCGGTGACGATCACCTGGCGGTCGGCGTACGCGGCGACGCGCGCCTCGTGCGTGACCAGCACGACCGTGGTGCCCTGCGCGCGGGCGGCGGTGACCAGCAGGTCCATGACCTGCTCGCCGGTGAGGGTGTCCAGCGCGCCGGTCGGCTCGTCGGCGTAGATCACCTCGGGTTTGGCGACGAGCGCGCGGGCCAGCGCGACCCGCTGCGCCTGCCCGCCGGACAGCTCGCCCGACCGGCGGCCCTCCAGGCCGCCCAGGCCCAGCCGCTCGAACCACGCGCCCGCCTCGGCGACCGCCTTCGGCCGGCGGGCGCCCGCGAGCAGCAGGGGCAGGGCGACGTTCTCGACCGCGGTCAGCTCGGGGACGAGCTGACCGAACTGGAACACGAACCCGAACCGGTCGCGCCGCAGCATGCTGCGCCGCTCCTCGTTCATCGTGTCGACGCGCTGGCCGTCGAACCACACCTCGCCCTCGTCCGGGACGAGGATGCCGGCGAGGCAGTGCAGCAGGGTGGATTTTCCCGAGCCGCTGGGCCCCATGACGGCGACGATCTCGCCCCGGGCCACGGACAGGTTCGCGCCCCGCAGGGCGGGCGTCGAACCGAAGGTGAGCCTGACGTCGCGCGCCTCGATCATGCCGTCGCTTCGCTCGCTACGCTCGCTCATGGCTTGACCTCCTTGGCCAGTGCGTCCAGGCGGGCCGCCGTGACGTCGATCCAGCGCAGGTCGGATTCCAGATGGAACAGGCCGTGGTCGGCGAGCAGCGTGTCGATCAGGCCGCCCGACCGCTTGATCTCGGTCAGCTCCCGCATCCGCCTGAGGTGCATGGCGCGCTGCGTGTTGAGGTAGTCGGCCGCGGGCCGGTCCAGCATCAGCGCGAGGACCACCTTGGTGAACAGCACCGTCTGCAGGTGCGGCTCGGGCTCGACCGGCTCGGTGAGCCACGCGTCGACCTCGGTCGCGCCCTTCTCTGTGATCACATACCGCTTGCGCTCCGGGCCGACCCCGGGGCCGACCTCGCCCATGACGACCTTGCCGTCGCGGGCCAGCCGGCCCAGCGTCGCGTACACCTGGCCGAAGGGGAGCGGCCGGCCACGGCCGAAGTACGTGTCGTAGTCCCGCTTGAGGTCGTAGCCGTGGCTGGGCTCGCGCTCCAGCAGTCCGAGGAGGGTGAGGGGAACGCTCATGAGACGAACCTACACTACGAGTATACGCTGAGTATATATCCGCGACGTGTATTTCCCGGCCTGCCCGGGGCCCGGCTGACCGGAGCGGTCGAAAAGACCGGCCGGGCGACGCCTTGTCGATCCCCCACCCGCCCCGCAGGCTGATCCGATGGATCGCCGACCCCTCCTCACGAAGCTGGCCGAACTCGCTGGCGTCGTCAGCGTGCTGCTGCCCCTGATCGGCCTGGTGGCCGGGACCCAACCCGAGCGGCCGGACGACAGCGGCAACGCCGCGATCGCCTGGCTGCGCGACGTGCACGTCGGTGTGCAGGAGTGGGGCGGTGCCCAGTCGACGACCGTCCTCATCAACTGGACGGTCGCGCTCACGCTCGCCGTCTTCGCGGTGAGCTTCGTCGTCGTCGGCATGGTGAACGTGCTGATCGAAGCGGGCGAGCAGGACGCCTCCTACGGCGCGAAGATCTTCCTGCGGATGTTCCTGTGGGTCATCGCCGTCAGCGCCCTCTTCCTGTGGGTGTTCTGGCGACCGCTGCCACTGTGGGGCGTGTGGGTCGCGGCGCTGGGCCCGCTGGTGCTCGCCATGGTGGCCGGCCGGATCGGCACGGCCCTGCTGGGCCGCTACCTGCGTCGCCTGAGCTGACCGCAATGGTTACGGCGCGCCGGGGCATGCCCCGCCACGTGCGCGTCCTGTGGGGCGGCCTGGTGGCGGTCCTCTGCTACGGGACGGTCGTCCACATCGGACAGCTCGTCGCCGGGGGCCTCACCCCGTACGACTGGGCGCCGCCCTGGCTGGCGGGGTACTTCACGTCGTTGACGTTGGTCGACCCGCTGGCCGCCGGCCTGTTGTGGGCGCGACGGGCGGCCGGGCTGCACCTCGCCGTGGCGGTGCTGGTCACGGACGCTGCCGCTAACGGGTACGCCGCGTACGGCCTGGGTGAGGGCGGCACGACCGCGCGGGTAGCGCACGCGGTCATCACCACGCTGGCCGCCGTGTCGCTCGCCGCCGCGCCGGTCATCCGCCCGTACCTGAGGTCGCGCGGGCGGTCACCGGTCCAGTGACCGCCCGCGCCCGGTTCATCGGATCGGGAACACGTGCACGCCCGCCTCGTCGCTGTTGGTGGACGTGCGGGTCAGGCCCGTCGCCGAGGAGTCCAGCAGCGCGCCCGGCGTGCGGGAGCCGGGCAGCTCCAGGAACGTCCCGGCGCTCGCGGTGCCGTTGGTGTAGCCGGCCGCCGCGGACGTGCCGCCCAGCCCGTTCGCGCCGCCGCTCGCGTCGCCGGTCTCCCAGGCCAGCTGGCGGTACCGGAACACGATGTCGAACGCGCCCGCCGCCACGTCGCCGCGGTCGACGAGGTAGAGCTGGAACGAGTTCAGCTTGTCGTCGTGCCGGTCGAAGTAGCCGACCCGGTCGTAGTCGACGCAGAACGCGCGCCGCCCGTCGACCGTGCCGGTGCCGTAGCGCACCGGGTGCGAGTCGGCGCCGCGGGTGTCCACGTCGGCCCACCAGGCCGCCACGACGGCCCGGCTGGTCGTCGTCAGCGACCCGGGCGTGTACGTGCCCATCGGGCCGTCGAACGTCACGTTGCCGTTGTTGTTGACCCACAGCGACGAGAACCGCCGCCCCTTGAAGTCGACCGTGAACGGCAGGTTCACCTCCGGGCCGGATTCGTCGTCGTTCGCGGCCACCTCGGTCGCCTGGCAGGTGAGCCCGAGCCGGTCCCCGTCGACCTGCACCTCGTAGGACCCGGTGAAGCCACCCTGGTCGAACACGATCACCGTGTACCGGCCCGTCTGGCGCAACCCGGTCAGCCCCAGCGACCCGCACCCGGTGCCGCGCGTACGCCCGATGGGCTGCCCGTCCGGCCCGACGATCGTGACCGAGAAGGTGCCCGCGTTCGTGCACGTGGCGGGCGTGGACACCCGTACCCGGTCACCGGCCGTCAGGTCGATCGTGTACACGTCCGCGCGCAGCGCCGTAGTGATCGACCCGGTGACCCGCTGGCCCAACCGGATGTGCGCGGAGTCCTCGACGGTCGCGCCGAGTGGCCCGAGGTCGACGGACTGGCGCAGCCGGTTGGCGACGACCGCCGAGTCGTCGGCCATCGTGTCGTCGCCGCTGAGGGCCACGTCGAGGACGCACTGTTCCAGCCCGGCGCCGGGCTTGAGCCCGCGTTCGCGGCACACCCGCTCGGCCGCCGCCCGCGTGTCCGCGCTGAGGTCGGCGAGCGTGACGATCGCCGACGGGTCCACGGGCAGCCGCATGTTGTCGGGCAGCGTCGTGCGGAACAGCGACGCCGTGCCGGTGCGCCGCCAGCCCTGCGCGAACGACCCGTACAAGGCATCGCGGTTGTAAAGATCTTTTACGGGTACGCCGTCCGGCGTGGCGAGGTCGTCCCTGGGATCGCGGTTGGCGTTGCCGGCCAGCCCTCGGGTCGTGCCCCACCGGGCCTTGGCCAGGGTGACGAACGCGTTGTCGCCCGTCCACCGGCCCGCGGCCAGTTCGGTCCCGTCCGGCCAGCGCACGACCGCACCGCGCGTGGCGCCGTACGTGAGCACGGCCCCGCCCGGCAGCTCGCGCCGCAGCCCGTCGGTCATCGGGACGCGCTGCCCGTCGAGGGTGACCACGAGCGGGTCGCGGCGCCTGATCGTGGCGTCGTCGCCGAACGCGATGACCGACGCGCCCACCCGGGCCGCGACCCCGAAGTTGTACGACACCGTGCCGAGGCCCCCGGGCAGCCGCGCGAACCGGCTCTGCACCTCGAAGCCGTCCATGGTGGACTGCGCGAGCACGTAGTCGCCGGTCGCCTGAAAGCTGTACGCCCCGCCGTCGAACGTGATCAGGTGGGGGTCGCCGTAGCTGCCGCCCGCGCCAGGGTCGCGCGGACCGCTGTCGGGCGCGTCGCCGCCGTCGGGGTTGCCCGGGTCGTCCGGCACGCCGCCAGGCGGCAGGTCGTCGCCCGGGTTGTCCGGGTCATCGGGATCGTCGCAGGCGTCGCCCGCACCGTCGCCGTCCGTGTCGGTCTGGTCGACGTTCGGCGTGGTCGGGCAGTTGTCGAGCGGGAAGGTGGCACCCGCCCACGGCTGCCGGTCCGGGATCCCGTCGTCGTCACCGGCGTCGTTGTCCTCGAACAGGTCGGTCACGTCGCGGCGCAGCCGGTCCAGCGGGGCGTCGGCCTGGAACAGGATCGGCTTGCCGTAGAAGCCGCCGCCCGCCAGCGGTGTCGCCTCCAGCCGGCTCAGCGGGATGGTGGCCTGCTGGATGAGCGACCCGCCCGGGTTGCCGTCGCAGAAGTCGAACGAGTCGAGGACCCGCAACGTCAGGTCCGCCTCCAGCTCCACGTTGACGAGCTTGCCGTTCGAGTCGGCGGTCGGGATGAACCGCAGCGGCCCGGTGAACGTGCGGTCGTCCGGGATGAACGTCCCGCCGATCGCGACCCCGCCGACGCCGCCGGCGATGATGCCGGGGTCGCTGAGCGGCGGGAACGTGTAGTCCGTCATGCGTACGCTGCGGCCCAGTGACGTCGCCGTGCTCGGAAAGTCCCGCAGGTCGATCGTCGTCGGGTCGGTCGGCGCCCGCAGTACGGGCGGCGCCGCGTTCACGGCCGTCTCGACGTTGTCGAGCACCTGGCCGGCGCTGGTGAGGGTCGGTGCCGCGGCGGCGAACGCGTCGAGGGCGGCCTGGTCGGACACGGTCCGGCGAGTCGTTGTCGGCACGCCGCCCAGCAGGTACTCGACCGTGTAGTCCACCGAGGTCTGGCCGGCCGTGTTGGCCAGGAACGGCACGAGGGTCGCCCCCAGGTACGCCACGGCGGCCAGCGCGTCGGCCGGCGAGGCGAACGGGGTGCAGTAGTCGGCCGTGGTACCGAACGGCGTGATGCTGCGCGCGCGCACCTGCGCACCGCGCACGTCGCGCAGCTGGACGACCAGCTTGCCGCCCACATTGCGCGCGGCGACCGTGGTGCTCGTCGGCACGTCCGGGTCGACGACCACGATCTCGGTACGGTTGGCGGGCAGGCCGATCACCCCCGGGTCGACCGTGATGGTCGCCGGCCGGGCGAACCGCAGGCCGGACGGCGAGATGTCGACGAACGGCGCGCCGTACACGTCCTGCGCGCCGGTGAACACCAGCGGGGTCACCATGACGTCCGTGGGCCGGTTCAGGGCGCCGGCCGGGATGTCCACCCGCCAGCCCGGACCGGAGAAGCTGGCCCCGCGCGGGCCGACCTTCCTCGGCGCGGCGAGCTTCTGCACCCGCACGTCACCCGCGTCGCCGGTACCGCCCGCGAGCTGCCCGACCGCCAGGCCGGTCAGCCGGCCCGCCGACCACACGGTCGCGGCGACCCCGCCGGCCGGCAGCCCGGTCAGCGTGAACCGGCCCGCGCTGTCGGTGGTGGCCCGGCGCGCCCCGTACCGCACCGAGGCGCCCTCGACCGGCGCCTTCGACGACACGTCCAGGACCCGGCCGGTGAGCGTGCCGGACGGCCGGTTCAGCCGCTGCCGCACGGAGACGGTCTTCGTGGCCACGGCGCGCGTACCCACGTAGGCCGTCGCCGTGAGCCGGTGCGGCGCGTTGGGTCGCAGCAGCACCTCGGCGCGGAACGTACCGTCCGCGACGGCGGTCGCCACGACCGGCAGGACCCCGCCGGTGATCTGTACGGTCGCCTTGCCGAACGTCTTGCCCGTAACGACGACGCTGCCGCGCTCGGTCGACTTCGGCGCGGAGATCCGCAGGCCCTTGAGCGGGGCGGCCGACGAGGTCGGGCGCCGGTCGGTGGGCGCCTGCGGGGCGGACGCCGGCTGTGGAGGGCTGGATTGGGCGCTGGCGACGACGGGCGTCAGGCACAGCGCGACGACGGTGCCGGCCGCGACGACGCGGCCGATCCTGCGCAGGGTGGAGCGTGGTCGGAGCATGGAGGGTTCCCCTAACCGCTGACCGTTGGGACGGAACGGAAGCGGTGGCCGGGCCGGTGCGTGGGACGCGCCGGTCCGGCTCACCCATGACCGCCCGCACGCTAGCGACAATCGACAAACATCGCTCTACTGAGGCGTGTTCCCGACTAACCCCGACCAACGTGGAGACGCCCCGATGGTCGACGTCGTGAGGGGCACCGGGCGACCGGATATCCATGGACCGGTACGCCCAGACGTCGCGTTAAACCGTACTGCGGCGCACCATCTCGTTGATCCAGATGGGGGCGAACGGGGAGGTGCAGTTCGGGGGAGTGGGGTAGTCCTTCAGGACCTCCAGGCGCTCCCCGATGTCGATCGCGCGGGTGCGGTGTTCGGCGTGGTCGATGCCGATCTGGGCCAGGCAATGGTTCATGGCCCACTGCAGGCGGTCCGGGGCGTCCTTCATCTGCGCCTCGATGAGGTCGAGCAGTCCCGGCAGGTCGAGGCCGTCGGGCTTCTTCGCGACCCGTTCCGTGGTCAGCGCCCAGCCGGCGCTCGCGACCGCCGGGTCCGGGTCGTCGAACCAGGCCACCCGCAGGTCCTCGGCGTGCGGGCTCTTCTTCACCACGTAGTTCACGAGCCAGTCCTGCACCTTCGGGGTGCGCGCCCCCCGCAGCATGGTGTCCAGCTCCTCGCGGGTGAACGCCTTCGGCCGGCAGATCAGCAGCGCCAGCAGCCGCGCGGCGCTGTCACCGGTGGCCCACAGCTCGCGTGCGAGGTCCTGCTGGGTCTTCAGCCGCTTCGCGATCGCGCGCAACTGACCGAGGTTCACCCCGTGATCGTCGCCGTGCTTCTCGTTGACCGCGCGCAGCTTCGGGTCGTCGAGCGCGGCCAGCTCGGCCATCAGGTCGGCCACGGTTGTCTCGGCCATCACGGCTCCCTCCCCGGTCAGGGCACCCAGACCGATCGGTCGTGCGCGAAGTAGACCCGGCACGGGTCGAGCTTCTGCAGAACGTCCAGCCACGCCGGGATGTCCGGCAGCGGCGGTCCGTGCCCGTCGCGGTGGGCGCGCCAGGCGAGCTGGTCGGCAGCGTACTCCGTGGCTGTGTCGTGGCTCTGCCCCGCGACGATGACCGCCCCGTCGGGCCGGCGTACCACGAGCGACTGGTGCCCGTCCGTGTGGCCGGGCGTGGGCACGAGGTACACGTCCGGCAGCAGCTCCACCTCGCCGGCGACGACCTCGAACCGGCTGCCGTCGAGCAGGTCGGGCAGCGTGTAGTCGGGGGTGTCGCGGGCGGCGTCCAGCTCGGTCGCCTGGACGAACACCGGCGTCGTGCCGAGCAGCGGGTTGCCGCCGCAATGGTCGAAGTGCAGGTGACAGTTGGCGGCGAGGCGCACGTCGGACAGCGAGGCGTCGATCGCGGCGAGCGCCTCGGCCAGCCCGATCCGGCGCGGCCGGTAGTGCGCGTCGACCTCCGGGTGGGCGCCCATCCCCGTGTCGAACAGGATCATCCCCTTGGGGTGGTCGACCACGTACCCCAGACAGGGTTCCACCCGCGCGCGGCCGGTGCCGGTCTCCTCGGGTGGTCGCACGAAGTACCCGAAATCCACCCGCCGAACGGTCGCCGCCACCATCCGCCCATAGTGCCGCTTTCGGCGGGCGGCATCAAAGTTCCTCGCTGGTCGCCTCCGGAGGAGTCGCGGACGCGATCCTGGGGGTTCCGGCGCGGGAGGTGAGGTCGGAGAGTTTCGCGGTGGACGCGAGCCGGTAGCGTCCCGCCTCAAGGCGGAAGATCTCGACTGTGGCATCGCGCGGGTCGTCCGGGATCTCGTCGACGATCCAGTACTCGGGAATGCCGACGCTGGCGTACTCGGCGAACTTGGTCTCCCGGTCGCGGCGCACGGCGATGGCGTCGCGGCGCGGATCGGGGTCGTGCGAGATGACCTCCACGGCGACCTTGACCATGTCGGGGAGCGCGATGGTGAGCCGTCTGTCGAGGATCTCCTCGCGCGTCAGCTCGAGGGCGATCACGTCGGGCCGCCGGCCGTTGTCACCCACGGCGAGCGGAACATCGCTCAATGTTGACGGGTATCGCGCGTCGAGCAGGTTCTGCACCGCGCGGGTCGTGATCTGGTGCCAGGGCGTCGGCGGAGTCGAGATCTCCAACTTCCCGTCGCTGATCTCGAACGGGCGGCCTCGATGTCGATGAGCGGCATGTCGGCGGCCGTGAGCGGCCCAGCAGGGGCGGAGCCCTTGATGCGCACCACGACCGTCATGCGACGACCCTACGGGAACCGGTTGCGGCGCCGGTGTCGAAATCCGGGGCGGCTGTTCGTGTAGAGGGTGAAAGGTCATCATCAGTGAGAAGGAGACCTGCCATGCCCCAGTACCTGCTCAGCATCTACCAGCCGGACGGGCCGCCGCCCGGGCCGGAGGTCCTCGGCCCGATCATGGACAAGCTCAACGCGCTCAACGACGAGATGCGCGCGGCCGGCGCGTGGGTGTTCGCCGCCGGGCTGTTCCCGGCCGACACCGCCACCGTGGTCCGGCACGCCGACGGCCGGACGCTGGTCACCGACGGCCCGTACGTGGAGGGCAAGGAGCACCTCGGCGGGCTGACGATCGTGGCGGCCGAGGATCTCGACGCCGCGCTCGGCTGGGCCACCCGGCTGGCCGAGATCACCACTCTGCCGATCGAGGTGCGACCGTTCGCCCAGTAGGCAAAGCGGAGATCGAGGCCGTGTTCCGGGCGGAGTACGGCCGGGCGGTCGCCGTCCTGACCCGCGTCCTCGGCGACCTCGACGCCGCCGAGGACGCGGTGCAGGACGCCTTCGCGACCGCACTGCGGCGCTGGCTTGAGGACGGCCTGCCGCCCAGCCCGGCCGGTTGGATCATCACGACCGCGCGCAACCGGGCCATCGACCGCCGCCGGCGCGAGGCGGTCCGCGCCGACCGCCAGGCCGAGGCGGCGCTGCTGCATGCCCCCGACGAACCGGAGACGGAGAGTCCTGTGGACGACGACCGGCTGAGGCTGATCTTCACCTGTTGCCATCCGGCGTTGGGCGTCGACGCTCAGGTCGCCCTCACGCTGCGGCTGCTCGGCGGGCTGGGCACGGCCGAGATCGCCCGGGCCTTCGTCGTTCCCGAGGCCACGATGGGCCAGCGGATCAGCCGCGCCAAGGCCAAGATCCGGGACGCGCGCATCCCGTACCGGGTCCCGCGCGAGGCGGACCTGCCCGACCGGCTGGTGCCCGTACTCGCGGTGGTTTATCTGATCTTCAATGAGGGCCACGCGACGCCGGACGGGGCGCTCGCGGCCGAGGGCGTGCGGCTAGGGCGGCTGCTCGCGGCGCTGATGCCCGACGAGCCCGAGGTGCTCGGCCTGCTCGCGCTCATGCTGCTCACCGAGTCGCGGCGGCCGGCACGCTGGAGCGGTGCCGGCGACCTCGTGCTCCTCGCCGACCAGGACCGCTCGCGCTGGGACCGCGCGCTGATCGCGGAGGGGCAGGCACTGGTGCGCCGCTGCCTGCGGCGCGGGCGCCCCGGGCCGTACCAGCTCCAGGCCGCGATCAACGCGGTGCACAGCGACGCGGACGCGGCGTCGGCCACCGACTGGCGACAGATCATCACCTTGTACGACCAGTTGCTCGCGGTCGCACCGAGCCCGGTCGCCCGCCTGCACCGCGCGGTGGCGGTCGCGGAGGTCGCCGGCCCGGCACGGGCGCTCGCCCTGGTGGACGAGCTGGACCTCGGCCGCCACCACGTCTACCACGTCGTGCGCGCCGACCTGCTGCGCCGCCTGGGCCGCCCCGCCGAGGCGGCGGGCGAGTACGCGGCGGCGGCCGAACGTACCGGCAGCCCCGCCGAGGCGGCGTTCCTGCGGCGACGCGAACAGGAGTGCCTGGCGGCGTTTGCCGGCGGCGGGCGGGGGTAGCGCAGCGGCCATGGCGGAGTTCGGATACACCCTGATGGGGGAGCAGAGCGGTCCCAAGCAGCTCGTCGCGGACGGCATCGCCGCCGAGGCGGCCGGGTTCGACTTCCTGGTCGCGTCCGATCACTACTACCCGTGGCTGGCCGAGCAGGGCCACTCGCCGTACGTGTGGTCGGTGCTCGGCGCGGTCGCGCACGCGACGACACGGGCCCGGCTCATGTCGTTCGTGACCTGCCCGATCCGGCGCTACCACCCGGCCGTGGTCGCGCAGAAGGCGGCCACGATCGGGCTGCTCTCCGAGGGCCGGTTCACGCTCGGGCTGGGCGCGGGGGAGAACCTCAACGAGCACATCGTGGGGGCCTGGCCGCACGCGACCCAGCGGCATGAGATGTTCGCCGAGGCGCTGGAGATCATCCAGGCGCTGCTCGCCGGTGAGACCGTGCACCATTCCGGCAAGCACTACGAGGTGCCGGCCGCGCAACTGTGGGACCGGCCCGACGCCGGGGTGCCCCTGGCCGTGGCCGTCTCCGGCGAGGACTCCATGGAGCTGGCCGTCCGGTACGCCGACGCGCTCGTGGCCACCGAGCCGAAGGAGGACCTCCTCCGGGCGTTCCAGGAGCGGGTCGGCGACAAGCCGCGCTACGGCCAGGTGCCCGTCTGCTACGGGCCGGACGAGGCGGCCTGCCGCACGCTCGCGCACGAACAGTTCCGCTGGTCGGGGCTGGGCTGGCCGGTGAACGCCAACCTGCCCGACCCGCGCGCGTTCGCCGCCGCGAGCGCCACCGTCACGGAGGACGACGTGGCCGGGGCGGTCGCCTGCGGGCCGGACCTCGACCGCCACGTGGCCGCCGTGCGTACGTTCCTCGACGCCGGGTTCACCCATGTCGCGCTCGTCCAGATCGGCGGCGACACGCAGGAGGAGTTCCTGGAGTTCGCCCGGACCCGCCTGCTGCCCGCGCTGTGGGAACTGCGCTGAGCCCGTCAGCCCTGTAGCCGCGTCCGGGCGGTCGCCGGGTCGACCCGCAGCGTGGACAGCAGCGCCGCGACCGGGTCGTGCCGGTCGCGTTCCAGCAGCGCGAGCAGCAGGTGGCGGTCCTCGATGCGGCGTGACCTCGCCGCCGCCGCGAGGGCCAGCGTGCGGGACAGGACCTCCCGGGCCCCCGAGCTGAACGGCGGGCGCTTGCCGGCGCCGGGGGTGCCGGTGGGCCGGAAGTCGCCGATGTCGACGCCGACGGCGGCCAGGGCGCGGCGGTCGAGGTCCTCGGCCGCCGCGCGCGCCTGCTCGGCCGTGACGCCGAGCAGTCCGGCGGCGGTGGGTTCGGCCAGGACGGCGAGCAGCAGGTGCTCGGTGCCGACCCGGCTGTCTCCCCGCTGGCGGGCCACCTCGACGGCGGCCTTCACGGCGGTGCGGGCGGTGGCGGCGAATCTCTCGAACATCTCAGCGTCGCTTTCCGTACTTGGCGTGGATCGACTGCCGCGACACCCCGAGCGCGTCGCCGATCTGCTCCCACGACCAGCCCTCGCGGCGGGCGAGCTCCACGTGGGTGGCCTCCACCCGTTCGGCCAGGCGGCGCAGGGCCCCGGCGGCGCGCAGCCCCACGGCGGGGTCGGCGGACCTCAGGCGAGCGGACAGATCCTCGGTCATGGCTGTCAGTCTGCGTTGACAGAGCGGTGTTTGTCAACGCAGACTGACAGCCCATCGAAGTGTCAGTTCAGACTGACACGCACTGAGGAGGCATCGTGGAAGCCGAGGTCGTCATCGTCGGAGCCGGCCCGACCGGACTGCTGCTCGCCTACGAACTGGGGCTCGCCGGAGTGCCCGCGCTCGTGCTCGACAAGGCCGCGCGCCCGGACGAGCAACCCCGCGCCAACGGTCTCGTCGGCCAGATCACCCGCGTGCTCGCCTACCGGGGCCTGCTCGACGGGCTGCCCGTACCGCCCGTGGCCGTGCCCCGGTTCCCGTTCGGGCCATTGTCCCTGGAACTCGACCGGCTTCCCACCAGCCCGCTGCACGTGCTGCCGGTTCCCCAACGCCACCTGGAGGAGCTGCTGGGTGACGCGGCGATCCGGGTCGGGGCGACCGTCCGGCGGGGCCACGAGGTGACCGGCTTCGAGGAGACCGGCGACGCGGTCGTCGTCCGCGTCCAGGGTCCGGGTGACCAGTACCGGCTGACGACGGCGTACCTGGTCGGCTGCGACGGCGCGCGCAGCTTCGTGCGCAAGCACGCCGGCATCGCCTTCCCCGGGATCACCAGCGACGAGGTCGTCCGCATGGCGCGGGTGACCCTGCCGCCCGACGAGGTCGACATCGCCGACGGGACGCTGACGGCGCGCGGGGTGCGGCTGGCGCTGATGCGACCGAACCGCACCGCCACCGGCTCGCTCACCATCGCGCCCCAGGCGATGCTCGACCCGACCGCCGCCCCGGACGTGTACATCCTCGCCGTCGCCGAACCGTTGTCCGCGGACGTCCCGGACACCGTGACGCTCGATGAGCTGAGGGAAAGCGTCGGCCGCGTGCTCGGCACCGAACTGCCGATCACCGGCGCGCGCTGGCCGCGCGTCACCGTGGCCAACAGCAGGCAGGCGGCGGCCTACCGGTCCGGGCGGGTGTTGCTGGCCGGCGACGCCGCGCACGTCTTCTCCGCGGGCGGCGCCGCGCTCAACGCCGGGCTGCTGGACGCGGTCAACCTCGGCTGGAAGCTGGCCGCCGCCGCGCGCGGCACCGCCCCGGCCGGCCTGCTCGACACGTACCACGCCGAGCGGCACCCCGCCGGCCACCGGGCGATCCTGCACACCCGCGCGCAGGCCGCGCTGTCCGTCGCGGGCGACAACGCCGAGGCCCTGCGCGAGATCCTCGGCGAACTCCTGCGCCACCCGGGGCCGCTCGCGCACCTGGCGACGCTCATGGAGGGCGCCGGGGCCGGCGCGTGGGCACCCGACGCGCTGGCCGGGCCGGCGGCGGCGTACGCCAGGGAGCAGTTGCGCGTCGGCGGAACCCTGCTGGTAGACACGACCGAGGGTGCGGAACTCGGCGCGGTCGTAGGGCCGTGGCGGTCGCACCTCACCCTGGTCGAGGCGCCGGGGGCCGGGGTGTGCGCGCTCGTCCGCCCGGACGGCTACCTGGCCTGGACGGGGGAGACCGGCGAGGGCCTGCCCGAGGCCCTGGCTACCTGGACCGCGAGACGAGGGGCGGGCACGTGACCGAAACCGACGACCTGTGGCGGGCCGTGCACGCCTCGAAAGCCTGGCTGGACGGTCACAACGGCCGCGACCCGCACGAGGTCACCCTGCGCATCCTCAAGGTCATGGAGGAGTCCGGGGAGGTGGCCGCCGCCCGCATCGGCACGCTCGGCCAGAACCCCCGCAAGCGGATCCACCAGACCGACGAGGACACCGCCGCCGAACTCGCCGACGTGGTGATCACCGCCCTCGTGGCGATCGAGTCGCTCGGCCTGGACGCCCGCGAGACCGTCCTGACGTGTGCCAGGAAGGTGCTCTCCCGAATCTCGGCCACGTAGGCCCGCCTCAGCCGGGCAGGCGGATGCTCTGCGGGTGGCGGAAGAAGTCCGTCGGGTCGTACTCGCCCTTGACGGCCTGCAGGCGCGGGTAGTTGGCGCCGTAGTAGGCCCCGGCCCAGTCGAACAGGCCGGCGTCGGCGTAGTTCTGGTAGACCTCGCCGCTCAGGTGCGGCGCGAGCGCGTCGCGCAGCTCGTCGGTCCAGCGCAGGTTCGCCTCGGCCTCCTCGTCGCGTACCCACTGCGCGATGATCGAGATGTTGAACAGGCGGGACCTGTGCACGAACGCGGTCGCGTCCGGGGCCACCGCGCCGATCGCGCCCCCGCCGAGCAGGTCGAAGCGCAGCATCGAGTACCCCGACGGCATGCGCCGCGCCGCGTCCACGATGATTCCGAACGCCTCGTCGGAGAAGCCGCCGTCGGCGAAGTACCCGCCCCGCCAGGACAGCTGCAGCCCGTACATGATCTCGTTGCCGAGGGCGGTCTGCAGGTCGAGGTAGGACGTCGGGCCGAACGCGTCGAACAGCGGCGTGCCGACCGCGCGCAGCGGCGCCAGTTCCCGCTCGCCGTCTTCGACGGAGCCCACGTGCAGGCCGTAGGCCAGCAGGACCGGTTCCCCGTCCGGGTACGGGTCGGTGACGATCGCCAGGTAGATCGACAGGCGGTCCTCGTCGCGGCCGGTGTACAGGTCGCGGTACGCGCGCAGGACGTCCTCGGCGTCGTCGAGCGACCAGGCCATCACCCCGCCCAGCAGCGTCGGCGGCACCGGGTCCAGGCGGTAGGTCAGGCTCGTCACGACGCCGAACCCGGCGCCGCCCGCGCCGCGCAGCGCCCACAGCAGGTCGGGGTGCTCGTCCTCGGTGACGGTCAGCACCTCGCCGGCCGCGGTGACCAGTCGCGCCGCGAGGATGTGGTCGCAGCCCAGCCCGTACGTGCGGGACAGGAAGCCGTACCCGCCGCCCATGCTGTAGCCGGCGTTGCGTACGGTCGGGCACTCGCCGCCCGGCCCGGCCAGCCCGTGCTCGACGTACGTGACCTGGTCGAGTTCGCGCCAGCCGCAGCCCGCGCCGGCGACCACGGTCGCGGTGGCCGGGTCGAACGCGAGGTCCTTGAGCCCGCCCGTGTCGATGACCAGCCCGCCGTCCACAAGGGAGAAACCGGCCGCGTGGTGGCCGCCGCCGCGCACGGCCACGGCCAGCCCGGCCTCCCGGGCGAACCGAACGGCCGCCGCCACGTCGGCCTCGTCCGCGCACCGGGCGATCGCCGCGGGACGGGTACGGATCCGGTTGTTGAACAACACCCGGGCCCCCTCGTACGACGGGTCGTACGGCGTGACGATCGTGCCCGTGAAACCGGCACGCAGCGACGAAAGGTCGAGGGGCAACGGGACCTCCCAGGTGGATCAACAAAGTGCGTCCGTTCTACACCACCGTGGTCAACTCGGATGCGCGCGGGCCGGCCCCTCCGGCACACTGTCGCGGTGCTGATGACCCTGACCTCGACCGACACCGACGCCACGGACCTCGGGTACCTGCTGCACAAGCATCCCGACAAGGTCCAGACGTTCGACGTGTCGTCGGGCCGGGCCCACGTCTTCTATCCGGCGGCGGACGCCGACCGGTGCACGGTCGCGCTGCTGCTGGAGGTCGACCCGGTCGGGCTCGTGCGCGGCAAGGGCCGCACCGACGCGTTCGCGCTCGGGCAGTACGTCAACGACCGCCCGTACGCCGCGTCGTCGCTGTTCGCCGTGGCGCTCGGCCGGGTGTTCCGCACCGCCATGGCGGGCCGCTGCGACGCCCGCCCCGACCTCGCCGCCCGCGCCCTGCCGCTGGAGATCCACGTCCCGGCGCTGCCCTGCCGGGGCGGCCCCGAGGTGGCGCGGCGGCTGTTCGCCCCGCTGGGCTGGACGGTCACCGCCGCCCCCGTGCCGCTGGACGAGACCGTGCCGGCCTGGGGCGAGTCCCGCTACGTCGACCTGCGCCTGGCCGGCGAGGTGCGCCTCGCGGACGCGCTCAACCACCTGTACGTGCTGCTGCCCGTCCTCGACGACGCCAAGCACTACTGGGTGAGCCCCGACGAGGTCGACAAGCTGATCCGGGCCGGGGACGGCTGGCTGGCCGGCCACCCGGACCGCGAGCTGATCACCCGGCGGTACCTCGCCCGCCAGCGTCGCCTCGTGGCGCAGGCTGTCGCGCGGCTCGCCGAGGTCGACGACACCGAGCCGGAGGCGCTCGACTACGACGTCCCGGCCGACGGCGAGGGCGTGCCCGCCCGGCGTGTCCCGCTCGCGCAGGCGCGCCGCGACGGCGTACTCGAAGTTTTGAAGAAGGCCGGGGCCACGACGGTGCTGGACCTGGGCTGCGGAGAGGGAGCACTGGTCAAGGCCCTCGCCGAGGACCCCGCGTTCACGCGGGTCGTCGGGGTCGACGTGTCGCACCGGGCCCTGGAGGCCGCGAACTGGCGGCTGTGGAAGGGCCGGCTGCCCGACCGCGTCCGGGAGCGGGTCGAGCTGCGCCAGTCGTCGGCGACCTACCGCGACGCCCGCAACGCCGGCTTCGACGCGGCCGTCCTCATGGAGGTCATCGAGCACCTCGACCCGCCGCGGCTGCCGGCGCTGGAGCGGTCCGTCTTCGGCTACGCCCAGCCCGGCACGGTCGTCGTGACCACCCCCAACGTGGAGTACAACGTGCGCTATCCCGACCTGCCCGCCGGCGCCACGCGCCACCGCGACCACCGCTTCGAGTGGACCCGCGCGCAGTTCCGCGCCTGGGCGGACGCGGTCGCCACCCGGTACGGCTACACCGTGTCCTACCTGCCCATCGGCCCGGAGGACGAGGAACTCGGCCCGCCCACCCAGCTGGCCGTGTTCGCGCGTGGGGGTGCCGCGTGATCAAGCTTCCCGCGCTGTCCCTGGTGGTGCTCGTCGGCGTCTCCGGCTCGGGCAAGTCCACGTTCGCCGCCCGGCACTTCGGGCGCTTCGAGGTGATCTCCAGCGACTTCTGCCGGGGCCTGGTCGCCGACGACGAGAACGACCAGTCCGCGACGGTCGACGCGTTCGACGTGCTGCGCTACATCGCCGGCAAGCGCCTGGCCGCCGGCCGGCTCACGGTCGTCGACGCGACCAACGTGCAGCCCGAGGCCCGCCGCACGCTCATCGAGGTGGCCCGGGCCCACGACGTGCTGCCCGTGGCGATCGTCCTCGACGTGCCCGAGTCGGTGGCGGTCGCGCGCAACGCCGCCCGGCCCGACCGTGCCTTCGGTGCGCACGTCGTGCGCCGCCAGCGCGACCAGCTGCGCCGCTCGCTGCGCGGGCTGGCCCGGGAGGGCTTCCGGGCGGTCCACACGCTGCGCGGCGTCGAGGAGATCGACGCGGCGACGATCACGCGCGAGCCGCTGCTCACCGACAAGCGGCACGTCACCGGCCCGTTCGACGTGATCGGCGACGTGCACGGCTGCCGGTCCGAGCTGGAGGCCCTGCTCACCGCGCTGGGCTACGCCCTGGTGCGCGACCCGGCCGGCCGGCCCGTCGACGCCGTCCCGCCGGCCGGCCGCACGGCCGTGTTCCTCGGCGACCTCGTCGACCGCGGGCCGGACTCACCGGGCGTGCTGCGGCTGGCGATGGGCATGGTGTCCGCGGGCCACGCGCTCGCCGTGCCCGGCAACCACGAGAACAAGCTCGTACGCGCGCTGTCCGGCCGCAACGTGCAGGCCACGCACGGCCTGGCGGAGACGCTGGAGCAGCTCGCGGCGCAGCCCCCGGAGTTCCGCGCCACGGTCGAGGCGTTCTGCCGCGACCTCGTCTCGCACCTGGTGCTCGACGGCGGGCGGCTCGTGGTCGCGCACGCCGGCCTCAAGGAGGCCTACCACGGGCGCGCCTCCGGCCGGGTACGCAGCTTCGCCCTCTACGGCGACACGACGGGGGAGACCGACGAGTTCGGCCTGCCGGTGCGCTACCCGTGGGCGCGCGACTACCGGGGCGCCGCCATGGTCCTGTATGGACACACGCCCACGCCGGAGCCGGAGTGGGTCAACAACACCATGTGCCTGGACACCGGCTGCGTGTTCGGCGGCAAGCTCACCGCGCTGCGCTACCCCGAGCGCGAGCTCGTCTCCGTGCCCGCGGAGCGGGTCTGGTACGAGCCGGCGCGGCCGTTCCTGCGGCCGGCTGAGCGCGAGTCCGACCTGCTCGACATCGAGGACGTGCTCGGCAACCGGGGCGTGCAGACCGCCCACCTGGGCCGGATCACGGTCCGGGAGGAGCAGGCCGCCGGGGCGCTGGAGGTGATGAGCCGCTTCGCGCTCGACCCGCGCTGGCTGCCGTACCTGCCGCCGACCATGGCGCCGTGCGCCACCTCGGCGCTGCCCGACCTGCTGGAACACCCGGCGGAGGCGTTCGAGGCGTACCGGGCCGACGGGGTGTCGCGGGTGATCTGCGAGGAGAAGCACATGGGGTCGCGGGCGGTGGCCCTGGTGCGCCGCTCGCTGTCGGCTGCCGCGTCCCGGTTCGGCGAAACGGAGCTGGGCGCCGTCTACACCCGCACCGGCCGGTCCTTCTTCGCCCCGGCCCTGACGGAATCGCTGGTGGCGCGCGTCGGCGCGGCCGTCGAGAACGCCGGGCTGTGGGACGAACTGGGCACCGACTGGCTGCTGCTCGACTGCGAGCTGCTGCCCTGGTCGGCGAAGGCGGAGGACCTGCTGCGCCACCAGTACGCGGCCGTGGGCGCCGCCGCCCGCGCCGCCCTGCCGGCGGCCGTCGGCGCGCTGTCGGCGGCGTCGGCGCGCGGCCTCGACGTGACCGGGCTGCTCGCGCGCACGTCGTCGCGGGCCGCCAACGCGGAGGCGTTCACGCGGGCGTACCGGCGCTACTGCTGGCCGGTGTCGTCGCTCGACGGGGTGCTGCTGGCCCCGTTCCAGGTGCTCGCCGCCGAGGGGGCCACGTTCCATGACCGCGACCACGAGTGGCACCTGTCGGTGGCCGACCGGTTGGCGGCCGCCGACCCGGCGCTGATCCGGACCACCCGGCGGCTGGTCGTCGACGTGTCGGACGCCGCGTCGGTGCGCGCCGGCGTGGACTGGTGGACCGGGCTGACGGCCGACGGCGGCGAGGGCATGGTGGTCAAGCCGCTGGCCAACTTCGTGCGGGGCGCCAAGGCGCCGGTGCAGCCGGGCATCAAGGTGCGCGGGCGGGAGTACCTGCGCATCATCTACGGTCCCGACTACACCGAGCCGGCCAACCTGGACCGGCTGCGCCCGCGGCACCTGGGGCACAAGCGCTCCCTCGCGCTGCGCGAGTACGCCCTGGGTCTGGAGGCGCTGGACCGGTTCGCGAAGAATGAGCCGCTGTGGCGCGTCCACGAGGCGGTCTTCGCGATCCTCGCTATGGAGTCGGAACCGGTGGACCCCCGCCTGTGACGCCGCGCGCGGCTGTCCTTAGCGGGCCGCGACCTCCGCCGAGGGTTGCGTTTCGGTGGGGGTAGCGGGGTGGCGGGGGCGGAGCAGGCCCGCGCCCAGGGTCATGAGGACGCAGAGCGCCGTGACGACGCCGAACGAGATCGGCAGCGAGGTCACCTGCGCGATGCCGCCCACGATGCCGGGCGCCGCCATGCCCGCCCCGTACGAGATGGTGGCCACCCCGGCGATGGCCTGGCTGGGGTTGGTGCTCACGTTGCCGGCCGCCGCGAACACGAGCGGCACCACCACGGCGACGCCGAGGCCGATGAACAGGAAGCCCGCGATCGCCGGCACGGGGTGGCGGGACAGCGCCACGGTGGCCGCGCCCACGGTGGCGATCACGCCGCCGGCCCGTACGGTCGCGACCGGCCCGAACCGGCGGACGACGTGGTCGCCGACCAGCCGCGCGGCCGCCATGGCGAACGCGAACGCGGTCACCGCAGCCGCGGCCGTGCCCGCGCTGGTACCGACGACGGTCTTGAGATAGACCGCGGCCCAGTCGTTACCCGCGCCCTCGGCGAAGATCGCGCAGAACCCGACCAGGCCGACGAGGAGCACCGGCCGCGACGGCCGGGAGAACGCGGGGGCCTCCTCGCCGGGTAGCCGCTCGTTGATCAGATCCCGGCCGCCGATCCACCCGACGGCGATCAGGACGAGCGCGGCGATGCCGAAGTGCGCGCGTGCGTCGAGGTCGGCGTGCGCGGCGAGCACCCCGGCGCCCGACGCGACCAGCACGCCGACGCTCCACAGCCCGTGCAGGCTGGACATGATCGACCGGCCGTACCGCCGCTCGACCACCACGCCCTCGGCGTTCATGGCGACGTCGGCCATGCCCGCCGCCGCGCCGAAGACGTAGAGGGCGGCGAAGAGGGTGACCAGGTTGGGCGCGAGCGCCACCGGCACGACGGAAAGGCAGAACACCACCATGAGTACGCGCACGACAGCGCGGCTGCGGAAGCGGTGCGTGAGCCGGGCCGCCAGCGGCATCGTGGAGACGGCCCCGAGCGCGGGCGCGACGAGCGCGAGGCCCAGCTCACCCGCGCTGGCCCCCACGTGCTCGGCGATCCACGGCACCCGCGTGGCGAAGGTACCCACGACGGCGCCGTGCACGGCGAACGCGAGGGAGATGGCGACCCGCGAGCGGGCCAGCGACACGGCCTGGACAGTCAGCACCCCTGAACAGTAGTTCGCGGGACCGTGGCGGGCCGCCGGGCCGAGTCGCTAGGGACAGTTTCGTACCGAATTAACCACTGAATATGGTACGTAAGGCCCATCTGCACCCAGTGGGCGGGCAGGGGGACGCGGCGGGGTCATACTGTCGCTTGTGGACGTTGTTGCGCGGGTGCGCTCCGCTACGGGCATCGTGGCGCTGGTGGCCCTGGTGTTGGCCGGTGCCGGATGTTGGCTGCTGGCGGGGGCCGCGCCGGAGCTGGGCCGTCGCCACGTCGTCGTCGGCGGGCTGCCTGTCGACGAGGTTCACCCGGCCGGCGGCGGGCGCCACCCCGGGGTCGTGGTCGCGCACGGGTTCGCGGGCTCGGCGAAGCTCATGGCGCCGTTTGGCGACACGCTGGCGGCGCGCGGCTACGTGGTCGTCCTGCTCGACTTCTCCGGGCACGGCACCAACACGCGACCGCTGCCCGACGGCGACCGGTCGGCGGACGCGCTGGCCCGCGATCTGGACGTCGCGACCGCGCACCTGCGCGGGCTGCCGGACGTCGACCCGACCCGCATCGCGCTCGTCGGACACTCCATGGGCGCGGGCGCGGTCACCCGGTACGCGGCCGGGCATCCCGACATCGGGGCCACCGTGGCGATCTCGTTGCCGGACGCGTCCGAGGTCGCGCCCGAACGTCCCCGCCGCCTGCTCCTGCTGGTCGGCGGCCTGGAGTTCGCCGGCTTCCGGACCGCCGTCGCGCACGCCGTCGACGGCGCCGGACCCGGCCGCGCGAGCCTGACCGTGCCCGGGGTCGAGCACATCACCATCCTGTACGCCCCCCGAGCACACCGCGAGACGGTCACCTGGCTGGACGACAGCCTCGGCGGCCCGGCGGGCGGAGGTTCGCCACCAGCGCCGACCCGGCGCGCGGCCGGCGCCGGCCTGCTGCTGACCGCCCTCCTCATCGGCATCTACCCGGTCGCGCGCCTGGCGCTCGGCGTCCACCGGCCGTGGCCCACGCTCACCGTGCCGGTCATCGGCCGGTGCGCGGCCGTCGCGGCCGGGGCCGCGGTCGTCGCCCTGCCCCTCGCGGCGCTCGCGCCGGCCGCCCGCGTGCCGCTCGCCGTGGGCGGCTTCGTCGCCGGCTTCGCGGCGGCCAGCGGCGCCGCGCTGCTCGGCTACGCCCGCGTCCGGCGCGCCGGTCCGGACGAGGGCTCCGGCGGGGCCGGCGCGGGCCGGGTCGCCGTCGTCGCGCCCGTACTCGTCGCCTATGCGGCCCTGACCATCGCGGTGCCGCTGCATACCGGACTGACCAGCGCGGTGCCCGTCGGCCCCCGGTGGTGGCTGCTCGCCTGCGTGTGGGCGGCGCTGGCCCTGCTGGCCTTCGGCGCGGACCGGGTGGCGGACGGCAACGCGTTCGGGGTGCTGGTCGTGTCGGCGGTCGCGGTGTTCGCGCTCACCGTCGCGGCGGCCGTCGGGCTCGCGCCCGGGTTCCTGCTGCTCATCGTGCCGCTGCTGGCGATCCTGCTGCTGTGCCAGGCGGCCTGGGGCGCGGTGCTGCACCGGTCCGGCGCGCCGGCGTGGCTGGTCGCGCTCGTCGGGTCGCTGCTGGTGGCGTGGCCACTGGCGACCGCGCTGCCCCTCGTGGGTTGACGCTCAGGTCAGCTCGGCGGCCTTGCGGAGCAGGACGGCGCGCTCGCGTTCGTTGCGGCACAGCCGGGCGGCCAGCTCCAGCTCGGCGCGCGCCTCGGCGGTGCGGCCGAGCCGGGTGAGCAGTTCGCCGCGCACGCTGGGCAGCAGGTGCGAGCCGGCCAGCCGGTCGGTGGCGACCAGTTCGTCCACCATGGACAGCGCGGGCCCCGGTCCGGACGCCATCGCGACCGCGACGGCCCGGTTGAGGTCGACGACCGGCGACGGGGCCACCCGGCCGAGCGCCTCGTAGAGGAGCACGATGCGGGCCCAGTCGGTCTCCGCGACGGACGGGGCGGAGGCGTGACAGGCGGCGATGGCGGCCTGCAGCCCGTACGGGCCGAGGCCGCGGCCGAGCGCGGTCGCCCGGCCGAGCGCGGCCAGGCCGCGGCGGATCGCCGACCGGTCCCAGCGGCGGCGGTCCTGGTCCTCCAGGAGCACGGCCTCCCCGTCGGGTCCGGTGCGGGCGGGGAACCGGGCCGCCGTGAGTTCGCACAGGGCGAGCAGCCCGTACACCTCGGGTTCGGCCGGCAGCAGCTGGGCGAGCATCCGGGCCAGCCGGGTCGCCTCGTACGCGAGGTCCGGGCGCAGCAGCCGGTCGCCGGAGGTGGCCGTCGAACCCTCCGTGAAGATCACGTAGAGCACGCTCAGGACGCCGCCGAGCCGCCCGCGCCGCTCGTCGGCCGGCGGTACCTCGAACGGCACCCCCACCGCGGCGATCGTCTTCTTGGCCCGGGTGATGCGCGCCTGGACCGTCGGCACCGGGACCAGGAACGCGCGGGCGATCTCCTCGCTGGTCATGCCGGCGACCGTGCGCAGGGTCAGGGCCACCCGGGCCTCCGGGGAGAGCACCGGGTGGCAGGCCATGAACATGAGCGCCAGCACGTCGTCGTCGACCCGGTCGGGGTCCCACGGCAGGTCGTCCGCGCGGCTGGGCGGCGCCGCCGCGCCGGACGTCGCCTCGCCCTCCGCGAGCTGCCCGGCCATCATGGCGTACCGCTCGTCGAGGGCCGCCCGGCGACGGAAGCCGTCGATGGCGAGCCGCCGCGCGGTCGCCAGCAGCCAGCCCACCGGGCTGTCCGGGGCGCCGTCGCGCGACCAGGCCACGAGCGCCCTGGCCACGGCCTCCTGTGCCACGTCCTCGGCCAGCTCGAAGTCGCCGGTGTAGCGGGCGAGGGCGCCGACGATGCGGGGCGACTCGATGCGCCAGACGGCCTCGACGGCCCGCCGCGCCGACTCGGCACTCGGCGGGCCGTCCGTGACCGTGGTCATCAGAGCTGGCCGGTCAGCTCGCGCCACGCGCGCTCCCTGATGACGTACTCGTTGTCCTGCGGGAACTCGTCGATGGTCGGCACGCGGCGGATCTCGCACTTCGTGCCGGGGAAGCCGGGCATCCGCTTGGCCCACTCGACGGCCTCCTCCTTGGAGGCGACGTCGAGCAGGTAGAAGCCGCCGAACAGCTCCTTCGTCTCGCCGTAGGGGCCGTCCGTGACCACGGGCGTCTCGCCGCTGAAGTCGACCACCACGCCCTGCGCCGGGTCGTCGAGGCCCTCGGCCGCGACGAGGACGCCGGCGCGGATCAGCTCGTCGTTGAAGCGGCCCATCGTCTCGAGCATGTCCTCGAACGGGGTCTCCGCCATCTTCGCCAGCGCCTCGTCCGTGCCCCGCATGATCAGCATGTACTTCGCCATCTCGGCCTCCTGGTGCGTCGGGTCGTCCTTCGACCCTCTCACTCCAAGGACGAACGGGTTGCGCGCGCGTCGACACGGGCGCGGAAAAATCTTGTGCCCTCCCGGGCGCGCTGGGTGAGCACGACGAACCCGAGCACGACCAGCGCCGACGCGATCGAGGCCGGGGTGACGAGTTCGCCGAGCAGCAGCGCGGACCAGGCGAGGGTGAGCACCGGCTGGGTGAGCTGGAGCTGGCCGACCCGGGCGATGCCGCCGCGCGCGAGGCCCGCGTACCAGGCGAAGAACCCCAGGAACATCGAGATCCCGGTGACGTACCCGAACGCCGCCCAGCCGGCCGCGTCGGCGCGCGGCGGATGGATCGCGGCGGCGACCAGCGTGATCGGCAGGGTCGCCGGCAGCGCGACCAGCAGCGCCCAGCAGATCGTGGCCGCGCCGCCCAGGTCGCGGGCGAGCGCGCCGCCCTCGGCGTAGCCCAGCCCGCACAGCACGACGGCCGCGAGCAGGAACAGGTCGGCCACCGTCAGCGCGCCCCGCACGGTGCCACTGGTCATCAGGAACGCGAGGACGGCCAGCAGCCCGCCCGCGCTGGCGACCCAGAACAGCAGGGACGGCCGCTCGCCGGCCCGCAGCACCGCGAAGATGGCCGTCATGGCGGGCAGCACGGCGACCACGACCGCGCCGTGCGCGGCGGTCTGGGTGGTCAGCGCCAGGGAGGTGAACAAGGGGAACCCGACGACGACGCCGAGCGCGACGACCGGCAGGCGCCGCCACTGGGCGCGGGTCGGCCGGCGGGCCCGGGTGAGCCACAGGTACCCGCCGGCCAGCAGCGCCGCGCCCACGGCCCGGCCGAACGCGACGAACCACGGGTCGAGCTGCTGCACGGCGACGCGGGTGGCCGGCATCGTCATGCTGAACGCGAGGACCCCCAGCGCGCCGAGGACGAGCCCGACCGTTACCGTCCCGCGCTCAGTAGCGTTACTCTTGTCTCTCATGAATGACGGTAACGCAGCCGATCGCGTTATCCAAGATCTATCCCGCCTGGCGGCCGCGGCGGAGCCCGGCGCGCGACTGCCCTCCGTACGCGAGCTGTCCGCCCGCCACCGCGCGTCGCCCGTGACGGTCGCGGAGGCCATCCGTCAGCTGGTCGGACAGGGCCTCGTCGAGGCGCGTCCGGGCAGGGGCACCTTCGTGGCCGCCCGGCCCGCCGAGCGGCACGCCCCCGACCTGTCGTGGCAGACGGTCGCGCTCGGCGCCGCGAGGTCGGGCGAGGAGGACATGCAGGCGTTACTCGCGATACCGCCGGCGGGCGCCCTCGCGCTCACCGGCGGGTATCTCGACCCGGACCTGCAGCCGGCCGCCGCCCTCGGGGCGGCGCTCGCCCGCGCGGCCCGCCAGCCCGCCTCCTGGCAGCGCGGGCCGACCGAGGGCCGCGAGGACCTGCGCGCCTGGTTCGCCCGCGAGGCCGGGACGGCGCTACGCGCCGACGACCTGGTGATCTGTCCGGGCGGGCAGGCCGCGCTGGCGTCCGTGCTGCGCGCGCTCGGCGAGCCCGGCGACACCCTGCTCGTCGAGTCGCCGACGTACCTGGGCGCGCTCGCCGCCGGGCGGGCAGCCGGCCTGCGCGTCGTGCCCGTACCCACGGACGCCGACGGCGTACTGCCTGACCAACTTGCCGCCGCCTTCGCGCGGACCCGGGCCCGGCTGTTCTACTGCCAACCGCTGTACGCCAACCCGACCGGCGCGACGCTCGCGCCCGGCCGGCGCGCCGAGGTCGCCGGGGTCGTCCGCGCGGCCGGGGCGTTCCTCATCGAGGACGACTACGCGCGCGACCTCACCCTCGACGGCGAGGCCCCGCCGCCGCTGGCCGCCGACGACCCGGACGGTCACGTCGTCTACCTGCGCTCGCTCACCAAGTCCACCGCGCCCGGCCTGCGCATCGCCGCCGTCGGCGCGCGCGGCCCGGCCGGCGCCCGGCTGCGCGCCGCCCGGCTGCTGGACGACTTCTATGTGGCCGGCCCGCTGCAACAGGCCACAGTGGAGTTCGTCACCGCCCCGGCCTGGCCGAGGCACCTGCGCGCGCTGCGCGCCGCGCTGCGGGCCCGGCGCGAGGCCCTGCTCGCCGCGCTGCGCCGCCAGCTGCCGGCGTCGTGCCCGAGCGCGATCCCGCGCGGCGGACTGCACCTGTGGGCACCCCTGCCCGAGGGCACGGACGACGTGGCACTGGCCGCCGCGGCCGCCGCCGAGGGCGTCATCGTCTTCCCCGGCCGCCCCTGGTACGCCGCCGAACCCCCGGCCCCGCACCTGCGCCTGACCTACGCGGCCACCCCGCCGGAGCGCATGGCGGAGGCGGTGGCCCGCCTCGCCGCCGCCCTCGGCAAGCAGTCCGCAGACCGTGCCCGCTAGCTGTGGCGGCGCAGGAGGGGGAGGAAGGCGTGCAGGCGGTCGGCCAGCGCGAAGCGGCGGCCGGCGTAGCGCGGCCGGCGGTTCGCCCAGTCGGCGACGCAGGCGAACAGGACGTCCGGGTCCAGGCCCAGATCGTTGGGGTGTTCGTCGACGTACTCGTCCAGCGCGTCGGCGGCGAGCGCGCTGATCTGGGCCGTGGCGCCGAGGCGGTGCGCGCTCGCCTCCAGGTAGCTGCCCAGGCGCAGCACATGGGGATCGTTGAATGGGCCGGTCAGGCCCTCCTCTGCCACGGCGGCGGCGTCGGTCAACAGGTCAACGGCGGTCGGCACGACCCACCTCCCTCGTCAGCTGCGGCGGCGACGTCCGTGGCCGCCGCAGCTGACATACCCACCCGTACCGTGATCACACCCGCAGGCGGGGGAGGACCTGTTCGGCGTAACGGTCCATGAAGGACCGTTGGTCCGGGCCGGGCGCGTGGAAGACCAGGTGGGTGAAGCCCATGTCGAGGTACTCGCGGACGCGCGCCGCGTGCTCGTCCGGGTCGCTGGACACGATCCAGCGTGACGCCGTGCGCTCGATCGGCAGCGCGTCGGCCAGGCGCTCCATCTCGATCGGGTCCTCCACGCCGACCTTCTCCTCGGCCGACAGGGCCAGCGCACCCCAGTAGTGGGTGTCCGCGCGCGCCCGTTCCAGGTCGGGGTCGAAGGACACCTTGACCTCGATGGTCAGGTCGAGGTCGGCCGTGCTGCGGCCGACCTTCGCGGCGCCCTCGGCGACCGCCGGCAGCAGCGTCTCCGTGTACAGCTCGCGGCCCTTGCCGCTGGTGCAGATGAAGCCGTCGCCCACCCGGCCGGCCAGCCGCGCCGCGACCGCGCCGCCGCCGGCGATGTAGAGCCCCACGGGCTGCTCCGGCCGGTCGTAGATCGTGGCGTCCGTGACGGAGTAGTACGTGCCGTTGAACGTGATCCGCTCGTCCGACCAGAGCAGCTTGATCAGCTCGACCGCCTCGCGCAGCCGGGCCAGCCGCTCCTTGGCCTCCGGCCAGTGCGCGCCCAGCGGCGCCTCGTTGAGGGACTCGCCCGAGCCGACGCCCAGGATCACCCGGCCGGGCGCCAGGCAGCCGAGCGTGGCGAAGGCCTGGGCGATGACGGCGGGGTGGTAGCGGAAGGTCGGGGTCAGCACGCTCGTGCCGACCGCGACGCGCTCGGTGGCGTTGACCAGGGCGCCCAGCCACGGCAGCGCGGCGGGCGCGTGGCCGCCGTGGTGGCGCCACGGCTGCAGGTGGTCGCTGATGAAGACGGAGTCGAAGCCCACCCGCTCCGCGTGCACCGCGAAGTCGAGCAGCTCCCGAGGGGCGAACTGTTCCGCTGAGGCCTTGTATCCGAACCTGATCACGAATCAACTCTAGTCCTGGGTGCGGCCCTCCGGGTTGGCCACGGGATGTTGCGGGTACGTGAATCCTTCTCCTGGCAGGTACTCCCTGGGGCGGGTGTTTCGCACAATGAGGTATGTCAATGCTGACGGAGAGAACATGACCGTCATCCCGCAGTCGTATCCGATGTGGCTGGCACAGATCGTCGACGGCGAGGTCCAGGTCGGATTCATTGTCGCCTGGACGGTCGCCGACCAGCCCGCGTCCGTCCGCGACGCCGACCAGGTCGCCCAGCCCATCGTTACGTTCACCGATGACAACTGCTACGCCTGGGGGACGATGCCGGCCTCCCGCACGGCGCCCCGGTTCATCTGCGACAACCGCATCGCGGCCACCGAGGCCGCCGACACGTGGCTCATGCAGCGCCGGCTGGGCGGGCGGGGACACGCGTCCCTCGCGGCGACCGGCCCGGCCCAGCTCGACGGCAGTCCCGCCGCGCCGAACCCGATCGAGTCGGGCCCGCCGGCCACCCCCTCCATCGTGGCGGAGGTGACTCAGCCCAACTCCTCGTCCACGTAGCACCAGCGCCAGCGCTCGCCCGGCTCGAACGAGCGGATCACCGGGTGTGCCTCGGCGTTCGCGTGCGCCGTCGCGTGCTTGCGCGGCGACGAGTCGCAGCAGCCCACGCGCCCGCAGGTCAGGCACAGCCGCAGGTGCACCCAGTCCTTACGGCCCTCGGCGAGGCAGCCCTGGCACCCCTCGGTCGACTGCGGCTGCGCGTCCTGCGCCGCCGCCAAGTGCTCACAGCTCATGCCGATCCCTCCGCTGCGCTCATTCTTCCTCGGTCCGCTCCAGCATCGATTCCTCGAGGTCCAGCTCGCGCTGGGCGCGGACCAGGACCTCCTCGGGAATGCGCCCGTCGTCGCGCGCTCTGCGGAACACGTCCCGTTCCGCCTCCAACATGATCCGCCGCAGTCGAACGTACGCGCCTGACGGGGTCTCCCGGTTGGTGCCCAGCCGCTCCCAGGCGGTGTTGGTCCGCTGCTCGGCCAGGCCACGCAGGCGCTGTACCACGTACTCCGGGGCGCTGTCCGCGTGCTCCTCCAGCTTAACCAGCGCGGCCCGGCTGGCGGCCTGCTGCACGGTCGCCTCGGCCAGCACGTCCTGGGTACGGTCGTCGGGCGGGATGCGGAGCGCCCGCGCCATGGCCGGCAGCGTCATCCCCTGCAGCACGAGGGTCACCATGATCACCGCGAAGGCCAACCACACGAAAAGATCACGAGGGTACGGCGCGCCGCCGGCCAGCGCGGTCGGCAGCGCCAGGGCGGTCGCGAGGGTGACCACGCCCCGCATGCCCGCCCAGGACAGCAGCGTGGGCACCCGCCAGCTGGGCGCCGGGTCGCGCCGACGCACCCCGGTGACCAGCCGGGCCAGGTACGTCGCCGGGTACATCCACGCGAAGCGGGTCAGCACGACCGTGAGCAGGACCGCGACGGTCACCCCCACGGCGGTGCCCACCGGCGTGTGCAGCGCGGCGAGCACCTCGCGCAGCTGCAGGCCCACCAGGAGGAAGACCAGGCCCTCCAGCAGGAACTTCACGACACGCCAGAACGCGCCCATCTGCAGCCGCGACGCCGCCGACATGAGCGTGGTCAGCCGGTGGCCCAGGTAGAGGCCCGTGACGACGACCGCGACCACCGCCGAGGCGTGCAGCCGCTCGGCCACGGCCGCCACGATGAAGGGCGCGAGCACGGAGATGGTGTTGTCCAGCAGCGGGTCCTTGGTGCGCCGGTGCAGGTACCCGGTGACGACCGCGCCGATCGCGCCGACCAGGACGCCGCCGCCCGCCGAGAGCAGCACCTCCTTGGAGACCGCCAGCGGCCCGACGGCCGTGCCGATCGCGGCCGCGACGGTCACCTTGAACAGCACGAGGGCGGTGGCGTCGTTGAGCAGGCTCTCGCCCTCGAGGATGGTGACCAGCCGGCGCGGCAGGCCGATGCGCCGGGCCACCGCCGTCGCCGCGATCGCGTCGGGTGGCGCGACGACCGCGCCCAGCGCGAGGCAGATCGCCAGCGGCACGTCCGGCAACAGCAGATGGGTGACCACGCCCACGATGACCGCCGTGAAGATCACCAGGCCGACCGCGAGCAGCAGGATCGGCCGCAGATTCACCCGGAAGGCGGGCACGGAGGTCTCCAACGCCGCCACGTAGAGCAGCGGCGGCAGCACACCGACCAGGACGAACTCCGGTTCGATGTGGATCTCGGGGAAGCCCGGCACGAATGACAGCCCCAGACCCACCACGACAAGAGCGATGGGCGCGAGTACGCCGTACCGGCGGGAGGCGGCGGACACCGCCGCCACGATCGCCGTCAACCCCACGATCACGAGCAGCCCAGTCACGCCGACGAGCCTAGCCAAGGTCGACGCGGCGCCACGGTCGCGGGCACGGCAGAATGCATGAGTTCAATCGGCTACGAGAAACGGTGGACAAGGGTCGTGACGGTCTCCATTGAGCGGCGCATCGCGGACGAGCTCGGGGTACGGGACGGGCAGGTGCGGGCGGCCGTCGAGCTGCTGGACGGCGGGGCCACGGTGCCGTTCATCGCCCGGTACCGCAAGGAGGTCACCGGCACCCTCGACGACACCCAGCTGCGCACCCTGGAGGAGCGGCTGCGCTACCTGCGGGAGCTGGAGGAGCGCCGGGCCGCCATCCTGGAGTCCATCGCCAGCCAGGGCAAGCTCGACGACGCGCTGCGCGCCCAGATCCTGGAGGCCGACTCCAAGGCCCGCCTTGAGGACATCTACCTGCCGTACAAGCCCAAGCGGCGGACCAAGGCGCAGATCGCCCGCGAGGCCGGCCTGGAACCGCTGGCCGACGTCCTGCTGACCGACCCGTCCGGCGAGCCGCTCGTCGTCGCCGAGCCGTTCGTCGACGCGTCGCGCGGGGTGGCGGACGCGGCGGCGGCGCTCGACGGGGCGCGCGCCATCCTGGTGGAGCGCTTCGCCGAGGACGCCGACCTCATCGGCGAGCTGCGCGAGCTCCTGTGGAACCGCGGCTGCCTGGTCGCCAAGGTGCGCGAGGGCCGCGAGGAGGCTGGCGCCAAGTTCTCCGACTACTTCGACACGTCCGAGCCGTTCACCAGCCTGCCGGCCCACCGGGTCCTGGCCATCTTCCGGGGCGAGAAGGAGGAGCACCTCGACGTCTCCGTCGATCCCACCCCCGAGGGCGCGGACGGGCCCACGGTCTACGAGGTCCGCATCGCGGCCCGCTTCGGCATCGCCGACCGCGGTCGCCCGGGCGACCTGTGGTTGCTGTCCGCGGTGCGCTGGGCCTGGCGTACCCGCATCGTGGTGCACCTGGGCGTCGACGTGCGCGGCCGCCTGTGGCAGGCCGCCGAGGACGAGGCCGTGCGCGTCTTCGCGGCGAACCTCAAGGACCTGCTGCTGGCCGCCCCGGCGGGCACCCGGCCCACGATGGGCCTCGACCCGGGCTTCCGCACCGGCGTGAAGGTCGCCGTCGTCGACGCCACCGGCAAGGTCGTCGCCACCGACACCATCTACCCGCACGTGCCCGCGCGCCGCTGGGACGAGTCGCTGGCCACGCTGGCCCGGCTCGCCGCCGCGCACAAGGTCGAGCTGGTCGCGATCGGCAACGGCACCGCGTCGCGGGAGACCGACAAGCTGGCCGCGGACCTGATCGCGAAGTTCCCGCAGCTCGGACTCACCAAGGTCATGGTCTCGGAGGCGGGCGCGTCGGTCTACTCCGCGTCGGCGTACGCGGCGCAGGAGCTGCCCTCCCTCGACGTGTCGCTGCGCGGCGCCGTGTCCATCGCGCGGCGCCTGCAGGACCCGCTCGCCGAGCTGGTGAAGATCGACCCCAAGTCGATCGGCGTCGGGCAGTACCAGCACGACGTCTCCGAGGCCAAGCTGTCCCGCTCGCTCGACGCGGTCGTCGAGGACGCCGTGAACGGCGTCGGTGTGGACGTCAACACCGCCTCCGCGCCGCTGCTCTCCCGGGTCTCCGGCATCACCACCGGGCTGGCCGAGAACATCGTGGCCCACCGCGACGCCAACGGCCCGTTCCGGTCCCGCCGCGCCCTGACCGGCGTGCCGCGCCTGGGGCCCAAGGCGTTCGAGCAGTGCGCGGGCTTCCTGCGTATCCCGGACGGCGACGACCCGCTCGACGCGTCCAGCGTGCACCCCGAGGCGTACCCGGTGGTCCGGCGCATCCTGTCCACCACGGGCGGCGACCTCAAGGCGCTCATCGGCAACACCGCCACGCTGCGCAAGATCAGGCCGGCCGAGTTCGTCGACGACACGTTCGGCCTGCCGACCGTGACGGACATCCTCGCCGAGCTGGAGAAGCCCGGCCGCGATCCGCGCCCGGCGTTCCAGACGGCGACGTTCGCCGACGGCGTCGAGAAGGTCAGCGACCTGGTTCCCGGCATGGTGCTCGAGGGCGTGGTCACCAACGTGGCCGCCTTCGGCGCGTTCGTCGACGTGGGCGTGCACCAGGACGGCCTGGTCCACGTCTCGGCCATGTCCCACAACTTCGTGAAGGATCCGCGCGAGATCGTCAAGCCCGGGGACATCGTGAAGGTCAAGGTCCTTGAGGTGGACGTCCCCCGCAACCGCATCGGCCTCACCCTGCGCCTGGACGACGAGCCGGGCCGGGCCGCGGGCCCGGCCCGCGGCGGAGCGGGCCGTGACAGCGCCGCCCGGCCCGGTCCGGGCGGCGTCGGCGCCGCTCGG